>PTLH01000001.1 GCA_002938035.1 Alphaproteobacteria bacterium MarineAlpha3_Bin6
AAGGCTATGCGCTTAATGTTTACCCCTCAAAAAGGGGTCAGACCCTATGTCAATAGTATCTTTAGGATGTTCTGACAATTAGAATTAGGGTGGATACAACAACCATACCCACGGCATTGCTCATGCATTACTCCAAGCATGCTTGTTGCAAAGCTCAAACAGTACATACGGCATACCCACGGTATGCTCTTTAACATCACCCAGGGCATGGCACTCGATTAGTTGTAAAATAAAACGTGGCTGCTTTTCATAGAAATCGGGACAGAGTTTCTGACCTTCAAGCGAGGGATGAACTTCAAGGAATACCTGACACCCGCATTGACGGTTCGGATACACCCGCCGATCTTAAATCTTCCTCGGATGCCAGCGGCGACATTAATATGGTTCCTAAGCCGGGAGTTTTATCGCGTGACCAAGCTTTAGATCGGGCATCCCAACGAATTGACTCGGCTTCCTCGCCATCTTCGGAAAGGCAGAGTTTTGCAAAAACGCCTTCGACATCGCGGATTGAAAATTCAAGTGATAGTTTTTCTAGTTCTTCGGGTGTTGCCACTAAAAATATCCTTAAACGATTAGAGGGACCATATCAGACATCGGGCTCTTTGGCCCGAGTTCCTAACCTACAAGCGAGGGCGTTAAAGCGGTTACATCAATCTCAACCATCGCCCCTTCTGTGAGGAGGGCTTGTACACCGATACAAGTACTCGTCGCCGAGCCAGCTTCGCCATAAAACTCGTTCATTGCATTTTGAATTATAGGCCGCTGAGCAAGCTGCAAATCAACAACGAATATTCTCTGGCGAACAACATCTGCGGGTGTCGCCCCGGCAATTGCTAATGTCTCCCGAATATTATCAAAAATGTATTTCATTTGAACAGCCAGATCTCCCTCGCCAACAAGCACCCCTTCTGCAGTTGAAGCAAGCAGACCAGAGAGATGAACCTGCTTGCCCGCTTCGCTGATAATGAGGTTGGTGAAATGCGGCTTGTTGTGAAGAAATTCAGGTCGGTGGCGTTGGATTATAGGGCTATTATCAGTCATTTTTGGATTGGCAGCATTGGTTTTTCACAAGACCCATGAGAAGGGGTAGTACAGTTACTTCTCAACAGCTTTCTCCATCCAGTTATACAGCACATCAACTGGATATCCTGAGCCGTAATGTTCACTCATGCCAGCCAATGACCAACCACCTAACCTGTCAGCAATATCTGGTGGACATTGAACTGCTCTAAGGCGATCCCTAATGCTGTGTCTGAAAGAATGAATGACACATCCTGAAGGGACCTTGGGTCTAAGCCATTTATTCAAAACTGCACTCGCTGAATTGGACTTACATTCAGTCTCGTTACAATATCTGGGAAACAGAAAATTGGTTTGAGTGGAATTGAACGCTTTTTGAGCAGCCCAAAAGGCAGCTCCAACCAATGGAACTATTCTCTCACTGCCCTTTGTCTTTAACCTACGCGAAGAGTGTGCCTTCAGTAGGATATGAGGATATTCCCCCTCTAAGGATAGGTCATCTTTAAGAAGACCTATGACCTCGCTTAAACGCATCCCCGTATCACTGATCAGTGCTACTAGCCATCTAACTTCATCATTCATAACGCGACAATCAACTTGTACTGAACGGATTGTCTCTAGCGGAATGGGATTTCTCTTCGTTTCAGAACCTTCTCTGTCATCACCCAGATAAACTCCGGAGAAAGAGTTAATTTCAGAAAGGCCTACTTCGCGAGTGGTGAAGTTGATTATGGCTCTAATGGTGCTGAACATACGACTGACGCTTCCTCGACTAAGACCACGTTCAAAGAATGAGTCTCTTAAAAGGTTTGCGTCATGACGAGTGTAGGTGTCGATCGGTTTATCACCGACGAGTTCAGTTAGATTTTTAATTGCTCTTTCTACGGCAGCGCTAAAAGTAATAGGCCTACTAGCCCCCTTTACTCTTAAGTATATTGTGCCAGCTTCTGTCATCAGTGGAGCTGACGAGGATATTCTAGCTTCTGCAGCTTGACCTTTGAGGAACCTAAGTAGAGGAGTGTCCTTACTTCGCCATCTAAGCGTTAGCCAATCTTCTTCTAACTGGGACGCAAGTGATGCAGCTTTAATCTTTGCAGCCCTGCAAGATTTGGTACGAAGCGAAAAGACGATTTTAGACCGTTCGTAGTGATCCAATAGATCTTTTGGAACTCTTCTGCTGAAATAGTAAATGCCACGCTTTCGGAACAAATAAGGTGATAAATGATCTACCATCTGTACTACCCCTTCTCATGGGTCTTGTGAAAAACCAATGAACACCAAAGGGTTAGCTGATGTTTACCTTGAGAAATGGTGCCTCGGGAGAGACTCGAACTCTCACTTCCGTGAAGAAACCGGATTTTGAATCCGGCGCGTCTACCAGTTCCGCCACCGAGGCATTTTATTTTAAACGATTAATCAGGGTCTTAATTTTTCTAATATTTTACCCTTTAATAAACAGTTTTCAGTTTGAAAATAACGCCAATTAAATATCTATTATTTTCTCATATACTACTTTACTGTGCAGACGAGACAATCCTTTTGCTGAGCGGATAATGCTTTTTGCAAATGAGAAAAGTGCTCTATTATATCCGTCGCTCAGCTCCTTAGGTTCCTCTATCATGACATTTTCAAGCCAATAGGGATGACAAAGTTCGTGAAGGAATTCCCAATGCTCGACATGCCCAACAAGCAAATTTCGATTGAGGGTAAAGTTGTTAATTGAGCAACTTCTGACATGGTTATAACAACCTCTAAGCGCATGGTTCCATTGGTTTTGGTCTGTTATGGCGCATAACCATCTTGCTCACTGTTGACATTCTGGCTTACCCTAACCAAAGCCTTTGTACAGAAAATTAACTTAACCATTGCAAACTCATGATCTAACAAATGGACCACATTGAAGGGTAAGCCAACAAAGAGGGGACCATGAAAAAAGTATTAATATTAATATTTGCATCAAGTAATTTGCTGAGCCCCGTAGAGGCCAAGGACCTAATTCTTGAGGTGACCAAGAAGGATTGCCGTCGGGCTGTCCGGCACATGCCTTCAGCAGACGTGGCCTACAAACCGGGCCTTGATGCCCGCGGACGTTGGGTGGGAGCCGCGGATGTCGGCGGTGGCTCCCGGATAAAGCTTCCGGATGTATTCGAGTTCAATGTCAACGTTGACATCCGGAGGTATTTAGGAGGGCCCGAGGCTGATGCGGCTGCGGCCAGTACTGCAGCAATTGCAGCTGACCAGGCGAAGTCGGCAGTAACCGCTGCTTCAACAGCAGTTGCCGCCGTTGAAGCAGCAGCTTCAGAGGCACAGGTCATCGCGGATGCAGCCAATATAGATTCAACGAGCACAACTGCTAATGCCGCTAATGCACTTGCTGAGCATGAGGCGGACCCTTTGAACCAGGAGAAGAAGGATGCCGCCATAACAACCGCTGCGGCAGCCGCTTCCGCTTCTGCTCTTGCCGCCTCAACAGGCGCTGATGCTGCAGTCCTTCAAAGACTATCAAAGGCTGGTAGAGTTGCTGTAGACGCTGCGGATAAGGCATCCAATGCTGTGGACAAGGCCGCTAACGCAACAGCCGCTAGCGAACTGGCAGCTGAGGCCATATCGGCGGCAGCTGTTATTACCGCCACCGCAGCAGCGGATGCTGCTGCTACAGCAGCTTCAGAGGCAGAGGCCACGGCCGCTACGGCACTGGCCGCTCACAAGGCAGATCCATCTAATGAAGTGAAGGAGGGTGTTTTTACGGCAGCAACAGCTGCCGCCACGATTGCTGCGTCTGCGTCTGCCGCGTCTTCTGCCAGTGCCGCTGCTGTTGTTAGTTCCGCCACCATAGTAAAGTCCACATCTGGGGCAACTCGCGCAACTGCTGCAAAGACTGCCACAACAGCGGCGGCCGAGGCAGTCGCTGCCTCAGGGGGGACGGCGGTCATATCCAATCTTTCTGATGGTGCCGCCGACACGGTATCAGCGGCGGGCGCCGCAATAGTTTCATCTGACGCCAATACGGCGCTGGTTAAGGCTTTCAGGGACGCGCAGAAATATGGAGGTCTGAACATGGCAGTGGGCAAGGTGCGTTTTGACATTCTGAAAGGTACTTTAACATTTAATGGACAGCCTTTTTCCGTTTCGGATCAGGCTATGCTGGCAAGGGTATGTCAGGAAAGACTGAATAAGCGACGTTAAATGTAGCGTAATAACCTGCAACATATTTTGGTAATTAACCCAAGTTAAAACAATCTTTGCAAACTGATATCTGATTTAAACTTACTGAGACCAACTGAATTGTCTAACGTCAGAAGTGAATAAAATCCTAAGCGTCGTTGATTGTATCTTTGGCGTGCATCCACAGATTTTGATTTTCTACTTAAATCTTAAGACCATTGGTCAAAGCCGAACGAAAATTTCGCAAGTGCTCAAGTAATTATTCATAATGAGGGTGTCTAAAACTTATTTCCTTCTTTATTTTTAAATAAAACGTAGGTTGGAAGCCTATTTATATGAAATGAAGGCGATTTTGAATTCGGCGCGTCTGACGACACCGCAACCGAGGCAACAAATTTTGGACCATGATCATATTTGTGCTGAAAAATCGGTCAACCACCTATGGTAACGACATAACCGTGTTTGCCAAAGCCTACCCAAGTAGATAGTTAGTTCCTATATAGAACTCCCCTTAATTGAGTTGGCGATGCTACGGCGCATTTACGGATGGACTTTTGAACTTGCTGCTCACAAGCATGCATTGTTGGCTCTTGCGTTCGTATCGTTTCTGGAAAGCTCAATATTTCCAATTCCACCCGATATCATGTTAATCCCCATGGTTTTGGCAACCCGAGATCGAGCTTGGGTAATCGCAAGTGTGTGCACGGCGTCGTCGGTTTTAGGCGGCATGGCCGGTTATGTAATTGGTGCGTTCCTTTTTGATCAGATAGGAGAGCCCATTTTAAATTTCTACCATTATAATTTGAAATTCCAGGAGTTCCAGAAGGTCTACACTAATTGGGGTGCTTGGGCCGTGTTCATTGCCGGTGTAACGCCATTTCCGTATAAAGTTATTACAATTCTAAGCGGGGCTACACACCTCGATTTCGGT
This sequence comes from Alphaproteobacteria bacterium MarineAlpha3_Bin6, assembly GCA_002938035.1. Lineage (GTDB taxonomy): Bacteria > Pseudomonadota > Alphaproteobacteria > Rhodospirillales > UBA2165. The sequence goes on from PTLH01000001.1 coordinate 5,117, forward strand.
ATTTTTTCATTTTCTTCTTTAATTGCCAGGGGGCTTAGGTTTTTCGTTGTAACGGCTCTTCTTTGGTACTTAGGTGAATCAATACGGGAATTTATCGAGCGCCGTTTGGGGGTTTTATTTTTATTTTTTGTTGTTTTATTATTATGTGGATATTTGTTTGTAAAATTTTTGCTTTGACGACCGTGGGCTAACTCTTATGAGCTATTTGCTTCGATTTCATCTCTTGACCTCGGTTATGTTGGCGAGTGCAGGCGCTCTAGGGGTCGCGTTGATTGCTCAATACGGCTATCAATTGAACCCGTGTGAACTTTGTAGCTATCAGCGCATCCCATATGGGAGTATCATCCTATTTGGTGGGCTCGCCCTGGCGTTTGGAGGATGGAATAGAGCCGCTGTCGGCTATCTGTTTGGTGTAATATTTTTCGTTGGCGCCGCACTGGCATTCTATCATACGGGTGTGGAACAGCATTGGTGGCAGTCCGCCACCTCCTGTGGTGGACATCAACCAATGCCAAGAAGCCTCGCTGAATTAAAGGTTGGACTAACTCAATCCATGTCGAAACAATGCGACGATATAGACTGGACCTTGTTTGGTTTCTCTATGTCTGTTTACAATATCGTTGCCTCTTTAGTGTTATCAACAGCCTGTATTTTTAGTGCCCGATTAAAAGGTTAAGGTGTTAAATGAACCAGAAAGAAAAAATCTTAGGGCGGCTCCCCGGAGACCTTTCAAAAGAAGAGTTGATAGCGCGCATTATACGGGTGGATCAAGCCGGTGAATACGGCGCTAAACGTATCTACGAGGGGCAGTTGTCAGTTTTGAGTGGTACCAAGGATGAACCCGTGCTCAGAGAGATGGCGGATACGGAAGTAGTTCACTTGGATACCTTCAATAAAATCATGGTGGAGAGGAGGGTGCGTCCCACTCTACTCGCGCCCTTATGGCATGTTGCAGGTTTCGCATTAGGTGCTGGTACTGCATTGATGGGCCGGGAAGCGGCTATGGCCTGCACAGTTGCTGTGGAAGAAGTAATCGAAGAACATTATAGTCACCAGGCTGCCCAACTCGCTTCCGAAGAAGAGCCCGAAATTCTGGAAATCATCGAGAGGTTTCGAAAAGACGAAGCAGAACACAAAGAAACGGCTTTGCTTGAAGGGGCGGAGAACGCACCCGGCTACCCCTTTTTAGCTTCGGCAGTGAAATCCTGCTCACGTGTTGCCATTTGGTTATCAGAGCGCATTTAAGGACATCGCGTAGCCTTGCCTCCATTATCTCTGACTATTAAAGGAGCAATTTGGATGTTGGGTGCGATGGCATCGTTTTTGATGATAGCCGTTGGTGCACGGGAACTTTCCGATACTATGAATACTTTCCAAATTGTATTTCTCCGGAGCTTGGTTGGTTTCGGGATAATCCTATTAGTATTGGCAAAGCAGGGTATTAAAGTACCCGAAACAGGGCGGCTCAAAATTCACATATTTCGGAATATCCTTCATTATAGCGCACAAGCTGCATGGATTTTGGGTGTGTCACTGCTGCCCCTTGCGACGGTATTCGCCATTGAATTCACAACACCAATCTGGGTGGCATTAATGGCGGTGTTGCTTCTTAACGAAAGATTGAACCGGGGCCGATTGGTTGCAATTTTATTTGGTTTGATAGGAACCCTAATTATTTTGCGACCAGGCCTGGGGGGATTTGGGTTAGGGCATTTAGCCGTTTTGTGGGCGGCAGTAGGCTATGGTGCCACTTACGTGATTACTAAAATGATATCTAATACGGAGGCGCCAATTACCATACTTTTCTATATGACCGCAGTACAAGCGGTTGTCGGTCTCGTACCTGGCTTAATCGGTTGGGTTGCGCCTAAACCCGAAGACATCTTTTGGATTGGATCTTTAGGCGTATTGGGTTTGACCTCACATTTTTGCCTAGCCAAGGCGTTTATTTATGCTGACGCAACATTAGTTCTTCCTATTGATTTTTTACGGCTCCCGCTTGCGGCTGTTGTTGGGTTTTTCTTTTATCAGGAAGCTTTTGAACTAGCAATATTAGTTGGTGGCGCGGTGATTTTTGCGGGTAATTACTATAACATTCACACGGAAACTAGCGCCAAAACTGTAGCATAAATATTGGGACTGATGTCATTGCGGGAATAGTTATATTGCTTATTTTTTGGAGAAAATAATGTCGCCGGAGGCTTTTCTAAAGCCAGCGCGAACAATGCCGGTAGTCAACAGCTCTGGTAAAACCACTCCTTCCTTTGCTTTTGGCCCATATACGGCGTTAAATGGAATACCAAATCGGCCGAAGGTTTTTAGGTAATTTGCGATCTTTTGGTTAGGTCGGGTCCAGTCGCCCTTCATTGCAATCACGTTACCACTCTTTGACAGGACTTCGTAGATTTGCCCCCGGTTAAGTACCGCAACCTTATTGACATAGCAGGTGATGCACCATTCAGCGGTTACATCCATGAATACCGTTTTACCGTTCGACACCAATTCTGCAATTCTTTCAGGTGCAAACGCTACCCAGTGATCAGACGCCCTAGTGTGGGGGTCCAATGATCCCCGTTGAGTCAAATAATAGGGTGTAAATATTGCTCCAAAAATAAATACAAATATCGAAAAAGTCGCTAATTTCTGCCAACTGCCGGTTATGTATTTCTTGCCAAATAATATTCCACCAATGGCAATCATAAGAACGCTAATGATTGTGGCTGAGGATATATTGCTTTGAACGGCTAGCACCATTATTAGCCAAACTGCAGTTGCTATTAGGGCGGCACCCAAAAGTTGTTTTACTCGGACCATCCAGACGCCCGGCTTGGGCAGCCAATTGGCCAACACGGGAAAAAGGGCAATCAGAAAATAAGGTAACGCCATTCCAATGCCCAGTGCCGCGAATACGGCATATATTTCAGTTAGGGATCCTGCCAGGGCAAAGCCGACGGCTGTTCCCAAAAATGGTGCGGAGCAGGGAGTTGCTAAAATTGTAGCAAAAGAGCCAGCAGCAAAGTTAACACTGAAGTTTTGGTGTAGTTCGTTTGTAATAATTGGTCTGCCAGCAAGATTGCCCAGCCAAGATGGTAGGTTTAATTCGAAAAAGCCAAATAAATTGTATGCGAACAGACTTACTATGACTGTTAGGCTAACAATAAACCACGGTTCTTGGAACTGAATGCCCCATCCTACCGCAGAGCCGGTTAGTTTTAGTATAATGAGCCCTGTAGCAATGACTAAAAATGAAAATAAGATACCTAGCGAGGAAGCTAAAAAGCTCATCCGAATGGTCGTGTTCGTCGTACCGCTATGGGCCACTAAACCGAGGATTTTGATAGATAGAACCGGAAGGACGCAAGGCATCAGGTTGAGGATAATCCCGCCAATCAAGGCCAAACCTAGAATGAATGGGAGAGAAATTTGAACATGGGATGAGGGTTGGGAGATTAGTGATCCAGTAGAAACCAGATGATTTTCGGTTATCGACCGTTGACCATCGGTAATCGTAAACCTGAGACTTGTATGCTCAATTTTGGTACCCCCTTCCTCCGATACCGGGATAGTCATTACAGCTTTCTTACCATCGTCTCCCAGCTTGATCTGGGGTAGTGAAAAGAAGGCTAACTCAGGACCCTCCACAAACACATCTGGATTGATTAGCGGTAAAGCGCTTTCGATCACCAAGCGTATAAAGCCCTTACGGACATTCTTATCGATTGTTTTAAACTCGCCGGCAGTTTCCACCTGCAATATCTTCAGGCTATCGTTGGAACCTTCATGTGGTACTCTGGATGCAAAATCACGTATAAGGTCCAGATACTCGGTAGGGGTGCCGTTATCGGACGGTAGATTAAGTGCTAAATTCGTCTTAATGGGAATGCAGATATCATCACATGTGAGGTAGTTCAGCGCCAATCTTAGCTGCACAGATCGTTCCGGGTTATTTACGGTAGCTACAATTGGGAATACTACCTCTTTTTTATATCCAATTGTTTGAAATCCAAGAACTTGAAACCGGGTAGGAGCAGGCCAAGTAAATAGTGTTTGTTTTAGGTTGCTAGAGTTTTTCCAATCCAATTGAGGAGGGTAACCGGCATCGCCTGGTGTTCGCCAGTAAATTTTCCAATTATCCTTCAGTTTAAATTGCAGGCCGAGTTGTATATTTTTGCTGTTTTTTACACCTCGGGTGGCTGAAATTAGGCGAACCTTGCCTTGTTCGTTTTCGAACCATTTAGATGCGCTAACTTCGGTTTGGGCGGTTCCGAAGTTGCATATTCCTAATCCAAGATAGAAGCTAAGTGCGGCGATTGTAAGGGCAGTATAGCGAACGGAATTGAAGGTCATAATGTTACTGGTTTATTCATTTGTAAGTATTTCATCAACTATAAAAACAAATTTTCAATTTGGCCTAAGTGATCCAATAACTTAAGGTAACGATGCCAAAGGAAATTATCAAATTCATACGACAGAGGTCATGATCGACAAATTATAACACGGAGTTATAGCTTTGGACTGATAAATAAAATTGGATTTTAATGTGCAACACCCTTTGATCAATGCTTGCCATATGTGACAATGAGATAATAAAGCTTCTTTTGAAGTTCAATGGATAATAAACGAGTATCTCAAATATTTGGATCTTTAAATAATGAGTGATATTTCCCAGGATGAATCCTATGTGACCGGACAACTTCTGATTGCAATGCCAGGTATGCGAGATGAACGCTTTGCCAAGTCGGTTATATACATGTGTGCGCATTCAGAAGAGGGGGCTATGGGATTGGTGCTCAATCAGCGTCTAGACTCTCTTACATTTGCAGAACTAATAAGTCAGTTAGAGCTCGATGAAAAACACCTCTCCAGGGATGTTCCTGTCCATTTTGGTGGGCCTGTTGAATCAGGAAGGGGGTTCGTATTGCATACCTCTGACTATCAACAAGATGCCACATTAGAGGTGGTAAATGGTGTTGCCTTGACCGCTACCGTAGAAATTTTGAAAGCCATTGCGCAAGGAAAAGGCCCTCAAAAAAGTTTGTTAGCTTTGGGCTATGCGGGATGGGGACCTGGTCAGTTAGATATGGAAATTAGGGCTAACGGTTGGCTTCAGGTGCCCAGTGATTCGGAGATTATTTTTGACATTGAGCCCGACACCAAGTGGGAGCGGGCAATACAGAGACTCGGAATTGACCCCCGTATGCTATCTGACGATGTGGGGCATGCCTAAATCTTTTACAGGTACCTCTTTTTTGTAATGTCTTTCCTAAAACAATTTTCTTACCTTGCCTTAATAAGTAAGTAAATCCATACGAACCGGAAACAACGTAAATTTTACGTAGCAAAGGGTATTTATGGTAGCAAATTTTCTATATGGGCATAGTCATCCAATTTGTTGGTGGGCCCGATAGCGGCAATAGTCGGGCGACTGCAAAATATGCGGCGGGCGACTGTCTCCACGGCATCTGTGTTTACCGCGTTGATTTTTTCTATGACCTCAGGAATTGTGATGGTGTGACCAAAGATCTGAAGCTGTCGAGCCGCTTGTTCACACCTTGAGGATGAGCTTTCCAGCGCCATGAGAATTGCAGATTTTAGCTGTGCTTTAGCCCTAGCCAGTTCATTCTCTGTTACCTTACCACAAACCGATGTTATTTCCCCGCAAATGACCGGCACGAGTTCACCTATGTTATCGCCGCCGGTACCGGCGTATATACCTAGAAGACCTCCGTCCTGATAGTTCAATGTGAAGGAATAAATGCTGTATACCAAGCCTCTTCGCTCACGGGCTTCCTGGAATAACCGCGACGACATACCTCCGCCAAGAAGGGTCGATAGCACCGCCATCGGATAATATTCGATATCAAGGTACGAAAGTCCGTTAAAACCCATGACGAGATGCAGCTGCTCAAGATCGCGGCTTTCTCGGTAATCCCCGTTTACATAGTCCAGCGTCTCCGTGGCTCTGGGACTTTTGAAGGGTAACGTCGTGAAGGTATCCTGTGCCAGGGCAACAAATTCGTCATGATTTACGTTGCCCGCAGCTGACAGTACGATGCGGTCGCATGCATATTGTTCCGTCATAAAGCTTTTTATTGTGTCCCGTGGAATTCCTTTAACCAGGGCTACTGAACCCAGAACGGGTCGGCCAATTGCCTGGTTTGGGTATGCAGCCTGCTGGAAATAATCGAAAACAATATCGTCTGGCGTGTCATAGGCTTGATTGATTTCTTGGATAATAACGGCCCGTTCTCGCTCAAGCTCCTCTGGGTCTAGAGGGGAGTATTGTAAAATGTCAGAAATTATATCCGTAGCTAGGGACAAATCGTCTTTCAGCACTTTAGCAAAATAAGCCGTATTTTCTCGAGACGTATATGCGTTTAAGTGACCCCCTACGGCCTCTATTTCCTCCGATATCGACCGGGCAGATCGGTGATCTGTTCCCTTGAAGGCCATATGCTCCAATAGGTGGGAGATCCCGTTGTGTTCGGGTTGTTCGTGACGAGTTCCAACGCTTACCCATGCGCCTAAGGACACCGTCTCCACTGTTTTAAAAGTGTCTGTCGCAACTTGGAGGCCACTATCCAGGGTCGTTACTTGTACTGTCATGCCTTAGAACCATTTTCTAACGTTGTGGCAATAAATTCGCGTACACTTTCAAAATCATTCGGTAGGGTCAAATAACTTTCCTTCCTTTGAAAAAGGTCATTTAGATGCGGTGGGAGTGCTGGACGGATACCCGTAGCCTCCTGAATAGCATCTGGGAATTTTGCAGGGTGAGCAGTCGCCAGAGAGATGACGAGATTGTTTTTATTGGTGAGCGCTTTCTGGCTCGCTACAACGCCAACAGCGGTGTGTGGATCTAATATTTCGCCCGTTTCCTGGTAAACCTTAAAGATGGCATCCTTTATGGCATTATCCTCCACACGTTGTCCCTCAAAGAGACGGCTTATTGCTTTCCAACGGCCTTTGCCAAAGCTAACTAAACCTTTCCGGCGGAATTGTTCCATCACTTTTGCAACGGCCTTGCCGTCCTGCTTATAGTATTCGTAGAGCAGACGCTCAAAGTTACTGGAGATTTGGATATCCATGCTTGGACTTAATGTTGGGATCACTTCGGTAACTGACATTTGGCCAGTTTCGAAGAACCGGGTAAGAATGTCATTAGCGTTAGAGGCGACGATAAATTTCTCTATTTGCAACCCCATGCGCCGAGCCGCGTATCCGGCGAAGACGTTGCCGAAGTTACCTGTCGGTACTGAAAATATAACTTTACGGTATGGCGCTCCTAAAGCTAAGGCGCTCCAAAAGTAATAAACTGCCTGGGCCAGTATGCGTGCCCAATTGATGGAATTTACTGTGGAAAGATGGTGTTTTCTTCGGAAAACCTTGTCAGAAAATAGCGATTTTACCATGTCCTGACAATCGTCAAATGTACCCTCCAGGGCAATATTGTGAATATTAGCCGATTGTACTGTAGTCATTTGGCGGCGCTGAACGTCTGACACGCGACCAGCCGGATGTAGCATGAATACCTCGATGAGGTTTTTGTCGCGGCAGGCTTCTATGGCTGCAGAGCCGGTATCACCTGAAGTAGCCCCTACGATAGTTGCTTTTTGACCTTTCTTTTTTAAGACGTGAGCAAATAACCGGCCAACCAGTTGGAGGGGGTAATCTTTAAAGGCTAATGTCGGTCCATGGAATAGTTCCAGGATCCATTGATTGTGGTCTAGTAGCTTTAATGGAGCCACAGAAGGGTGCTGGAAATTACGGTAAGTGTCCTCTACCATGCTGCTAAAGTCATCGTGAGATATAACGTTACCTATAAACGGGGTCATGATTTGGATAGCAAGCTCGGTATAAGGTAATCTGCTCAAATGTTTTAAGTCAGCATTTGAAAATCTTGGCCATATTTCCGGTAAATAGAGCCCACCGTCACGGGCCAGACCAGTGAGCAAAACTTCGTCAAATGGCAGGGTTGGTGCCTGCCCTCGTGTACTAACGTATTTCAAAGTTTTAATTTTACAAAACCCGCGGCCCACCAAATTCAGTTTCTAGCCTATATGGCCTCATGACAGGAAACAAGTTGTCGAAAGAATGTTATGGGTACGCAGAATATTTGGGAAGTCTGTTTGGCTAATTGAAGGAGTGCTTCTATGACCGAATAGTATGGCCATTCAAGCAACCTAAAAAATAATAGGTATGATCCCGTGATCGGCGAGAAATATTACGAAGACTAAAAAGAGATAAAGTATGGAATATCGGAACATGGAACGTGGTGCATCAGGATTGTTACCGGATCGTACTTGTAAAGCGTGCCAGATGAAAATAAGGCCAAGAAGTAAAACAACGGCGCCGCCTATGGGACTAATTATTTCAATAAATGCTGGGATCAAGGTAATGGGAACGAGCAAAAGGGTATATATGAGAATCAGCCGCTTGGTCTCGGTTTTACCCGAGACCACGGGCATCATTGGAACACCTGCCCTCTCGTAGTCTCCAGAAAGGTATAGTGATAACGCCCAAAAGTGGGGAGGTGTCCACATGAAAATAATGGCGAATAGAACAATTGACCCTAAGCTCACGTCGTTGGTAACGGCTGCCCATCCAATCACTGGCGGCAAGGCTCCCGAAGCGCCACCTATAACAATATTTTGGGGTGTTCTACGTTTAAGCCAAATCGTATAAATGAATACGTAGAATGCGATGGTCGTGGCAAGCAATAGGCTCGAAATTAGATTAACATAAATCCCCATCACAGCGACCGAAAATAACGAGAGTACCGTACCAAGAAAAAGTGCTGAACGAGGCTTTAAACGCCCGGCTGGTAAGGGTCGATGCTTAGTACGTTGCATCATTTGATCGATATCCCTGTCGTACCACATATTAATAGCCCCAGATGCGCCGGCGCCTAGGGCAATGCAGATAACAGCAATTGTGCCAGTAAGGACGTCGATATTTCCGGGCGCTAATAGCATGCCGGTAAAGCCTGTAAACAATACAAGTGACATAACCCGTGGTTTTAAAAGGATTGCATAATCAACGATTGGAGGTCTCGAAACTAAGGCAGCCGTATCGCTACCGTTTGGTTCCTTATCGAGTGGAACCGTAGTAGCTTGCTCGGAGAGCGAGGACTGCGTCATGTGCTGTGTCGATTGCCAATGTCGGTTAATAGGGGATTACGTATCATAATGTCCAAATAAGTCTAAGCCAACTTAACTTATGGCATGGTGTTAGCAGGTCTGAAAAGCGATTTAAGTGCTATAACCACAAACAAAACGCCCCCAAGTATTGCAAGGCCGCCGCCTAGGTCTCTAAGACCGGTTGCAAAAATAGCAGAAAAACTGTCCACATCTATACCAGCTCCCATAATTTTGCGCGATGCTCCCATACCGCCTGCTGCGAACATGCCAATAACAAATAATAACTGACCGCCGGCATAGAGGATGATTTGGACAGGTAGAAGCTTGCTTGGTTTTAGAGGTCGACCTAAAAGTGGTAAAAACCAGACGTAAAACAATCCCACAAAGACTAAGTTAATGCCGCTGATTAGACCGTGATAGTGGGCGGGTGTACGTGTGTCGTGCCCATCAACAAAGAAACCAAGTAGCGTTCCAATTCCAAATACTACGAGAGCCGAAGCAAGGCTGAGGGAAGCCGGATCCAGCCAGGAAATTTTGGTTCTTTGTCTCCAAAGTCCCGTTACGAGTGCAGCCACCATCATTAACACCGGCACGCCTAGTGCATATTTTAGTTTGGTAAATGCAGAAAAGTGTCGAGGGTCTTCCACCTCAAAAATACCAAATAAAGATAAACCCATTAGTCCCAGAAATACTAAAATGCTACTAGTCCAAATGAAGAAGGCTCTACCTGCTAGGGATGTTTTGAAAGTTTGGCGGTAAAGTATACTGCTGGCGATAAGGAATAGAGTGACGTTTACAAGCTGCAGTATGTGACCTGCTCCCCAAAACAAGCTTTCATTATAGTCGTAGTTCACCGGCTGGGCCTGGAGTTGCTCGGCAGACATTCCTGTCGCGACAAAAGCGGTAACGTACAGAAGGCCGGCACATATGAGGAGGGGCCATTCATCCATCGATTGACCCACGACCCCGTTTAAATCCTTAAAAACACGGATCACAGATATTAAGATACCAAGCGCCAATAAGAACAAACCCCAATAGTAAAGGGGATCAATAATAACGGGGATATAATTGTTGAGGGAGGGTGTGCCTTGATTTCGAAAGGCAGGGATAAGGATTAAGATAATTCCTGCGGTAAACAATAAAATAGAAATTCTTTCCATAAAATTACCAATATGAGATTGCGAATGGCCATTAATTTGGGGTGCCATAGCTGTGTTTAATGCTCCAAATACTGCTAAAAACCATACGACGAAGGAGAGTGAGACGTGCACAATCAGACCTTTCTGAAAGAAGTCCTCTGGCCAGGGGACACTTTCACTTGTGCCAGGAGCGCGGGAGAGTACCAGCAACCCCGCAAATACCCCAGCGATAGCAAGGGAAACAACGGCAAGTGCGGACCATTGCCATAACTGTCGGCGGCTATGGCCAAGGGGCATGGGATGTATCACAATAATGCAGCTCGCAAAACTTCATCGCCAGTAATCGTCGATAAAATGTATTTTCCTGAGAAAAACATCACAGTTCCAGCGGATATAGGCAAACTTCCTAATCGTCTAATAGGCGAATACTTCGTTGAAATCAGCATTAAAGTATCGAAAAATGGTGTTATTTAATTAAAGGCCTTGGTTAGCCGCTGAGCATTTTAACCATGATGCTAATGAACATTGTAACGGCAGCTAGTACCAAAATAATCAGCAGGATAGTATTCTTTTTTTTTAAATCCATTGGTTCGACCCGGAACAATTTACGGTCAAGAGGCGGACGTTTTTCCTGGCGCCCGTTGGGGGTATTGGGTAGATAAGATCAAGCCTAATACCTTATCATTTCCGCGTGGTTTATCACCCCAACTGGGGGGCGGCAATAACTTTAGGCGGGTATTGTAGAAACTTAATATAGGTCGTAAAAATTTTTTCCAATAAACCTCGGAATTCAGCCATAAATAACCATTTGCCTAAATTCGTATGGGTTTACGCTTATAAAAAGATCGGGTATAGAATTGGTTGCTAGATTGGGTTTTTATAACTTCACAGAGTTACAATGCCATCAAATTACCATTCGAGGTTATCGTAAAAGTACGTTTTACCCCCTAGGGACTGAAAGCAATGAGGTCAAAGGAAGAAGGTATGACTAAATATAAACAAATTGTATCGAGATTGTTTTATACTGTTTTGCTGGCTGCTGCCTGGTTGCAAACAGGACCCTCGTTCGCGCAGTCGGGCCCGCAACCGTGGCAAATGAATTTCAGACCATCCGCTACACCGGTGATGGACGATATAGTAGAATTTCATAACCTCCTTCTGGTTATTGAAGTGATCATTGTGCTCTTTGTTTTGGGGCTGATGGTTTATATTTGCGTAAAGTTTAACGCAAAAGCAAATCCCGTTCCGTCAAAGACAACCCATAATTCACTTTTAGAGGTGGCATGGACAGTAATACCAATCATTGTATTGATTGTTATTGCGGTGCCCTCCATGAAACTTCTTGTGTTTATGGATAAGGCCCCGAAAGAGAAGGTCGAGATGACCCTTAAGGTTATCGGTCATCAGTGGTATTGGTCCTACGAATACCCCGATGCTGGCAATCTTGCATTTGATAGTAATATAATTCCTGATGAGGAAATCGATGCCTCAAAAGGGCAAATCAGGCTTTTGGAGGTTGATAACCGTATAGCAATCCCAGTCGATACTACTATTCGGGTGCTTATGACTTCTGAAGATGTTTTGCATAACTGGGCTGTCCCCGCATTTGGAATTAAAATGGACACGGTACCTGGTCGGATCAATGAATCTTGGATCCGCGTACCTGCTGCCAGGGCGGGGGTTTATAGGGGGCAGTGTTCTGAACTTTGTGGCGTAAATCATGGATATATGCCGATTGTGATTGAGGCTAAATCCAAACAAGACTTTGCAAAATGGTTAGACAAGGCGAAAAAGGAATTTGCCAATGACGCTTCACCGGTCAAAGTGGTGCGGAAAGATACAATCGTCCGCTGAGTGCGGCGTGAACAAGGAATTAGAAAGGTAAATCTATGTCTGATACGGCAACTGCGGCAACCCATGATGACCACGCCCACCATGACCACAAGCCGACTGGCTGGAAACGCTGGGTCTACTCAACAAATCACAAAGATATTGGAACCATGTACATCACAATTGCGGTTATTTCCGCAATCCTGGGTATGGGTGCATCAATGGCGATACGATTGGAACTCGCGGTGCCTGGCATTCAATTTATTACCGATACCCAGTTTTATAACGTTCTGGTGACGGCGCATGGTTTTCTCATGGTCTTCTTTGTCGTAATGCCGGCACTCATTGGTGGCTTCGGAAACTGGTTTATACCATTGATGATAGGGACGCCAGATATGGCTTTTCCTCGTATGAATAATATCAGTTTCTGGCTGCTTGCGGGGGGCTTTATTTTGCTGGTGTTATCCGGTTTTGTGCAAGGTGGCGCCGGAACAGGTTGGACTGTCTACCCCCCTCTTTCTAATGCCGATTATCATCCCACGCCGGCCGTTGACTTCGCTATCCTCAGTTTACATTTAGCCGGCGCCTCTTCTATCCTTGGGGCCATCAATTTCATTACAACAATTATTAACATGCGTGCGCCGGGTATGACGTTTCATCGTATGCCACTGTTTATTTGGGCATCCTTGATTACAGCATTTCTTCTATTACTTGCTATGCCCGTATTAGCCGGTGCGTTGACGATGCTTCTAACCGACCGCAACTTCGGAACGACATTCTTCGATGCATCTGGCGGCGGAGACCCCATCTTTTGGCAGCATCTCTTTTGGTTCTTTGGGCACCCGGAAGTCTATATCATGATTGTCCCTGCCTTCGGTGTGGTAAGTCAGGTGGTTTCGACATTTTCCAAGAAACCCATTTTTGGATATTTAGGTATGGCCTATGCCATGGCATCGATTGGTGTTGTAGGTTTTGTCGTGTGGGCTCATCACATGTTTACGGTCGGATTTAATGTTGAAACGCGAATTTACTTCGTTTTGGCTACCATGGTTATTGCCGTTCCCACTGGCATCAAGATTTTCAGTTGGTTAGCCACGATGTGGGGTGGTTCTATCGAATTTAAGACACCTATGCTCTATGCCATGGGATTTATTTTTCTTTTCGTCGTTGGAGGCGTGACAGGTATAACCCTGGCAAATGCTGGCGTCGATTTGGCGTTTCACGATACATACTTTGTGATTGCTCATTTTCACTACGTTTTGTCGATTGCAACTATATACGGAATATTTTGCGGCATGTTTTACTGGCTTCCAAAAATGTGTGGAAAAATGTACGACGAAACTCTGGGTCAGTGGCAATTCTGGATTACCTTTATTGGCGTGAACGTTTTATTTTTTCCTCAACATTTTCTAGGTATGGCGGGAATGCCTCGGCGTATTCCTGACTATCCAGATGCCTATGCAGGGTGGAATATGGTAAGCAGCATTGGCGGTGCCATTTCCTTAGTCGGTGCTCTATTGTTTCTTTACATTTTATGGAAAACAATTGTTTCCGGAGAAAAAGCGCCTGCGAACCCTTGGGGTGAAGGTGCGACTACACTAGAGTGGACTGTCGATTCACCAGCACCGTTTCATACTCATGAACAAATTCCCGAAATTCCCGAAGAGGAACACGGTGAAAAGATATACGTATCCCCTGGAGCAGAATAGTCGTCGCACATGATTAAAAAAACAACGCTCCAACAGAAAAGCAATTACCGGAAACGCGGTACGGCTTTAGTGCTGTTTTCCCTGGTCGCCGGTATGGTTGGGCTGGCCTTTGCTTCTGAGCCCCTATATCGGATATTCTGTCAGGTCACTGGGTACGCTGGCACGACGCAAGTTGCTGCGTCTGTACCGAAATCAAATGAAGTATTGAAAAGAATTGTCGCTGTTAGATTTGACGCTAATGTTAATTCAAAATTGCCGTGGAGTTTTAGGCCCGTCCAACGTGAGATCAAAGTTCGTTTAGGTGAACAGGCTTTGGCCTATTTTGAAGCGACGAACAATTCTGACCAACCTCTCGTTGGTACGGCATCGTTTAATGTCACACCTTACAAAGCAGCGATCCACTTTAACAAGATCGATTGTTTCTGCTTCACGCAACAGGTTTTGAAGCCGGGCCAGACCATGAAGATGCCGGTCACTTTTTTTATTGATCCTGAATTAGCGAAGGACAGCGGTGCAGATGATTTAAGAACCATCACGCTATCCTATACATTTTTTCAGGATAACGATCAAAGCGCAGTTGAGAAACTTGCTGCGAAGCGCATTGACGCGAATGATGTCAATCCAAGAAGGCTGTGACCCGTAGAAATGGATAATAAATTTAGTAGAGAAGTTGTTTGATACCCTGACAAACCAAACGGATGAAGTAACATGGCAACAGAAGCAGCAACTACACAACCCTGGCATGTCCCCGAGCCAAGCCCATGGCCAATTGTCGGCACAGCAGCAGCATTATCATTGGCCTTTGGCCTCATTTGGTTCATGCACGCTGGGGTCCCGTGGCTGGTCTCTTTCGGAGGCATATTGCTGGCAATAACTATGGTAGGCTGGTTTAAGGACGTCATCGGTGAAGCTAATGACGGAAAGTCTCACTCCTCGGCAGTTAAGACGGGTCTACGGGTCGGTTTCTTGATGTTTATCCTCTCCGAGGTGATGTTTTTCTTTGCTTTCTTCTGGGCTTATTTTCATTCCAGTCTACCTATTTTAAGTAATGTTGCGGGGCCGTGGCCACCTGAAGGCATTGACGCGTTGGGCCCTGCCGGGGTTCCGATGCTGAATACGCTATTATTGTTGACATCGAGTTTGACGGTAACGGTTGCCCATCATGCTATCCTGGAAGGTGAACGGCAAAAGGTCGTCCTATGGACTGGCATTACTGTTATCCTTGGGGTGTTGTTCCTAGGGGTGCAGATCGCTGAATATGGTCACTTGGTGTTTGGCCTCAGCGACGGTATCTACCCTTCAACCTTCTATCTCGCCACGGGCTTCCACGGGTTTCATGTTTTTGTGGGTACCGTTTTCTTAATCGTATGTTATTTTCGTGCCCGGAACGGCCACTTTACAAGAGATGCACATATAGGCTTTGAAGCTGCCGCCTGGTATTGGCATTTTGTGGATGTGGTATGGATTTTCCTCTACATAAATGTTTACTGGTGGGGGTCTTCGGAGTTCGGACACCGACTGGTTGGCTAATTTCAACCGAGCTAATAGGAAGATAGAACAAACTAGTTCTTCGCCGGTCTGGAGTGCAATTTTGGGTCGTTGTCCGAGATGCGCTGGGGGTCGACTTTTTACCGGTTATCTGAAGATTTCTGAGGCGTGTGACAATTGCAATCTAGGGTTTTCGGCGCATGATGCCGGCGATGGGCCCGTAGTTCCTGTGATGCTTATTGTAGGGCCAGTTGTTGCAGGTTCTTCTTTCTGGCTGGAATTTTCCATCCAACCATCTTTATGGTTGCATATGGTAATTTGGCCACCCCTTATATTAATTTTATGTCTGGGTCTTCTGCGGCCTTTCAAGGCGATTTTTATCGGTGTGCAATTTAAATTTCGTTCGGTAAATGGCGAATTCCCTGACAGCGATGATTTTCAAAAATAAATAAAAAATATTCAGGCGCGCCGGATCACAATCCCCATCAACGTGTGGTTGCCTAACTTGGCTAGGTGCTCGGCCTCACCTTTAATTGCAGCCAACACGAATGTGCCAAATGCCAGAATAACAATAATTAATTATCCTGTTACCGAATGTAAGGTCGCCATTGGCAAATGGTATTTTACTGCTTTCATTCGATATTAACTTCTTCACATATGGACTTGGGAGTTGCCAATTTTCAAAACCTTAACATCAATTAACATACCTAACAAAATAGGATTTTGGAGATGTTTCGGCCGAAAGGGGATTAATGCTACGATTATTGGTTTATGTTAGTGGGAGTAGGATTTGACCAAGTCAGGGAATTGGAAATAGCGATAAAGACTACCGGCAGATACCGCCTGGCGGAGAGTAAAAGTTTAGGGACTAGGCAAAATAAATAATTTTCCAAATTATTGAAAAATTTGACTCAGATGTAATTGTTTACAAAGAGTGATTACGCTGTAAGAACATCAAGTTTATTTGTCATTTGGATGAAGTAAGACTACTTTAAATCAGGTCGATAGGGGCAAGCTCATTGTTTAGGCGTTATTACATAGCGATAGGGCTTTTAGGTCTAGCTCTTCTCCTGTCAGGAGCAGTTTTTGTTTTTGATGGTGATAGTGTCCCAGCGAAAAAATTCCAAACAGCAAAAATAGAAAGGGGCAGTATTACTAAGTCAGTTTCTGCGTCGGGACGACTAAATCCTGTTGTGTCGGTTGAAGTGGGCTCAGAAATTTCGGGGCAAGTGTCAGAGCTTTTGGTAGATTTTAATTCAGAGGTTAAGTCGGGCCAGGTCATTGCACGCATTGACCCAGAGCGTTTTGAGGCAGAGGTTTTAAAGTCGACGGCAGAAGTATCAGTGGCCAAAGCCGTCGTTGCTACCAAACGGGCTGCCGTAGACCAAGCGCTCGCAAACCTCGCAAATGCAAAGGCCGTTCTCACTGCCCTGAAAGCTGATGTTGAGAAGTCTGGGGTTTTTAGGAGTGATCTTAAGCTAGATTATGATCGTAAGACAAAACTTCTCGAACGAGGAGTAGTAGCTGTAAGCCAGGTTGATAAATCGAAAGCAGCTTGGGCATCATCAGTGGCACAAGAAAAAGCTTCAAAGGCGCAAGTTCTCGCACAACAATCTGCGGTGGCGGCTCGTGATGCCCAATTATCGATGGCGCGTGCCGAGGTTAAACAGGCACGAGCTTCAGTTGAACAAAAAAAAGCCACTCTCAACATTACTAAAGTGGAACTCAAAAACACCTATATCAGGTCACCTGTTGATGGAGTGGTAATAGGTAAGGACATTGATATCGGACAAACAGTTGCGGCAAGTTTTCAGGCGCCAACTCTTTTTACGATCGCCAGGGATCTTCGCAAAATGCAGGTTGAAACAAGCATTGATGAAGCCGATATTGGGCAGATAACGTCGGGTCAGATTGCCTCCTTCACTGTTGATTCTTTCCCTAGCAGAACCTTTATTGGTACGGTTAATCAGGTCCGTAAAAAGTCCCAGGAAATCCAGAACGTAATTACCTACACTGTCGTAATAGATACGAATAACAACGACCTCCGGTTGCTGCCGGGTATGACAGCAAATGTTGAGATTAAAGTTAGTGACCGCAAAGATATTCTTAAAATACCTGGTGCGGCTTTGCGATTTACTCCGTCAGGCGCAGATAATTCTGAAATAGTCTCGCCTGGTAAGGGTGGTCAAAGCATGGGGCGTTCTGGAGGCGGTAATCGACGTGCTAAGGCGCAAGCTCGTCTGAACCGTCTCGCAAAGCAACTAACTTTGACTGAACAACAAAAAGATCAGGTTAGGGATTTGAACAGGAAGATCGGGCAGCGCATTCGAGCTATGCGTAGTTCTGGAGGAGGAGGTTCCGGGTTTAGGGAGATAATCCAAAAAATGCGCCGGCAAAACAGCGATAAAATTATTGAATATTTAACTCCAGAGCAGCAGAAAAAATATCGAGCTATTATTGCTGAAAGCCGCGCCAACACAATATCACCGGGTCGGGTGTGGGTGTTGGAAGGCAGCAAGCTAAAACTAATAAATGTGATGATAGGGGTTGGTGATGGAAAGTTTTATGAACTTACCCAGGGAGAGTTAGTTGAGGGGCGGGAAGTGCTTGTCGGAGAAGATAAAAAACTTTCCAAATCGGTGTCCCGTTAATCCTGTTTTGGATTTTTATATATGAACACTCCTGACTTGGATAAACCGTTAATTAAGGCTGTTGGTATCAGTAAGGACTATGTAATTGGTGATAATGTTGTACATGCCCTCAGTGACGTTCACTTCTCGATTATTAAAGGTGAGCTTGTGGCAATAATGGGACCCTCTGGATCCGGCAAGACCACGCTGATGAACCTGCTTGGTTGCCTGGATACGCCCACTAGGGGACAATATTATTTGGACGGTATTAACGTATCAGAGTTAACACCCGATGATCTAGCGGCAACACGCAGCAGCAAGTTAGGTTTTGTTTTTCAGAGCTTCAACCTCCTTGCAAGAACTTCCGCCTTATCAAATGTACAATTGCCTTTGCTTTATAGTCGGATTGATAAGATACAGCGTCGAAGTAAGGCAGAGAAGACGTTAACAGATGTTGGTTTATCCGATCGCGTGGATCACCATCCCTCACAGTTATCGGGCGGTCAACAACAACGCGTGGCAATTGCACGGGCCCTTGTGAGTGAACCAGAAGTTATTTTGGCAGACGAGCCAACAGGTGCACTTGACACGAGAACTGGGGTTGAGATTATGTCAATTTTTCAAAGACTTAACGATGAAGGTATGTCGGTAATAATTGTTACCCACGAAGCCGATGTTGCGCGTTTTGCAAAACGGATCATTCGTTTTCAGGATGGTCGGCTAACTAGTGATGAGACACTGCAGGAAAGAGTTAGCGCCTCGGAGATGCTTTCTAAAATGCCATAAGGAGTGACGACAAAGTGACGTATGGCGACTGTATAATGGCGGCCTTAGGCGCAATTCAAGCTAACGTATTGAGAAGCGTATTGACGGCGCTTGGTATAATTATTGGCGTTGCGGCAGTAATAGTGATGATTTCTGTCGGCGCTGGGGCC
Organism: Alphaproteobacteria bacterium MarineAlpha3_Bin6; assembly: GCA_002938035.1. GTDB lineage: Bacteria > Pseudomonadota > Alphaproteobacteria > Rhodospirillales > UBA2165. Next base: position 23,988 of record PTLH01000001.1, read on the forward strand.
CAGAAACAGGTCGACGATGTGATAAAAAAACTTGGCTCTAACTTGGTAATTGTTGTCCCAGGTACCACAACTTCCGGTGGTGCACGGGGTGCTAGAGGTTCACGGCGGACGCTTACAGAGGACGATGCTATTGCCATACAGAACGAAGTACCGACGGTTAAGGTATCAGCTCCAACGGTAAGGGGTTCCGGCCAGATTATTTTTGGAAATCAAAATTGGTCAACGGTCATAAGGGGGGTTACGCCCGATTATGGACAGGCGCGGGAATGGGAAATTGCGGATGGACGTTGGTTCAGTAATGACGAAGTCCGTTCCGCTGCTAAAGTTGCTTTGATTGGGGAGACTGTATCCGAGAGTCTATTTGGTAATGATAATCCCGTTGGGCAAATCATTCGTATTAAAAGAGTGCCATTCACGGTCATTGGGACATTGGTGGGAAAGGGTGAAACTCCCATGGGAAATGACATGGATGATGTGGTATTTATTCCGCTTACTACTGCCAAGAAGAGAACTCTTGGTGGTCGTCGAGTGAGCGGTAGGTTGGTTGGCGTCGTGTTTGTTAAATCAAACAGCGCAGAGGTTGTCGACGATACTATCCGGGACATGACAAAGCTCCTGCGCCTAAGACACAAATTACGGCCTGGTCAACCAAATGACTTTTTTGTTCGGAACCTTTCTTCCATTTTAGAGGCACGGGCGAACTCATCTCGTGTGATGAATTTACTGCTCGCGGCGGTAGCGTCTATCTCGTTGATTGTGGGGGGTATAGGGATAATGAACATCATGTTGGTTTCAGTTACTGAACGGACACGTGAAATAGGCTTACGTATGGCTGTAGGTGCCAAAGGAAGAGATATTCTGTTACAATTTTTGATTGAAGCCGTAACGTTATCTCTTATTGGTGGCGTCATAGGGATCGTATTTGGTCTCGGCGGGTCTTATATAATCGCAATGATTGGTAATTCGCCGGCAATTGTTCAACCGTATAGCATTTTTCTCGCTTTTGGGTTTGCCGCGGCAGTAGGAGTTTTCTTCGGTTTTTATCCGGCGCGGAAAGCTGCACGGCTTGACCCTATAGAAGCCCTTAGATACGAGTAATCAAACAATAATAATAACTAAATAAATTTTTATGGATTTTTCTCTATTCGACTGGACGATCCGCTGGTTTATCTTCCCTGTGACTATGTGTATTGCTATAGCCTGGATTGAAATCCGCAACACCTTCTTTCTGTAGTTTAATATAAAGACTAAACGATGTTAAATTTGCTGCATGAGATGGAGCAGTGGCCATATGCATTATTAAACTCAACTTCGACTACTTTTCTGATGTCATTATAAATAGGCTTTAGCAATTCGTTTTGCCCAAAGGCATTTTCCAAAATCAATTTGGCCAGCCTAGGTCCTAGTCCACGGTTTCTCGGTTCATCGCTTTCCTTGTTTTCTGTCGGGGCACTGAAGATTTCGTTTTGCACAAAATCCTTATCTTCCTCAATGACCTTTGGGATCCGTATCAGGGCTTGCTTTATAAACGTCTGGAGCGCTCTCTCTTGAGCTTCGAGATTCATTGTTTCTCGAAAATGTGCTTTTAAGTATTTTAGTTTTGGTTGGTCTTTCATACTGAAAAACATCAGTTCAGAGAGGCAGATTATCCAGGTAACCTTGAAGCGTGAAATTTCTTCGGGAAAAAGAGCATCAAAATCAAATCCGTTGCTCATACCATCGGTACGGTTATATATCCGGCTGAGGGCGAGGTCACAAAAATCGTCGAACAATTCAAACATTCCATCCACCATGGTGTTCACGTCCGTATCAATTCGTTCTCCATATGAGATGGTATTTATTTGGTGGTTATCCAAACCTTTGCCTCCACGGTATTATTCTAACGTTGAGGAAATCCCAAATTGGAGCGGGCGAAGGGAATTGAACCCTCGTCTAAAGCTTGGGAAGCTTTCGTTCTACCACTGAACTACGCCCGCAACTTTTTGAAATACGTGACTGTTACAATCTATAAAAAAACCTTTTAGTCGCACGCTGGAGCTTACTTGAGGTTTTAACACCATTACGACTAATTGTCGGTGCAAAATGACACCCTATCCTTAGCCCTTTAGTAATAAAACCTGATTAACTTTCATGCATTCTACCAATAACAAGGTTACATAACAAAGTTAAACTAAGCGCCATCAAGCCTCAAAAAGGAAGGGCATGGGCATTGGCTAACAAGAATCATATTGAGCAAAAATCAAATTGAAAAATTATTAAGGAATAGCCATTTTGCCGAATCACTAATATAGGCATAGTGGAGCCGAAAAAAGAGAAGACAATACAATAATTAATATAATTAATTCAATATATTACAATTTTTATGTAGATGAATGTTAGAGAATTAACTTACACTTAAAAGATTAAAACGATTTTTTAGGAATATTAACGGCGATAATTTATTTCAAAAACCAGTTTAGAATTATGATTGTTTTTACCTAAGGTTAGTAAAGTCAGGTTTTAATTCTGAAAACTCCTTATTCTATAAGAGACTACGAAGATGATTGATCCCCAATCTTGCAGCCGTTCTAAAATCCGGATTCATCTCAACTTGCAGCGACAGGTAGCCATCAAAATCGATTGCTTTTAAGGAACTAATAATCTCCTTAAACGGGATATGACCGCCTCCTGGATAAAGACGGTTGCTATCACTTATTTGCAGATACCCCAAATATTCTCTGGCATCAAAAATACTTTGTGCGAAGGAGGTGTCTTCAATATTCATATGAAAAGTATCAAGCATCAGGCCCATTCCAGGACTGTCAACTTCACTAGCAAACCGCACGCCATCCTGAGCGGTAAAACCAAAATTAATATAAAATCGAGTTTGAGGTTCAAAAAGGATCTTAGTACCAAGTTTTTCGGCATAATCAGATCCTTCTCTGAAGGCATCATACATCCAATTCACCGACACCTCTCTAGCCTCTCCATCACTAAGTTGGCCACGGAAAGAGCCAATTAAGACTTCAACTCCAAAAAATGAAGCTGCTTCAAGCGCTCCCTTGAGTCTTACCATTCCTTCATCACGGATAGACTTATCTGGATGACACAGCCAAATTTTATCCTGAAAACCGATAGCAGCAGTGTGAATGGATGCAACTTCCAAACCCCTTTGTTCTACTTCCTTTTGGAGTTTATCTAGGTTAAGCTCTTTTGGTTGCCGAATAGAAACCTCAACACCGTCATAACCATACTCGGAGAGAACATCGAGATTTTCGCCGAATGCTCCCTGTTGTGCGGGGAGGAGCGGGGTATCAACATCTGGCGTCGCTACACTAAACCCTATCTTCATGTGAAAATCTCCCCTTTGATATGAATTTCTATTCTTTCGTTGCACCCGTCTTTATGTGGCCAAGGAGCAAGAGATATAAAGGCATTCGTCAATTCATACAAAAACGATAACACCACCCGAGAAGCGAGTCTAATGTTGGAAGATGATCAGTGGGGTGTTTTAATGACGAGACGAAAAATTTTACGAAAATGGTAAGCGTCGGGGTCTCATATGAATAATATAGCTACTCACGAAGGTGGATGCCTCTGCGGAACGGTACGATACAAGACGGAGGGTGACCCTAAATACGTTGGTATTTGCCACTGTCGTTATTGTCAACTGCGAACAGGCAGTGCGTTTGGCATTTCGGTCTACTTCGATAGTGGTCAAGTTAACGTGCTTCAGGGAAACACCTCCCTGAAGTCTTTTAAATATCCGACAGAGTCTGGGAGGCAGAGCCATCTTCAGTTCTGTTCTGATTGTGGTACCACGTTGTTATGGAGTAGTCAGTGGCGCCCCAGTATGACGGGGATCGGTGGAGGTACTTTTGATCCACCTACGTTTTGGTATAAAATTGAACGGGAAGTATTTTGTAGATCCAAAGCAAAATTTATTAATACAGATGTTAATAATCAATTTGATACTGGCCCGGTTTACACGCCTTTGAACGAGGAAGCATTGAGGTTGAAGGGCGGTTGAGCATTACCCGTTTTCCTACAACGAGTTTATGATGATAAAATCGAGTTCCAGAAGTCTTCTAATTCCATTAAACAACTGCTGTAATGCTAAGACCTTTAGACGACGGCGGCGGTAGGTTGTTACTTTTCCCGGATTTTTCTGCGCTTATAACGGAGGATATATCATGGCTAACCAGTCTATATCTCTTTTGGGTCGATCCGCCCTGGTAACTGGTGGGGCAAGCGGCATTGGTGCAGCGACGGCTGGTTTATTGTGTGAACTAGGAGCCAAGGTTGCGCTAGCTGATATCAATGCTGACGGGCTCGTAAATGCACAGGAAATCGTAGGTGCTTTTAAGACATTCATCGGAGACGTATCTGTCGAGGATGAGGCCGAGGCAATTGTTGCTGATGCGGCTAACGCCCTAGGGGGGCTTGATGTGGTCGTAAACGCCGCCGGCTTAGTTGACGAAGTTAAATTTGCGATTGAGCGTGATATTGGACCGTGGCAGAGAATCATGGATGTAAACTTCCGGGGTACATTCCAAATATGTCGTGCAGCGGCCCGCATTATGGTACCCCAGAGGCGCGGCTCTATTGTTAATATAGCATCAGTAAATGGCCCTGGGGGATGGCCAAGGCGCACGGCATACGGACCCTCCAAAGCTGCTGTGATTGCACTTACACGCGAACTTGCTTGCGAATGGGGAATTCATGGTGTGCGTGTTAATGCTGTCGGTCCTGGTTACATCACGACCCCAATGGTTCAAGGCCTCGTTGATGAAGGTAAAATTGATACAAATAGGCTGTGCGATCGCACTCCGATTGATAGACTAGGTACACCCGATGAGGTTGCCCGGGCAATAGCGTTTTTAGTCTCTGATTGGGCTTCTTATATTACGGGGGAAACGTTATTTGTTGATGGTGGTTGGATGGCCTATGGCGGAGCAGGCGATGTAAAAACCTTTTAGTGTTTGGAATTATAAAACCAATACTCCCGTGGAGGTGATAATGAAAAACATTGGCGTTGCTGTGATTGGACTAGGCGGAATCGGAACACTCCGTGCCCATTCTTGCGCACAGATCCCTCAAGTTGGTCATTTGGCAATATGTGACATCGATCCTGGCAAACTGGACAAACTTTCTGAAGCAGTCAAGGCAGACATAGTTACAGAAAATTATGAAGAGGCTATAAATGATGAACGAATTCAATCGGTTATAGTATCGACAGATGAAGAATCACACTACGGCCCAGCGAAGCTAGCTGCTGAACTAGGGAAGCCTGTCCTTATAGAAAAACCGTTCGTTTTAAACCTAGACGAGGCAGATGATATCATAGCAACGGCGAAGCAAAATGGCTCACCTGCATTTGTCGGTTACACCCAGCGTTTTAGAAAACGTTATTTGCTGGCCAAAGAGTCTGTAGAGGCCGGACACCTGGGCGACGTCGTAATGGCATTCGGAAAAATCTACGTTACCCGAGCAGTTGGTGAAGCTGTAGCGCGACGTTCACCCAATACGACGCCGTCAATCAACACTCTGACATATATGGTTGATTTAATACTCTGGTATATGGAGGGGAAAACTCCAGTGGAAGTTTACGCCCGTTCTGCCAGTAAAGTGTTCAAGCCATACAATCGAGATGATTTTCAATGGATGATAGTTACGTTTGATGATGGAAGTGTTGCGACCCTTGGGACGAGTTGGCTACCTCCTCATCATTGGCCTGCATATACAGCTACGATGGAGATTGATCTTCAGGGAACGGGAGGTTCATTGAATATTGATGATTCCCACCGTGACTTTGTGCTTGCCTCAGCAGAACCAATTCCTTGCCCCTATACACCAGAACATGAGGTAAAAGTAGCATTCCTAGGGTCTGCAATGCCTGGAGATTTTGCATTAGGAGAATTCTTTGGGCCAATGAAGGAAGAAACCGACTCCTTTATCAGATACACTCTCCAGATGGGTGGCGTCGGTTTGGCAACGGCTGAGCATGCACGTGACGTCCTCGCTTTAACAATGGCTGCTGATAGATCATGTAAGGAGAATAAACCTATCAGAATATAGCTCTAATGGTTAAATAGCTTGGATCTCAAACCATCATTTCTTCGGAATCTACGGAAGCACTTTTAGGAGTGGCTTCAAGTGATGTTCATTTACCTTGATTTAAAGACGTTATTCATAAGAATTGTAGATTCAAGAAAGAAACACCAGGTGATAGGATCAAATATGAACAAACTGGATACGCATGAAGGTGGATGCCTTTGCGGGGGCGTTCGCTATAAAACGGAAGGTAACCCGGAATATGTTGGTCTTTGCCACTGCAGGTACTGCCAGTTAAGAACCGGAAGTGCGATGGGCATATCGGTCTACTTTGAAAACAATTTAGTCTCCATAAACACAGGCGAAACCTCAATTAAACCGCATGAATTTCAAACCGAGTCGGGCGGTAATTTTGTGATCCAGTTTTGTAGTAATTGTGGAACGTCCTTATTCTGGCGTCTAACTGCCCGTCCCGGTCTTGTGGGAGTTGGGGGCGGTACCTTTGATCCCCCTACTTTCTGGTATGAGGTTGAAAGAGAAGTGTTTTGCAGATCAAAGGCTGATTTTATTCATACGGACATCAAAGACAAATTTGTCTCTGCTCCAACGTATCAACCGATCAAAGATGAGGCGGTACATTTGAAGGGCGGCTAGAACAAACTATCCGTCGATTATATTATTCCAACATTTTAGTGTTCTCTGTCTTAAAAAATAATGCTAATTTGTCCTATAGATAAATATATGGGAACCTAAACTAATGTATTCGGAAACTACGCGGGCCATACGAATTTCAGTGGATACCAGCTACATAGACGACCAGTCTGAGCCGGATGACTTCCATTACGTTTGGGCTTATCACATACGTATCGAAAATAATGGTGATGAAACCGTCCAACTCTTACGCCGTCATTGGCATATAACAGATTCAAAAGGAAGGGTCCAAGAAGTCCGTGGAGAAGGCGTGGTTGGGGAAAAGCCAGTTCTGGAACCTGGTGAGACTTACGAATATACCAGCGGTACACCACTTTCAACGCCATCAGGTTTTATGGTTGGTTCGTATCAGATGGTAAATGAGGATGGAAAACGTTTTAGCGTTTCGGTTCCGGCTTTTTCGCTTGATTCTCCTCACGAAATTGGTCTCCTAAATTAATCGATTTTAAGTTCGTAGAAGAAAGTCTAGGCGTTAAAACTAGCGAAAAGCTTAAAAAAAACTATTTTTAAGTTTCAGAAACTAGAGATTATAACGTTGTAGTGCAGCTAGGCCGGTTGTATGCCGGGCTTTTTCCTGAAAGGAAAAGTAGAGTGAGTGTAGAAAAAGCCGAGAGATTGATTAAGGAAGAGCAAGTTTCACGAGTAGAGAAGCCAAGCCGAGAAGAAGCAGAAAGGGCTGTTCAAACGCTGTTACGTTGGGCTGGAGATGACCCTTTCCGTCCGGGTCTAATCAATACCCCCGGCCGTGTGGTAAGGGCCTATGAGGAATATTTTCGGGGTTACAATGAGGATCCATATGAACTACTTGGCCGTACTTTTGATGAAACGGAAGGTTATGATGAGATGATCGTTCTAAAAGATATTTCTTTCGCCTCCCACTGCGAACATCACATAGCTCCAATTATAGGAAAAGCACATGTTGCTTATCTTCCTGATACCAAAGTTGTTGGTATCAGCAAGCTCGCGCGGTTAGTTGAAGTTTACGGTAAGCGTCTTCAGATCCAAGAAAAGATGACGGCGCAAATAGCAAACACGCTCAATGCTGTTCTTGAACCCAAGGGGGTAGCAGTTGTGATCGAGGCTGCGCACGAGTGCATGACAACGAGAGGCGTGGATAAGCCGGGCGTAAACATGGTCACCAGTCGTATGCTTGGTGCGTTTAGAAGTGATGGTGCTACCCGTCGCGAACTCCTGGCTATGATTGGAAATCCACTCGGGAGCTAAAAGAGGCTAATAAAAGAAGTCTTGACCCTTTTCACGGTCGAAGTTCATATACTTAATTTTGATCGAATTGAGTTCAAGTCAAAAACGCTGTGATCGATTTTCGTCCCATATTTCTCATACTCGGATTTCTGTTGACCACATTGGCCGTCATGATGATGGTTCCTGCTGCCGTCGATATATTTGCTGATAATCCCGATTGGCAAGTGTTTGCCGCAGCTGGTGGTGTCACACTTTTTGTCGGCGTTTCATTGTCACTTACAAGCAGAACGGGAGGAGCCAAACTTTCGGTTCGCCAGGCATTTATACTGACCACCCTCAGCTGGGTTGTTTTGACCGTATTCGCGGCGCTTCCCTTCGCATTTTCACAATTAGAGCTAAGTTTTACCGACGCGTTTTTTGAGGCTATGTCTGGTATTACCACAACTGGGGCTACGGTAATTGTCAATTTGGATACCGCCCCACCAGGCTTATTACTTTGGCGGTCACTCCTCCAATGGTTAGGTGGTATTGGAATCATAGTAATGGCCCTTGCGGTGTTGCCCTTACTCCGGGTTGGGGGCATGCAGCTCTTCCATATGGAATCTTCTGATCAATCGGATAAAGCCTTACCGCGGACCGCTCAAATCGCAGCAGCCATCGTTGTCATTTACCTGGCACTCACCGTTATTTGGTCTGGGGCACTTTGGTTGGCTGGACTTAGTGGCTTTGATGCTATCGCTCATGCGATGACTACTATTGCTACCGGGGGCTTTTCTACCCACGATGCTTCGTTGTCCTATTATGATAGTGCCGTAGTAGAGGCAATTACGACTGTAGGTATGATACTTGGTAGCCTGCCGTTCCTGTTATATTTATTGGCCCTTCAAGGAAGAGTAGGCGTCTTATTTAAAGATAGTCAGGTGCAATGGTTTTTTAAGGTGTTGGTGGTAGTCATTTTGTTCGTCGCAGGCTGGCTTTGGTTAGTAAATGATGTCGATCCGCTGAACTCTATCCGCTTGTCATCTTTTAATGTCGTCTCCATTATGACCGGTACAGGCTATGTTACTGACGGTTTTGATAAGTGGGGAACATTTGCTATTCCCGTCTTTTTTTTCCTGATGTTTATTGGTGGTTGTGCCGGGTCCACGACGTGCGGTATCAAAGTCTTTCGTTTCCAAATTCTCTACGCCGCCGCAAAGACACAGTTTGAGAATTTATCCCAGCCTCATGGCGTTTTTATCCCCTACTATAATGGTAAGCCTATTTCGGATGAAGTTATGAAGTCGGTCTTAAGCTTCTTTTTTGTTTTCGGTATGACATTCGCTTTACTGGCTATCGGCCTAGCTTTCCTGGGTTTAGACTTCTTAACCAGCGTTTCAGGAGCTGCATCGGCAATCGCAAATGTTGGACCGGGCCTTGGGTCAGTAATTGGTCCGGAAGGAAATTATTTATTACTTCCGAGTTCAGCAAAATGGTTGTTGGCTATTGGTATGCTCTTGGGACGACTTGAACTTTTTACAGTCATGGTACTACTGACGCGCGCATTTTGGCGGGCATGAGGAATTCAATCATGGGGGATGTGTTGACACCATTTGAGATACTTAGGCGGCTCATTGCCTTTGATACGGTTTCTGCTAGGTCCAACAAAGCTATGATCGAATTCATAGCTGATTATTTGGAGGAACACGGTATCTCATGCAACATAGCCCCGAATGAGGATGGGACCAAGGCAGATATGATAGCTACAATCGGTCCAATGGTCGAAGGCGGTATTGTTCTCTCCGGTCATACGGATGTAGTGCCGGTGGAGGGTCAGGATTGGCAAAGTGAACCGTTCAATATGGTAGAAAGGGATGGATTGCTTTATGGGCGCGGCACTTGCGATATGAAGGGTTTTATCGCTGTGGTGATGTCGCTTGTACCTGAAATGATCAAGCTCAACCTCAAGAGGCCTTTGCATCTGGTATTCAGTTATGACGAGGAGGTAGGTTGTCTGGGCGCTCCTGCTCTCATCTCTCGCATGATTAGGGACGTTCCTATGCCACAGGCTGCCATCATTGGTGAACCAACCAGCATGAAATTGGTGAACGCTCATAAGGGTGTCACCATCTTTGAAACGGTTGTCACTGGCTGTCCTGCACATTCTTCACAGACGCAAAGTGGGGTAAATGCTATTACGGTTGCTGCCGAATGTGTCGTTTTCCTTAAATCGAAGGCCAAAGAGTTTCAAACGGGCGGTTCTCTCGATGCACGATTACAACCCCCCTACAATACCGTTAGTGTCGGAATGATTGAAGGAGGAACCGCTCTCAATATTATCGCTGGAGAATGTAAATTTAACTGGGATTGCCGTAGCATTGCTGGTCAGGATGCGGGTCAATTACTCGAAAAGCTTGAAAGATATTGCCTAGAGGAACTTTTGCCACCCCTAAAAGAAATAGATCCAAAAGTTAAAATTGTTACCCGAAAGGTTGCGGCGATACCGCCGTTGACCCCGAGTGACGATAATCCAGCAGAGGCCTTAGTGCGACAACTCACTGGGCAAAATCAAGCCGGAGCTGTCTCCTTCGCTGCAGAAGCAGGAATGTTTCAAGATGCGGGAGTCCCTTCGGTGATCTGTGGGCCAGGAAGTATTACTCAGGCACATCAACCTAATGAGTTTGTCGAGATTACGCAGATTGATGCCTGCACCGAGTTTGTCCGGAAAATAGCTCATTGGGCGGCTGATAAAATTGATAGATAACGGCATCAATATTATATCATAATTTTGCTAAGGCCGGCTCATTTACCTCTGTTTGTTGTCTAATAGTGTCGTCAAGCTCAGGCATAATTTCCTCAGAAAAACGTCTGAGGGATTTTTCGTCATCGGGTAGCAAGATGTTTACATACTCAAAACCCATTTCCTGTAATGCTTTTAATCGCACAATGATTGTTTCAGGATCACCGATCAACGCCGCATCATCCAATTCCGCACCTTTGTCAGAGTAACTATTAGGACGTTCATTTTTTACCCCGGGGAGAGTTCCAAACCTATTTATCATTTTTGACAAACGGGCTTCCCTTCGTTGTATAGCTTCGTCATATTCTTTGTCGGATAAGGTAATTGTTAGGCCTCGAGCAAGACAAACTTCATAAGGGTCAAATTTTCTGCCGTTTTCTGTACATGCTGCCCTCCAAATATCCAGTCGTTGTTTGGTTCTTTCGAATGTAGCAAAGTGGTCAAAGAGAACGTTAAAGCCAGAACCTGAAACTGCACGGATGGAATCATCAGAACCGGCAGCTGACCAAAGTGGGGGATGCGGCTTCTGGAAAGGAGCGGGCTCCACGATGATATCTTTAAACTTCCAATAGACGCCATCCCAACTAAACTTGTCCCTGCAAGTCCATGATTTTTTAATGATTTTGATAGCTTCTTGATACCTATCAAAGGCCTCCTCTTTTGGTATGCAAAACCCCTTATATTCAATGTCGCGGTAGCCTTTTCCAACACCAAAATCGACCCGTCCTTGAGATAACACGTCGAGTGTAGCAACCTGCTCGGCAAGTAAAACAGGATTATGCCACGGCAAAACCGTGACGGCGGTACCTAATCGGAGTTTTGAAGTTAATGCTGATAGGTGAGATAGCAAGTTTAGCGACGCTGAAATTTGTCCGTCACCCCCAAAATGGTGCTCTACCAAAAACATACTTTGAAAGCCTAAACTTTCTGCTTCAAGAACAATATCCATGAAAGGTTCATACCCCAGGCTGTCGCCCGAGTTACCATCATTCTTGAGGACAGCCCCACCAAATAAACCAAATTTCATAAGTATTGCACCAGATTAGGGTTAATGAGCGAAAGAAAAGTGTGAAAATTCCAAGATGGCAAAGGAGTTCCTATCAAACCTGACTAAAAGAGTAAACGTCACTGTCAAATCTGCTGAAAACCATAAATTTATCTGATGCAGCACTATTGCACGTCTTTGAACTATTGATTACCCTAACAGAGTAGCCATGAGCTCTTAATGGGCGAGCGTCTTAATGAAGGGGCGTGACACTTTAAATTACCAGGGAGATAGTCTCTATGAAGAAATCACTCACAACATTATCTGTTTCATGCGCGTTGCTTATAGGTGGAGCGAGCGTCGCGATGGCGGGGTCTCATATAACACCACAGGAAAAAAAATTAATAGCAGGGGCCAAAAGTGAGGGCTCTGTTACTCTTATCAATCCGTTGTTAAGTGACCGCACTAGTAAGCGGTTGCAGAAAGCATTCCGGGAATATTATGGACTTGGAGACGACTTCAAATACAACAACCTTCGTAAAGGTACTGGTGCAACGGTGTCCCAGGTTCGCCAAGAGATTAAAGCGGGGAAATTTACCGTTGACGCCATTTTGGTTAGCGCGCCCGGTTTCTTTTCTGCTGCTGCAAAAAGAGGCGCCTTTTTAAAGCTTGATAGCGGGCAATGGAAACATAGTGCCGGTGTCGCAAAAAAAGCAGGTCAGTACACCGATTACCCCTATGCAGTCGTTCCACTGGCATATGCATTCCAACCCGTTTGGAATACGGCATGCCCGGGGATGAGTAACTTTACGATAAATTCCTACGCTGGTGCTACTGTTGCGGCCGTTAAAGGTAAAACGATCAGCTCAGATATTACAAAAAGCTTCACATATACGAATACCGTCATTGCACTTGGTGAGGCGGGAGCAGTTGATTTCAAGTCTTTTTGGAAAAAGCTTAAGGCAACTGATCCTATTATCGAGTTTCGAACTGAGCCAAAAATGCAGATGGTAATCTCATGCCAGCGCCCATTTGATATGTGGAACCTAGCCGGACGGGTTTATCAAAACGTTAAAAAGAAGCCTGATCTTAAAGGTAAGATTAAGATAGGTTCTTTCAAAGAAGGAATAGTATTACTTGGTAACCAGATCGCAGTGCTTAAGGGGGGAAAACACCCAAATGCGGCTAAGCTTCTGGTTGAATTTCTACTGAGTAAGGCTGGGATGGACGTTGTAGTCGAGGGTGAAGCCCTGTACACCTTTAGAGAAGGTTATAAGGCACCCGCAGCAGCTCAGCCATATTTGCTCGATTTGAGTAAAGAAAAGCTGATCGGTATGAAAGATTGGGTTGGTGCCCAGAAAAAATTTAAAGCCACCCGCGCCGAGTGGACAAAAAACTTCCGTTAATTCGAATTATACGCCGGACCCCGCTAACGCTGGGTCCGGTTTTTCCTACCACTAATATTAAGTTTCACCTTCAGTATAAGGATTGAAGCCGGTGGCCCAAGCCATAGCCCCCGTTGAGCCTGTTCAGACGTGGCGTCGTTTTTTAACCCAAGAGACGATCGTGACCGTTATCGTAGGGTTAATTGTTGCGGTCGCCGTTATATTGCCACTCATAACCCTTGTTGTGAGTAGTTTCCTCGTTTTAGATGACCTGGGATTTGATACGGAATGGGGCCTCGAAAATTACATCCTCTTGTACACCGATCGGGTCATTCCGAAAGCGATCTTTAACACGTTCATTATCAGTTCCGGTACGATGATCCTAGCTACTTTTCTAGGCGTTTCGTTAGCCTGGATTAACGCCCGGACCAACTGTCCGTGGGCTGATTACCTCGAACCGTATAATCTCATACCTTTCTTTTTGAGCCCATTTGTAGGGGCTATCGCATGGCATAATCTGGCATCGCCCAGAATTGGCTTATTGAATGTCTGGTATCGGGATTTTTTTGGTGCCGAAGGTTATTTGTTGAATGTGGATAATCTCTGGGGCGTTATTTGGGTTACCGGTTTATTTTTTACTCCGTTAGTTTATCTTTTTGTTATTGGTTCACTCAGGCGCATGGATCCGTCTCTTGAAGACAGTGCCCGCACGACAGGTGCCGGGTTACTTAGAACCACTCTGACAATTACCCTTCCCCTTGTAACACCGGCGATATTGTCCGGGGCGATAATAGTATTTGTCACGAGTGCCGGAGAATTTGGTGTCCCCTTTAAATTGGCTGCCCCTTACGGATGGGAAACGCTTACCACACAAATTTTTACAAAGGCTGTGGGTGATGATGCCAACCACTATCTTGGTGCCACCATGAGTATGGTGCTTGGTGTCATAACAGTAATACTGATCTGGGTTCAAAGGGTCTATATCGCGCCAAGATCCTACACAACAGTTACGGGTAAGGGGTTCCGTCCGAACGTGCTGGACCTTGGTAAATGGAAATGGGTGGCATTCGGTTTTAACCTTTCCTACATATTCGTCGCAGTTGTTTTGCCCATCTTTTGCTTATTCATTGTTAGCCTACATCCGGTCTGGACCGCAGAAATTATTCCCAGCGATATGAGCATGAATAACTATGTCAAAACATTATTTTGGTGGCGAGAGGATAGTATACGAGCCGCCACTGATGGTATAATTAATAGCTTTATCCTGGCGTTTTCCGGCGCTTCAATTGCGATGGTCTTGGCCCTGGTCGTTAGTTATATGATACATCGTACCAAAGGTTTTGGTTCTAAGGTGCTAGACATTTTGTGTGTGATTCCTATCGGGTTTCCGGGGATTGTATTAGCCATGGGTGTTTTGGTCACGTACATCCAGACGCCAATTTATGCCACGTTATGGATCCTTCTTCTGGGCTATATCACGAGATTTTTTCCATACGGGCAGCGGAATATTGCTTCCATCATGCTGGCTATATCTGAAGAACTTGATCAAAGTTCCCGTATGTCGGGTGCTACCTGGTTCACGACACTGCGCCGTATAACGATACCTCTTTTAAAACCTGGGATATTTGCAGGCTGGGTGCTTTTATTTGTCATATTCCTGCGAGAATTATCCATATCGATCATTTTATATTCGACGGGGACTGAGACAATCTCTGTAGGTGTTTACTACCTAGCTAACTTTGAAAATGAGGCTTTGACCTCTGCTTTGTCCATGACCCAAACAGTAGTATTGTTAATTTGCATCTATATTTTTAGGCGGGTTGCAGGAAAAGAGGCATTATCCGCCTGATTTCCAGTTATTGAGAGATGCTATGAACACAGAGGATAAAAATTATTTAGTAGTGGACCAACTGGTTAAATGGTTTGGTTCCGATCGTGCCGTAAATGGTATCTCCTTTAGTATCGAAAAGGGTTCTTTCCTAACCCTCCTGGGGCCGTCAGGTTGTGGCAAAACGACAACATTGATGAGTATAGCTGGGCTCCATGCCATCGATGCCGGTGAAATACGGGTAGGCGATACAATTTATACATCGAGAGAAAAGAAAATTTTCCTGCCACCCGAAAAACGGGATATCGGAATGGTTTTCCAGAGCTATGCAATCTGGCCTCACATGACAGTGAAACAAAATGTTGCGTACCCGCTGGAAATCAGAAAATTGCATGCCGACGAAATTGACGAAAGGGTCAACAAGGTTTTAGAGCTGGTTGGCCTCTCTGAAATGGCTGAGAAACTCGCTACACAGTTGTCCGGAGGACAGCAACAGAGAACGGCCTTGGCGCGTGCAATTGTTTCAAATCCCAGGCTCCTGTTATTTGATGAACCATTATCAAATCTCGATCTAAAGTTACGCGAACAGATGCGTGTGGAGTTGAAACGTATTCAAAATGAAGTAGGAATTACTTCAATTTACGTTACTCACGATCAATCGGAGGCCTTGGTTATGAGTGACGAAATCATAGTGATGAGCAAAGGGCGAATTGAGCAGAGGGATCCACCATTAGCTGTTTATTCAAAACCAGTTAATGAATACGTGAGTCAATTCATCGGTGTCGCAAACCTTTTAAAAGGTAAGGTGTTGAGTGAAGCGGAAAGTGGCAAGGGGAAAGTCGATATTTCAACATCTATTACAGGGCTTTCATGTGATTGCCTATTGAGCAGTGAGATGAAAAAAGGAGATGAGGTGGTTGTTTCTGTGCGACCAGAAAACGTCTCAGTTTCCAGAGATAATACCGATAGCAGTGGTATAGAAGGTAAAGTCAACGCGGCTATTTTCATGGGTAACTGTGTTGACTGTAGGATAACATCCGGTAGCTACGAGTGGAAAGTACTTACACATCCTCGAGAAAATCTGAATGAAGGAGATCGCGTTTTTTTACACCTTGATCCTGAACATACCTTGGCGGTGACACCATGATAGATGCTCAATCATCCATGGTAGAAATAACCCACCTTGAAAAGCGTTTTGGAGCGGAAATAGCGGTCGAAGACTTTAACCTATCCGTGGGGAAAGGTGAGTTTGTTACACTTCTTGGTCCTTCTGGTTGCGGAAAGACTACGACTTTGCGTTCTATAGCTGGCCTGGAGAAACTCGATGCCGGGGAAATAAGGATCGGTCAAAATATTGTTGTTTCAGCGGATAAAAATATTTTTCTTGATCCCGAATTAAGAGAAATAGGGATGGTCTTTCA
Organism: Alphaproteobacteria bacterium MarineAlpha3_Bin6; assembly: GCA_002938035.1. Taxonomy (GTDB): domain Bacteria; phylum Pseudomonadota; class Alphaproteobacteria; order Rhodospirillales; family UBA2165. The sequence goes on from PTLH01000001.1 coordinate 40,333, forward strand.
AAGCTATGCGGTTTGGCCCCATATGACGGTATTTGACAATGTGGCCTATGGGCTTCGGGTTCGTGGAACTAAGGCATCAGATCTTAAGAAGAAGACGACATATGCCCTTGAACTAGTAGGCTTAGATCACCTGGCGGATCGCTTTGCAACTAAACTGTCAGGAGGTCAACAACAAAGGGTAGCTCTCGCCAGAGCTATTTGTTATGAACCAAATGTAATACTTTTTGACGAACCTCTCTCAAATCTTGATGCGAAGTTGAGAGAGCAAATGCGAGATGAGATTGTAAAGCTTCAAAAAGAAGTCGGCATTACCTCAATCTTTGTGACACACGACCAATCGGAAGCGCTCGTTATGAGTGATCGTATTGTTGTTATGGATAAGGCGGTAATTCAGCAGATTGGTGACCCAAAATCCATATATTCAAATCCAGTAAACTCGTTCGTGGCTAATTTTATCGGCGTCGCTAATCTCTTTCAGGGTAAACTCATTGGAGTAGAAGGCACGGAGTGTCAAATTGAAATTAATTTTGGTAATGCATTAGCAACCAAGAAACTTTTGTCGACGGGGGGTGATAATCTAAACCTCGGACAACAAGTTTTTTTGAGTGTGCGGCCCGAAGATATAAAACTGAGTACAAAAAAGTCTACTGGAAACGTAGAGGCAAATTGTATCGAAGGGATTGTTTTAGATACGGTCTATTTGGGAAATTTTTTGGAGTGCAGGGTCAAGATAGGGTCCCATGAAATGATTGTACAAATTGATCATTTTGAGCAACTTGATAAGGGTCAAACTGTCTACGTTTCTTTTCTTCCCCAACATGGACTGACTTTGCCTAATTGAATAGTCCAACATGTCCCCAATTTTACAGTTTTCAGGTGGGGACGGGGAGAAACTTTCGGCATTGTATTTGTGAAGATGGATTTCGCGTCAAGGTATAAAGACTTGGGTCTGCCAGGAATTCTAAAAATTACACCAAATTAGTTAATTATTTAAATAATGAACCGAGGTGACCCGAATGGATTTTGGTTTTACTCCAGATCAAGAGGTTTTGCGTACCAACGCAAGGAAGATACTCCAAGAGGTCTGCACGCAAGATTATGTTCAGCAATGTGACACTGAAGCTCGCCCCCCTCGAGAGGCATATGCTGCCATGGCTGAGAATGGCTGGCTTGGACTGATATTACCTGAAGAATATGGAGGTGTTTCAGGTTCTCCCATAGATATTGCAATTTTGTTAGAGGAGGCAGGACGGCAATATGAGGAACTAGCTGTTTGGATGTTTCGATCAATGGTTTGGGGGGGCTACGCAATTTTGTCCCACGGCAGCGAACAACAAAAACAAGAGTTTCTTCCAAAAATTTCTAGCGGTGAAATCACTGTCTGCTTTGGTCTCACGGAACCGGGTTCAGGTTCTGATGCAACAGCTCTCACTACATTTGCAAAAAAGGCAGAGGGCGGCGGGTATATCATAAATGGCCAGAAAGTATTTACCTCGGGAATGGATATTAGTGATTATTGCCTTCTTGTTGCTCGAACCACTAAGGCTAATAAACAGCAGGAAGGTATCACCAATTTCTTTATTGACACTAAGTCTCCAGGAATAGAAATCCAAAAGATTGAAACCTTGGGGCACCGGGCTATTGGAACAACTCAAGTATTTTATAGCGACGTTAAAGTCCCGGAAAATTGTGTTCTCGGAGAGGTCGATGATGGCTGGCGTGCGGCTGATAAGTACCTTTGGTATGAAAGATTATGTCTTTCCGCCGCAAGGTATGGTGCTGCTTCAAAGGCATTTGAGTATGCATTAGACTACGCTAAAAATAGAGAGCAATTTGGTCAACCTATTGGAAAATTCCAGGCTATTTCGCACAAATTAGCCGATATGAAGGTTATGTTGGATGTTTCCAGGGTGCTGGTCTACCAGTTTGCTTGGCAAATGGAGGCGGGGAAAGCCTCGAGACACGATGCCGCTATATTGAAGCTCTATACCAGTGAGGCGTATAAAACGATTTCTGATCTTGGTTTGCAGATTTATGGAGGGTACGGATACTGCATGGAATACCCAATGCAACGTTTCTTCCGTGACTCTCGGCTTGCGGTTATTGGCGCTGGAAGCTCTGAAATACAACGCAACATTATTGCTCGTAGTCTTGGCCTCTGATAACCAAAATACACATGCTCTAAGCGGGGTCAGGATCCTGGAACTAGGGCAGATTATCGCGGGCACTTACGGTAGTCAGCTTCTATCAGATCTCGGGGCTGAGGTCATAAAAATTGAACCACCGAATGGTGATCTTGGTCGCCTTACGTCGATTGCGCCATATCGCGGGCAAAGCGGACTTTTCTTGACTTTTAACCGCAATAAAAAAAGTATGGTCATTAATCTCAAGTCTGATGAAGGGCTGAAAACATTCTATGACCTCGTTAAAATATCTGATGTAGTGGTTGATAACTTTCGTCCGGGGGTGCTGGAAAAACTAAAAATTGACTATCAGTCTCTTCGGCAATTAAACAATAAGATTATTCAATGCTCAGTGACGGGGTTTGGTAATACAGGCGAATATAAAGACTTGCCTGCGTTAGATATTATAATTCAATCGATAAGTGGGTTGATGGCAATTACGGGAGAGCCAAATCGACCACCCGCGAGAGTTGGCATACCAATTTCTGATCTTGGTGGGGGTGTTTTCTCGAGTAATGGAATACTTGCAGCTCTTTACCAACGAGAGCGTACTGGCGTAGGAACCCGCGTTGAGCTTTCCATGTTTGATGCGATGCTGAGCCTTTTAAGTTATATGGGAACCATGTGGCTGACAAATAGAGAACTACCTGAACCACAAGGATCCAAGCACGAGTATACGGTTCCATGGCAGGCTTTCTCCGCGAAAGATGGTTATCTAGTAATTGCGGCAAGGCAGGACGTGTTTTGGGAAAAATTATGCTCGGTATTAAATCTTCCAAAATTATCGAGTGACGAAAGGTTCAAAACTAATCAGGATCGTGTTGAAAATAGAGACGTACTTGTGCCTATTCTTGAGGACCAGTTTATAAAGCGAACGGTTGAAGACTGGCTTAAGGATTTCAGAGAGGCGGGCGTCCCTGCTGCTCCGGTGAATAATCTGGATGCGGTGTTCTCTGAGCCCCCAGTTTCTGAGCGTCAAATGATAGTAAGCTATGAACATCCAGAGGTAGGTAAAGTGAAACTTCCCGGCAATCCAATCAAATTAGGCGGTATGACAGAGGTAATCTCTAAACCAGCGCCTCTCCTTGGCGAGCACACGGAGGAGTTGCTCAAATCTTTATTGAAGTTAAGTCCGAGTGAAATAAAAGAACTAAGAGAAGCTGGAGCAATCAGTTAGGGTTATAAAATGACCGGTTTATATTGGGAAGAATGGAAAATCGGAGCAGAATTTGTCACTTCCGCCCGTACGATCACCGAAACAGACATCATTAATTTTGCTGGAATTTCCGGGGATTATAATCCTCTTCACATTGATGAAGAGTTTTGTCGCAATACGCAGTTTGGAACAAGGATCGCTCACGGTCCGTTAGTTTATTCGATTGCGACCGGGCTTATTTTTCAACTACACCTCTATGACGATACACTTATTGCATTTCTAGGTTTTGATAGCCTTAAATTTACAAAGCCAGTTAAGATCGGAGACACAATACACGCCCGTGTAGAAGTAATAGAAAAAAGAGAAACGTCGAAATCAGATCGCGGGATAATGAAACGTCTCCTTCAAGTGCTCAATCAAAATAATGAATTAGTGCAGGAAGGTGTTCAGGCATTCCTCCTAAAACGGAATTCCGATTAATAGAGGCACACCTAGCAGAAATTGATACTTGGTTTTTTACCCATCAGGTATTTTTAAATAATTTTTTAATTAGTTTAGTCGGAGAAATAGTTTGTCCTATCCCCTCATAACACTCTACACCCCTGGAATTAAATTAGATCTTGCTCGTAAGGCCGACAAATATGCCCCCGACGCGATCATCATAGATTTAGAGGATACGGTTCCGCCGGACTTAAAGAACGAAGTTCGACATGAAGTGGCCGAACTGATCCCGGATTTGGTCAACCCTCCCTTAGTTAGAATTAATAATGATAATGACTATTTGGAGAACGATTTGCGGGCGATTATAACAAAGAACACCCGTGGGATTTTATTACCAAAAGTAGAGAATACGAATAATCTCGAGATGGTGGACTCTATTATGTCAGAGTCTGAGAGAGAGCTTGGTCTCGAGAAAAATAGTATAAAACTAATTTTACTTATAGAAACGGCACTCGGGGTTATGCGTTGTTATGAATTAGCATCGTCTTTGCCCCGGATAGAAAGTGTGTCCTTCGGTAGTGCCGAAGATGGCGATCTGCAAACTAACCTCGGTTGTTCGTTTTCTATCGAAGGTCCGGAACTTTTGTATGCCAGATCAAGGGTGCTACTAGAGGCGCGGGCAGCAAAGTTACCGTACGTTTTAGATGGAGCTTTCAGTGGCATAGATGACCTTGATGGATTCAAGGAAGACTGTAAAATTTCCCGACGTTTGGGTTATGATGGAAGGACTCTTGTCCATCCAGCTCAGATTAAACCGGCAAGAGAAATTTATACGATATCTGAGGAGAAAATTAAATATTACCAACGGGTGATCCAAGAATTTGAAGCATCTGAAAAATTAGGTAATGCATCTATTAAAGTCGACGGTAAGCTCGTAGATTATGCGATGTACAATCAGGCTAAATCTCTACTGCAACGTTTTAGACCGGACATTCTTGCAAATTGAATTAAGTAACTGCAATCGGAGCAATGGCATCGACGTCAGTCACTACGTCAATGATAACGGGTTGGTTGGCGCTTAGAGCCTGATCTAGGGCGCTGTTAAAGTCACTAGGTTTTTCCACCCGTATTCCTAATGCCCCAATTTCATTGGCGATATTAGCAAAGTTCACTTTGGTAAAGTTCCAAATCTCCTTAGCCTGTTCTGTTTGGGTGCCACCATATGCTTTGTCAAAGCCTGTTTTCGATTGGTTTCCCGCGCTATTGTTATTAACAAGAGTTATAGAATTTATATTCCAACGAACCGCCGTTTCAATCTCGGCAATATGATACCAAAACCCGGCGTCACCGGTGAAGCAAACCACAGGGCGTTCCGGCAGGGCACATTTGGCCCCTAAACCTGCTGGGAAAGCCCAACCAAGATGACCGGCACTCCTAACGTAGTTTTGACTGGTCGAAGTTACGTCAAACATACCGCCCATCCACATTCCAGCGTGACCTGTGTCAACGACAACAAGACTATCGTCCGGTAATAATCGGGTCAGATCGTTACACAGTCTTTCCGGTCGAATTGGTGTGGCGTCAGATTTTAATAAGTGGTCGTATTCTGCATACCAGCTATCAACGAATTCTTTTACTTGTTGGTTCCATCTATCTCTAAGGGTAGCTGTTGATGGATCCATTAGGCTTATCATGACTTCAAGGGCCGACCGGGCGTCTCCTTGGACAGCCGCCTTTAGGGTGTAGTTTCGACCTATGGCTTCTGGGTCAATATCGATCTGAATGGCATTAGAACCTATTGGCGGCACTTGCCAAAAATGAGTGGTCATGCCGCCGGTTTTACTCCCGATAAAACAAATCAAATCAGCTTCACTTACCACGCGGTTTGCTGAACCGCGAGAGTATGTTCCTACAACTCCTGCCGATAACGGATGGTTTGCTAAAAATGTATCTTTTCCATTTAGAGAAGTAGCTACTGGAATTCTCAAGGATTCAGCTAATTTAAGTAATTGAGGGCCAGCTTTAGAGTGTTTTACACCCCCCCCAGAAACAATTACGGGTCTCTCGGCCTGTTGTAACAAATCAAGGGCGCGTTCAATATCTTTTTTTTCAGCTTGTGGTCGGAAAGGTGGAATAGAATCAAAGCGCATATCCGTAATCGGTTCGAGATTGCCTTCTTCGAGGTCAATTTGCCCTTCATTACCCTGAAATTGTAAATGTACTGGTCCAGGGCACCCCGATACGGCATTTCTATAAGCCTGTTCCAACATATCGGGAAACCGCTCTACATCATCAATGGTAGCGTTAAATTTGGTAACCGGTTCGAAGGCGGGGACGTCATCAATTTCCTGATATACGTGGCGAAACTTAGTCTTAGGACTTCTCCCACCCGTAAACGCGATCACTGGTGAATTAGCGAGGAATGGTTCCCTCAGTCCGGCAGCAATATTCAGGGCGCCAATCACTTGGGCCATGCAAATTGCCGGTCTACCAGCTGCCCGGGCAAAACCATCAGCCATATATACGGCTGATTTTTCCGAGTGAACATGTAGCCGCTTAATTTTCGTACGCATTTCAATTTCGACTAGGGTCCGGCGTAGAATTGCCGGTACCATGAATACGTGTGTAACCCCGTAAGCTTCAAGTTGCTCGGCAAGAAAAACTGCCCCGGTTTTAAGCGCCATATGAAATCTCTTTATATATTAGGTGGGTTTAAAGCTTTTATTTTATAGCCAATGGATTGATGGGTGAACCGACTGCACCGGTTATGGGTAAGGCGGGTGCGACGAACATAAACTCATACGTGTTATCCTCGGCGCAGTCCTCTGCCAGCTCTTTCAAATAGAATATTTCGCCCATTGTAAGCCCCATTATAGGTATGGTAATCCAGTGCCAAGGTTGATTAATGCCTTCTTCACTCTCATTTGGACGCACTTCGCATCCCCACGTGTCCGATGCTAGTCCGGCAATTTGTTTGTCTTGGATCCACTCTAATGTCTCAAATGAAAAACCAGGAGCGTCACCGCCGGGATATCCATCCCAACTCTCTTCTTTTAACTTAGTTTCCATTTGTCCTGTCCGTACGATTACGAAGTCTCCACGACTAACCTCGACACCGTGAGCGTCTGCTGCTTCTTCTAGGTCCTTGCAGGTTATGCCGTAACCGTCTTCAAGGGCATCCTTTTCTTTAACTTTAGGTAAATCGAGAAAAACCCCCCTCCCCACCATTTTATTTTTGGTTTTTTCAATGCCGCATTTCTGGGCTCCAGCAGATGTCACTTCACGGCAGTCGTAACCATTCCACATGTAGTCTTCATAGAATATATGTCCTAATCCATCCCATTGAGTTCCGCACTGTAGGGGCATCACAACCATGTCGTCGGATGCCCGAATACCTCGATGGTCTAAAACACCAGAGTAGGCGTCTGTTCCCGTTCTCAACATCGTGTGAACGGGGTTAATTCGGCCCATAGAGGGGTATTTTGATTTAGCTCCTTGCGGTCCATTATTGTCAAAGTTAAGGGCCAGTGAAATTACTTTGCCCTTTTTCACCAACTGGGAAGCTTTGATTATATCTTCGGGTGAAGTGTAATTTAAGGTTCCGATTTCATCATCGTCTCCCCACTTTCCCCAATTTTTAAATTGTTCTGCGGCTGATTTTAAATCTTCTCTTGTTACTACTTTCTTCGACATTGTATCACCATTAAAGTTTGAAATTCGTGTGGGTTAATGTTTAGACATTTATCGTTATGGCATTAGCCATGCTCATAGTCTGCTAGGACCTTTCCTTCTTCTACATAAATGTCCTTTCGATAATTAGAGGGTCTGCCATTGTTAAGGGTCTCAAGTAACCAATCGGCAATACTTGGATAAATTTCTTCGGCAACTTCCCCCATCGGATGGAAAACTCCCTCATAAAGCCAAAGCTCGCTTGGACCGGCAAGAGAGGAGCGAAAAATTTCTAAATCTTTTGGCGTGCATAATTCGTCCATATCTCCTGCAACTAAGAGATGTGGAACCTTTACCTGTTTTGCTAAATCAGGTAACAGGTCGAGAGCTTGTACAAAATTATCAAACTTATCTTCATCTGTATATCCTGCCATATACATAAATATTCTTTTAAAGTTGGGTTGGGCTTGTTCGAATATTATATCGAAAGTTCCCACGTTGGCCATTTGTCCAACTACAGCCTTCACCCGGGGGTCATGTGCGGCAACCTGCACCCCCCAACGCGAACCCATACTGGTCCCGAAAACAGCTATTTTTTCGGCATCCACATCGTCCCGTTTGGTTAACCAGTCGATAACCTTTCCTGCGGCTAGTGCGTAATTGTTTTTGTCCTGCCAGACACCATTGATGTTACATTCCCCTTGCCCTGGCCCGTCCATAGCGCAAATATTCATTCCCCGTTTGGTATAGTCATTGGAAAAGGGGTTTGGAAAATCTTCTTTGACCGCATCCATCCCCGGTAAATACAGAATTGTTGGTTTAGGTCCATCACCCTTTGCTTTGTGGAAGATAAAATAAGATTTTTTACCATCTACAAAGTCTACAGAATCGGCCTCCAATTCTCCTTCGGAGAGGGTTATGACTTCGCTGTAACAGCGTCCTAATCCTTCATACCAGTTCTCTTTGTTTGGATCTTGGTGCACGGGAACCAGGTGCTGTGCCCTTCCATAACATAGCGCTGCCCGGTGAAAAAACTTCGCCGCTGATGAATTTCGATTAGAAGATTTAGCCTTTATTCCCAGCCTTTCAAGCGCAGTTGCGCGCTTTGCCCACGATTTTGGGAAAGAACGTCTTCCCGTGACTTTTGAGTATACAGCATGCAGATCTTCAAGCATAAAACCACGGTGTAACCTTGTTCCCATTATGCCCGGATGCAGAACATCTTCATTGTCAGATAGCATTAAGAAATTATCAAATATCCAACCCTGATCAGATCGCAACTGTTGTTTAGCCATAAATTAAATTTCCTTTTGACTAGGATTTTGATTGATCCATTTAATTTTCTTTAAAAACTTCGGCAACCCAATCAGACATGTATTCGATTGCCAATTTGCAATTATCTACTTGGCAATGTTCAACACCCCCATCCTCCGCCCTAAACACTTTTAATTCAGCACGTGGACTGTTGATTGCTCCTTCTATTGTTTTTTCTGCCAATCTCAATGGAATTTGGCGGTCACTCTCCCCGTGTACTACAAGAATAGGGCAGCGAATGTTGATTAGTGCCTCATTAAGTGACATTTTGCCGGTAATATCGATTATTTCCTCGCGGGAGGAAGCGCCCAAAACCCAACGCATGTGCTCCTCCCAGTGGGATACCGATAAATTTGTGCCCGAACCTTCCAATCGATCTTTAGTAATTTTCCCGTAGTCATTAATGGCACCCCATGCAACAACGCAGCTTAATCTACTTTCAAAACCTGCTGCACGAGGGGCATAATATCCACCCAGGCTGATACCTGCGACACCAATTTTTTTTGGATCTACATCTTCGCGACTTTCCAGATAATCAACAGCAGCTGAAGCAGGTTCCTCAGTTTCAGGCGATAGTTTTAGGTCCTTGAGGCGAAGAGCCTCCCCCACACCAGGATGATCTAATAAAAGAGTAGAAATGCCCCGTCGGGCATACTGTTGTGGCACACCAATCAAGAACAGAAATTCTTTCATGACGTCCAGCCCGTCGAAGTGGATTATGCAGGGTGAATTTGATTTTTTTGAGTATTCTTGTGCCGGATAAAAAAGTCCTGGGAGGCATGTGTCTTTAAAGGGGATTTCAACTCTGGTTACTGGATCTCTCAAACTTCTCACACCCAAATTAAAGCAATCTAGCATTTTCTTATAAGTTTTTAGTCGCAATGGCGAATTGGATTTGCACATCCTTTCAGCCGTCATGAAATAGCAGGCAGCGCGAAGCAATTTTTCCCCAGAACTAACATTAAAGTTTAAATTGGCATCTGCTTCAGCTAGCCTTCTGTTTCTTTCTCCCAACTTCGACCATGCGTCATGCCACGCTTGATTGGCCTTTTCGTCATTGGCTCCGGCGATATCTCTTAAGTTGGATAATACCTCATCTATTTCAGAGATGACCCCACCGGCATTTACAGCCATTACGGTAGCCATAGACCAGGGGTAATTCGTAGGAAAATATTCAAACATCATTGTTCTGGGACCTGAAAATTAGATGATCAGAGAGATAATATATTTTGTAGAGACAATTTGGATAATTTTTTAAGGCGGATCAATTACTCGTCTCTGGTAACGTGTTTGGATAAACGTTCGAGAGAAACCTCATCCATTTCAACGCCAAGGCCGTAACCACTTGGCACACTTACGTTTCCATTCAAAATACTGATTGGTTCTTTAACTATATCCGTTGCTGCATATTGATTGGTAATGCTTAGGCCCCAATCAATTTGAGGAATAGCTGCTGCCAAGTGGCTGACGGCAGCGCTAGCTATGCTGGTTTCACAGATTTTTCCCGCTAGGTTTACCTTCATTCCCACTTGATCGGACAACTCTGCCGCCTTTAAAGCTTTCATAACTCCACCAAGCTTGATCATCTTTAAGCTGCCGCCGGCAGCTGCACCGCTTTCTTTATGTAACACAATGTCAGAAAGACTATGTAGACCTTCATCGGCACCTATAGGGGTGCTAGATGCTTGAGCAATTGATTTCATTCCATCTAGGTCGTTGCCCATGACTGGTTGTTCAATAAAGTCAAGTAAACCACTAACTCCTTCAACAAATCTTATTGCTTCGGTACGTTCCCACGACTGATTTGCATCTGCTGACAATTGGCGGGATTTCCCAACAATTTTACGGATTGCTTCCACTCGCGAGACGTCTTCATTTATGGGGTTTCCACCAACTTTAACTTTAAATGATTGAAAACCTTCATCTAACTTGAATTGTGCTTCTTCGCTATCAGCTTCAAGTTTGCCAACAGCTAACATCCATAACACTGGGATTTTGCTCCTTTTCACTCCTCCCAGTAATTCTGACATAGATTTTTTTTGAATTTTACCAACTACATCGTAAAACCCGATTTCTAAGGCCGCCTTGGCACTGCTGTTGCCATAAAGAAAATGATCCATCAGCTTCATATTCTCTTGGAAAGACGATACATTCCGGCCAATTAAGTGAGGTGTAAGATACATTACGGCGGCATCCATACTGGCAATTGTTTCGCCTGTCATCGTTGGTGCAGCAGGAGCTTCTCCCCAGCCGATGGAACCATCTTCCGTTTTAACACGAACCAATAAATTTTCGCTTTCAGTATAAAGTATTCCCCCCATTTTTATTTCTTGTTTAAGTGGAATGGTAATAGCTATCGGAGTAATCGATTTAATTTTCATTTGTTTTAATTTCTGAAATTTGATGGACGTTCAAACTAAACTATAAGTTTACTTAGATAACGTCGTATTTCTTCTTCCATTTTATCATTAAAGGTTCCCATTAGTTTTTCAACCAAACCAAACCAGATCTGACGACGCTCAGTGAGTGATGTATCCTCTCTCACTGTCTGTGTCCAAGTCGCTCTCGATGTTACGGCAGCTATAATTATCCCTTTATTATCAAGAATTTCTAAGCGGGCTTCCACTATAGCGTCATAACGTTCCGAAGCTTCCTGCTTAAACAAACCTTTAAACGACTTATCCGTCTTAAGCCTGGTTTCGGTAACATTTGCTTTGAGTATTGAGAACCGCGCAGTTCCGCTATTGCCGGCAATCTGCAGACGATCTAGTGCCCATTTTTTGACTGCTTCATGAGGAGAAATGGGAAAACGGTGTCCCACGTTAGGCGGTTCTGTATTGTTGTCGGTTTGGGAAGCCATCTGGATCTTAGCTACCCGCAGAGAGATCGGTTCCAGATGCTTGAACGTTAGTTCAGGAAGACTGTTGTCTGGGACTGTCGTGCAGGCTCCCAACAGCATAAAAAGTGCTATTAATATCACCGAATTCAATTTTGATATGTACATTAATTTATGGTGCCATGTGCCAAACATCCATTCAAGGGTGCTAACACTTAATTGGTTTTTGAATACAGAAGTTTGAACGAAAGAAAGAACCGAATCAAGCCGTCGGCAGGTATCAGAAACCCAGACACCAGGCTAATATACCCTTTTGGGCATGGAGCCTATTTTCTGCCTCATCCCATATAACTGATTGAGGGCCGTCGATCACCTCATCCGTCACCTCTTCACCGCGATGAGCAGGAAGACAGTGCATAAATAGTGCATTACTTTTAGCCTTGGCCATCAAAGAGGCATTTACTTGGTAAGGTGACAGAAGATCTAGTCGTTTTGATCGTTCTTGGTCATCACCCATGGAAACCCAAGTGTCGGTGAGAACGCAATCCGCACCATCTACGGCCTCTCTTGCATCCAAACATACCGTGACATGGCCACCTTCTCTTTTCGCCCACTCAATTTTCTCTTGGTTAACTACCAATGATGGAGGGGTTGCAATACGGAATTCAAATCCTAGTCTGACCGAAGCATGCAACCAAGAAGCAGCTACGTTGTTTCCGTCCCCAACCCAAGCGACGATTTTACCTTCGATGGATCCTCGATGCTCTTCGAAGGTAAGAATATCGGCCATAATTTGGCATGGATGAGACTCATCCGTCAGACCGTTGATCACCGGAATTGAAGAAAATGTTGCCAAATCCAATAATTTCTGGTGGGCGTCGGTACGGAGCATAATGATATTGGCGTAGCAAGAGAGAACCCTAGCGGTATCTGCAACCGTTTCACCTCGACCCAATTGGGAATCTTTTTCGCTCATTGCAACGACGTTTCCACCAAGCTGTTGCATTCCGACTTCGAAGGATACACGTGTCCGAGTTGAAGGTTTTTCAAACATCATTACGAGGGTCTTACCTTTAAAAATTGCCTCCTTCCCATCTTGCCCGTTTTTAAATCGGGCAGCCTGTTCAAGAATGGATCTAAGTATTGAAAGGTCTAACCTATCGATATCCAAAAAATGGCGTAATTTTGACACGGTGACTGTTCCCTAATTCTCTAAATCTGTGCAAGCATGATGGAGGAGAAAAATGGCTTCTTCTATGTGGGATGTTTCAACTATCAAGGGGGGAATAAAGCGAACCACATTATTGCCAGCTGCAACAGTCAACATACCCTCTTCCTCGAGTTTTTTGACGAGATCGGTATTAGACCCCTTGCATTCGACGCCTGTAAGAAGGCCTTGGCCACGTACCTCGCCAAGAATTTTAGGGTGGGCCTTAGCAGTTTCCAAAAGCCCTTTATGGAGAATAACTGACATTTCCTGGACGTGATCTAGAAAGCCGTCCCCAAGCATTACATCCAAAACAGCATTGGCCGCAGCCATGGCCAAAGGATTACCCCCAAATGTAGAGCCGTGACTACCCGGAGCCATAGATGAACTGACTTCCTCAGAAGCTAAACATGCGCCAACGGGAAAACCCCCACCCATACCTTTAGCAACGGCTAAAACGTCAGGTTTAATATCAGTCCATTGATAAGAAAACAGTTTGCCAGTACGCCCCATGCCAGTTTGAACCTCATCTAAAAAGAGGAGGAGATCAAATTCATCTGCCGTTTCACGCAATTTGTTGAGGTAGTCTTCGGAGGCATCATTGATTCCACCCTCACCCTGCACAGGTTCTATCAAAATAGCAGCAGTTTCATCCGAGATCATTGCCCGCATCTCATTTAGATTTCCAAAAGCGACCTGATCAAATCCGCCTAACATCGGAGAAAACCCAGCCATGTGCTTTTCCTGTTTAGCCGCCGAAATTGTTGCTAGCGTCCGACCGTGAAAACTATTGGTACAGGTTATTACTCTATTACGGCTTGGGTTATCTTTCTCGTGATGATATCGCCTCACCACTTTTAGACCACATTCCACTGCCTCAGCTCCCGAATTACAAAAAAACACGGTTGATGGAAAGGTTTCTTCAACAAGACGTTGCGCCATTCTTTCTTGGCCTGGAATTCCATAAAGATTGGAAAAGTGAAGCACCTTTTCAGCTTGATCCTTAATGGCGTTAACCAAGTGAGGATGTCCGTGACCAAGCGCAGAAACAGCTATGCCCGAACAAAAATCCATATATTTTTTGCCTTCAGTCGAGTAAAGATAGACACCCTCTCCCCGTTCAAAGGAAATGCTTGGTGAACCATAAGTAGGCATGATGGAGGACATCGACAATATCTCCTAAACACATCGGGACGGTACGACAGCCGTCCCACAATTATAACCCAAATTATCTAAATCAGAACCCGGCGTGTCAATCTTAAAGCTTTTCTAAGATTTGAGTTTGTACCCACTCCTAAAGAGGTAAACGCAGAAAAACCAAAGTGACAGGTTCAATATAATTATGGTTATGGCTCCCAATTCCAGAGATCCGTCGGCGTAGCCAAAACAACCAAACCGGAAGCCGTCAATGATATAGAATATAGGATTAAACAATACGATAGTTTGAAAAAGGTCGGGTAGATGTTTAGTAGAATAGAATGTTCCCGATAGGAAAACTAAAGGTAAGATTATAAAGTTATTGACTGATGCAACATGATCAATCTTTTCAGCCCAAATAGATGTTATTAGCCCCAAGAGAGACATGAATAGCACGGCGCCTAAAGCATAAAAAATCATGATCGGCCATGAGTGAACACTTACGGGTACGAATATATTGATTGAAAAACCAACCATCGCCGTAACTAATAGCCCACGTGTTGAACTGGCAAAGATGTAACCTGCCGTCAGTTCTCCCGGTGACAAAGGGGGCATTAATGTATCAGGGATACACCGTATCATTTTTTCAAACATTAAGGCGAATGAGGAGTTAGCAAAGCTGCCAGTCATCCCTGCCATTAATGCGAGGCCAGGGATAAGGAACTGCGAAAAAGGTATGTTAGAAGCGGATCGGCCTTCTCCCTCAAAGGCTAAATTAAAAATAGAGAGGAATAATAGGGCTGTTATTACTGGTGCAAACAGGTTTTGAATATATGATTTGGAAAAACGATTAATTTCCCGCCGGTATAACGACCAGGTCCCTATAATATTCCAATAGCCCAACATAGGTCGGGTTTGAGGTCTCTGATATAACAGTTTCATATTACTACGCTTTTAGCTTGTAACCATTTCGGAGCAGAAAATAACAAGCTAACCATAACATTATATTGGACACCGCTATTACAGTTAGTCCAACTAAAAGAGAACCGTCTGAATAACCGGTAAAACCATATCTAAACCCATCGATTAAATAGAAAAATGGATTAAAATAGCTAAATGTCCTCAGAATATCGGGGAAACGTTCCACAGAAAAGAAAGTGCCGCTTAAAAACGACAAGGGTAGAATGATAAAGTTTGTTACAGTCGAGACGTGGTCAAATTTTTCTGCCCAAATGCCGGTAATCATTCCAATTGCTGACATCATTGATGCGGCGCCTAAACCGTAAATGATAACAAAGATAACACTATGCACACCAATCGGAGTTATAAGAATTAGAGTTAGACCTACACTGATCGCCACAAAAACGCCCCTCGTTGCTCCTCCGAGTATATAACCTATCGAAAGTTCGAGTGGGCTTAGCGGTGGCATTAAAACATCAACGATGCTCTCATTCAGTTTTTGTTGAATCAAAGAAGTTGATGTATTGGTAAAAGAGGTTTGTAATATTGTCATCATGATAAGACCTGGTCCAAGAAATACGACATAGGGAACACCGGAGACCATTCTGTTGCTGCCAAAAATGACAGAGAAGACGGCCAAAAATAATAGTGTTGTAATGACAGGTGCTATCAGCGTTTGGCTGAATATCTTAAAGAAACGCTGAACTTCTTTTACGTATAGTGTTTTTACGCCCATCCAATTGGCAAGACCCAAGGATGGGCGGGTAGTTGGCGTGTTGACCATATCAAGGATTACGGTTTTAATTTATAGCCAGTCGCAAACATGCGCCAGCATATCATCCATAAGATGGTATTTATAACCACAAGGAATACGGCACCAAACAATAACGGGCCGTCCGATTGCCCCGTAAAGCCAGCCCTTAATCCATCTATGGCGTAAAAAAAAGGGTTGATTAGCGCGACAAACTGAAGGTTTTCAGGCATGCGGTCAATGGAGTAAAAGGTCCCCGACAAAAACGAGAGAGGCGTGATGATAAATCCATTTATTACTGTCATGTGGTCTTGACGGTTAGCCCAGACGCCTCCAATGATGCCAACCATAGCAAGCATATAGGATGCCGTAGCGGCATAGAAAATGATGAGCAGAACATTATTGACGTTCATATCTACAAAAAGGCTTACAGCAAGCCCGACAGCACAACCGACAACTATCCCTCTGGTCGCACCACCGCTTGCATAGGCCAAAACTAATTCGTTAGCTGTTAGGGGCGGCATCAAGGTATCAATGATGTTACCCTGCATCTTTGCTGCCATTATCGAGGAGGCAGCGTTGGCGAAGGAGTTCTGAATTATTGCCATCATGATGAGGCCTGGAGCTAGAAATTCTATAAAAGGAACTCCATTTATGTCACCGCGTAGTTTTCCAATTGCGAGTGTGAAGATAGCTAGAAAGACCAAGGTGGTAATCACCGGTGCTAAAATTGTTTGGATATAAACTTTTGAGAACCGACGAATTTCCCGCATATATAATGTTCTAAGTCCAAGCCAGTTTTTAAGGCCTAGAAGAGGGCGGGTTACGATCATTGGTACCTCGTGATGGTTGTTTGGATCTGATATAACGGGAAAAGCATAAATGCCAGTAATTTAACTAGTCGCAGCACACTTAGGATTAGTATTGATCGAACAAAAAAAACATATGGCGAAGCGTAATGTCGCCGCAAATTACAAGGTTCCTAGGAAGGTGACGCGCAAGTCGCTGGAAAATTCAGCTTTCTATTACCTTAGGCGCTATTCCTCCTCCAGTGAAAATTTGCGACGTATACTTTTTAAGCGAGCCAAACGTTCTGCCCAATACCATGGAACAGACGTCTCCGCGGGGCAGCTTTGGGTAAACGAAATTATTGAGAAGTTTTTGGCTAATAAACTTCTTGATGACATCCGGTATGCCGAGACGAAGTGCTTAAGTGTCCATAGGAAGGGAGGGTCGAAACAAACCATTAGAAAAAAGCTGCAAGAAAAGGGCATCGCGCCAGATATCATTGAGCAGACATTTACCTTGCTTGACCAGTATTCCATTGACCCTGAACTAATTGCCGCTGCGATTACTGCTCGACGCCGGAGGTTAGGTCCCTACCGTTCCCGCGGTCACCGTAATAACTTCAGAGAGAGGGATCTAGCTTCCCTAGCAAGGGCAGGTTTTAATTACTCTATAGCAAGCTGGGTAATTGATGTTGAGACTATCGATCACTTGGAGAAAGACGTTGGGTTTACTAATTGGTGAAGAAAAATTTGCCTGCCCAATCTGCCAATGATATCGATATAGTTAATTACTATCATATGTTTAAAAGAATTGGATGATGTTCAAAGTATCATGCAGAATTTAGTAGAGTTATTTGCAAGGGTCTGGAATGGAACCTTTGCAGGAATTTCCGTTGGACAGCTCGTAGTTGCGGTTGTTGTTCTTTTAGTATTTTTACTTTTGAGGCGTTTCTTTGCCAGGTTTATTATTACCCGCCTGAAAGCTCTGACTAGCAAAACAAAGACGGATATAGATGATCATATTTTGGCGGCATTGCAGCAGCCGCTGATGTTCCTATTTCTAATTTTAGGATTATCATTTGTTATTCAATGGTTTCCTTTTGAACCAAGTATAGAAAAGGTACTCGTTCAAATACTCCAATCCTTTGTAGCGTTCACTATCTTCTGGACCATTTTTAGCATTCTAGATCCTGTTTCGATTTTCTTTGATACATTTTTGAAGAAAATTGCTGGTGCTGTAGCACATGAAGTAAAGGATTATTTGCTGAAGGCTTTGAAGGTCTTTGTTGTTGGATCAGGGATTGTGGCGGTACTTGCCCAATGGGGAATTGATCCTTGGCCTTATTTTGCAGGTATTGGTGTTCTCTCTCTTCCATTTGCGTTCGCAGCTAAAGATGCTGTGTCTAATGTATTTGGCGGTATTAAACTGTTAATTGTAGATCAGACCTTTCGGGTAGGAGACTGGATTGAATCGCCGTCTATTGGCCATGGAATAGTTGAGGTTGTTACTCTCTCGACGGTAAAGGTCAGAAAATTTTCCAAGGCAGTACAAACCATTCCTAATGGAGTAATAGCGGCAGAGCCAATTATCAATTGGTCGCGAATGACTAATCGCAGGATCAAAATGGATATTGGGCTGACTTATGGCACTACGTCTGATCAGTTTAAAAATATTCTCGGAGACATAAGAGACTTGATTGCTAGTGACCATCGTGTTGACCATGAAGTGACCCAGATGGTGCACTTAGTTGGGTTTAAACAGTCTTCCATAGACATCAACCTGTATTATTTTACCAAGACGACTGATTGGGAAGAATGGAGGTCGACGGTTGAGGATCACATTCTGAGTTTTGTTAAAATCATTGAGAAGGCAGGTGCAAGCATGGCATTCCCCACACAGTCTATTCATGTAGAGGGATTGCCAGAGGGGTTTAATGTAACTGGGATTGTTGAAAAGAACGTCTCTCGATGAAAGTCTCCTCAGTGAAGGTTGATATTGCACCCGCTGAATTGATAGACAAGATTACCATTCTTTCAATTAAGTCGGAGAGAATCGACGATGTGGCAAAACGGAAGAATGTCCAATCGGAACTAGACATTTTGACGGCTACCCGCGATCAAGTGATACAACCTTCAGCTTCTCTGAATGATCTGACGTTAAAGCTGAAAGACGTCAACGAAAGGCTCTGGGTTATTGAAGACGATATTAGAAGTTGCGAGGCAACTGAGGAGTTTGGATCCCAATTCATTGAGCTCGCACGCGCTGTATACCGACAGAATGATGAGCGAGCTCGTTTAAAACGTGAGATTAACAACCTTTTAGGTTCAAAAATTATAGAGGAAAAGTCTTACAAGCCGTATTAAATAAATTGAATTTATATTCAAATTAATAATCGGTGAAATTTATCCCAGACGCTTTAAGGTGTTTCAGGGTAAGTATTCCAATAGGGGGGATTACCCAACAGTATAACTAAAATACCATAAAAAATGCCTGGTGTGCGCTTCCAATTAATTGAGATGCAAAACAAACCTGCATATTGCTGGCATATAACCGACACGGCTTAAATAACAGTAATATTTACCGAATTGAAACTTAATTCACGGTATATGGTTTAGTCTCCAGGATACCGCGCGACGATATGTTTGGCATTGAGTTACTCGGTGGAACAACTGTAAATATAGGAATTTTTTTGAGCGAAGTTGATTGTAAGTATCAGGATGGCATGGTCATTTTCAAAGAGGGTGAACCTGGCCACTCAGCCTTTGTGCTTGTATCTGGGCAAGTTGAAATTCTCAAGAAAACCACCAATGGACTAGTCCGCTTGGCAGTGATCTCGCCTGGCGAAGTGTTTGGCGAGATGGGTGTCGTTGATAGATCAAACAGAAGCGTCACAGCCAAGGCCGTCGGAGACGTTGTGGTAGAGGTCGTCGACCAACCAGGACTTTTATCTCCCTATCAAAATACTACGGATATCTCGCTCAACGTAACCGACATCGCTAAAACCCTTCGCCAATCTAATCAAATATTAGTTTCTCCAGCGTCGAGGAAACTTTTGATTGATGGACAAAACAAGCCAAACATTTGGACACTAATTGGGGGTCTAATTGCTAAGCGGCGAAATAAAAACAGGTTTCTAGAAATTCGTGTTATGCCGTTGCTAGGAGATGAAGACGGATCAAGCGTCTCACGTATTGCCAGCATTCTTGCAAATGAACCAGAAGTACGGGTAACAATTCTACCAGATGAATTTCTGGACAAGGATCCAGATACTGGGGGGTACAATCTCCAGTCAGTTAGCTCATTTGGGCATATATTATTACAGCGAGAGAAAGCCGACCTCCTAATTTTTGGGGAAGTTAATCCCATTTCCACAGTTCTTCTACTCCGGTTTTTATCCCGGAAAACTGAATCTGATCAGCCAGGCCGGTTTCTAGTCACTGACCATTTGTCACTTCCAAAAAATTTTAAACCGGAATATGACAAATTACTCTACGCCGTAGCTGTTGCGGCGATAGTGCCAAGGTCGGAGACTTATCGTCTTATGATGCATCCTTTGCTCGTAAATGGTCTTGAAGCGGCCCAGGAAGCTGGTAGCGAACCTCCCATGGAATTACCTTTAATTGACCAGGCATCAATTCTTGTTTGTTACGGTCACATAGCGGCCAGTATTGGTAACCACTTGAGCGACAGAAATAGTTATCAAAGGGCTATTAATTCCTATCAGAGTGCGGTTGAAAATATTTCATCAGAGACGGATAAAATGGAGTGGGCTAATATTCATTATCACCTTGCCCATATTCGGCATGAATTGGGGGACAAAAACAGGGACAAGGAATTATTGGAAATCGCGCTTGAAAGTTATAATAGTGCTTTAGAATTTTACACTAGGGACCACTATCCTTGGGAGTGGGCACTGCTACAAAATCGTATGGGAGGCCTGTTCTACCGCCTCGACTCGATTAATAGTGATACCGAAATACTAAAAATGGCAGTTACCGCATTCCAATCGTCCCTTAGGGTCATTAATCGTAAGGTATTTCCAACAAAATGGGGTGAGGTTAAAAATAGCCTTGGCCAGGCTCTCCAGGTCTGGGGAGACGCTGTCAGAAATATTGAGCTTCTCGAGTTGGCGGTAAAATGTTGCCGGGAGGCGTTGGAAGTTCGAAGCCGAGAAGAAACCCCCCTATTTTGGGCAGCCACACAAAACAATTTGGGTTCGGCATTATTCCTTCTCGGTCGTCAAACCAACAATGTCGAGCCGCTAGAAAACTCAACATTGGCTTTTGGTAAAGCGTTGTCAATTTACCATGTCTACGCTGCAACTCGCCTTAGAAAGGTAACTGAACGTAACTTTGCAAGAGTAGAAGAGCTATTAAATAAGATGAGATCGCGACGATTAACCAAAGTGGATTGGGACGACGAAGCCTCAGAAATGCGGGGTGACCAAGGGGATGGCGTAAACGAACATACGACGATGTAGTTTAGTTTACGAAATAATCTTTCCAATTCTGTTCATATTATATGAAAAATGTTTAATAATCTAATGTTGACGCCTGGCTGCCATGCCGAAGCTAGGTTGTCTCGATTTTATTTTAACAGGACCGGTCACTTGTCGACAGTAAAGGAGTTATAAAGGTATAGATGTCGGAACAAATGACAGTCCTTTTTGCGAATGAAGCCTACTATGCATCGTTTCAAAGTGGAGACTTTGAAACGATGGAGACATTATGGGCGCGCTCGGTGACAGTTACCTGTATTCATCCTGGATCGCACCATCTAATGGGGTGGAACTTGGTTATGGAAAGTTGGAAATCAATCCTGACAAATAGAGACCTTCCTGACATAGAAGCCGTTAACCCTGTTGCTAATATATATGGCGATATGGCGGTGGTTATTTGTTATGAAGTGTTTCGAGAAGTAACACTCATTGCAACCAATATTTTTGTTAAAGAAGATAATCAATGGAAAATCATGCATCACCAGGCGGGTGGTTCACCGAAGCCGCTAATGGAAGAACCTGGTTATGAAGAAAGTAAAACCTTACAGTAATAACCCGATAATACACCCAAGGGTTCTCCACATTAAACAAGCTACATATGAGCTAAACAGCCTTGTGGTTTAGTCCTCACGTTTGACCGGTGTCTTAACCGAGGAATCAAATTTTGGTAATGAATCGCTCACACAAGTCGTTTCCACCCGCGCCAGGAATGGTGAATTGGCGTCGGTCTGGTTAAGTGAGCCGAATATCCGCTAACGATTTGCTTTGCCCTAGAACAACATTGACTACTTCAGTTGTTCGGCCATCCGCAGTAATTTCTACAATATAATCACCACTATTTTCGGCAAGGCGATCAAATTTAAAATCGCCATAAATATCAGTCATCTCTGCGGCGATTTCTTCCCCATCTTTTTTTAGAGACACCCTGGCGCCTTCCACGCAATCGACTATGTCATGCGTCTCTGCCGAGACGCTGCCAGCAATAAAACAATCCCTATAGCGATATAAATTTTTGTACCATACCCGCGGCTTCGTGCCGAATTCTGGATGTAAATACTCAAGTTCTAATTCATCCACCATTTTTTCCATCTCTGGTGGATCCACTTTGACAGCACGTATAGCCTCTGTGGCGCATACTTTATCTGCTCGAGGTGCGGACCATCCTTCGTCGATCAGGTGTGCGTCAAAGTTCCAATGCTGGGGTAATTCCTTTTCCTCATTCCACCAGATGGCTCCGTAGGGACAAGAATCTACGATCTGTCGCTGCCCCTTAGCTTTATCAGGGTCTATGATGACAATTCCGTCAGGTCGCTTGCTGATGGCGTCGTTCTCTGCCGCTTTTATACAGGGGGCATCATCGCAATGTTGGCACATAACGGGAAGGTAAGCCGCGTCTACGATTGGCGCTTGGCCGCGCACCTTTTGCTTAATATCGATCCACTTGTGGCCGTGCTTTGGCATTTCAGCGGCATAGCCTGGAAATTCGTTACCAACATATTCATCCTGAACAGCTAAGACGCAGAGATTACAGTTGGTGCAATTGGCAACGTCAACGATGAGGTTCCATTGTTTCATGACCTATCCCTTTCTCACTCAGCAGCCATTGCGTATTGGTCGGGTGATCGGTCTATACTGACTTTTCCTTCTCGTTCCCATGGGGTCACGTCTACCAGAGCGGCACTCGAACCCATAGAATGACCTTTTTTTAATTGGGAGCGTGGTGGTGTAAGCTGGTTTAGACAGCCACCCCGATCAATTGAATGACCAGGTACACCTAAAGGATCATAAACTGCAGAAGACTCATAACCGTGTAG
>PTLH01000010.1 GCA_002938035.1 Alphaproteobacteria bacterium MarineAlpha3_Bin6
TTCCTACTGACATTATCAGATCTCGTTTGGGAAATTTTTTGAATAACGATTAAACACTGGGAGAATTTACCAATGACAAATACACGACGTAAATTCCTTAAGTTTGAGCTGTGCGCTCAATACTTAAAAGGGAGGTTAACCATGAACGTGCGTAGTTTATCTCTAACCGCAGTGGCAGCAGCCATTGGCTTTGCCGGGGCGTTGGAAGTAAAAAATGCGTATGCGGCAGAAGAGCAGTTTTTTCCACTATTAGTTTACCGTACGGGGCCATATGCGCCAAGCGGGATACCTGTTGCGAATGGTTTTCGTGACTACTATGACATGCTCAACAAAAGGGATGGCGGTGTGAATGGTGTTAAGCTGACCTGGGAAGAATGTGAGACCAAATATAACACGAAATTGGGTGTTGAATGCTATGAGAAGCTAAAAAACAAAGGTAAAACAGCCCTGATCAATCCGTTCTCTACTGGCATAACCTACCAACTCATCCCAAAAGCGAGCGTCGATAAGATCCCGATCTTTTCCATGGGTTACGGCCGTACGTCAGCTGCCGATGGAACTATTTTTCCATGGATATTTAACTTTCCAACCACTTACTGGAGCCAAGCTTCTGCTGTTGTACGTTACATTAGTAGCCAGGAGGGTGGGCTAGGTAATCTCAAGGGTAAGAAGATTGCCCATGTTTACCACAATTCGGCGTACGGCAAAGAAGCCAACCCAACATTGGATGCTCTTTCCAAGAAGTTTGGTTTCGAGTTGATCAAGCTCGCTGTTGATCATCCGGGGCAGGAGCAAAAGGCGACTTGGCTGCAAATCAGACGTAAAAAGCCCGATTGGGTCTTCATGTCTGGATGGGGTGTGATGAACTCGGTGGCGATCAAGGAAGCTGCAAATATAAAGTTTCCAATGGATCATTTCATTGGAAATTGGTGGTCAGGCTCCCATGCCGACGTGCTCCCCGCTGGTAAGAGCTCAATCGGCTACAAGTCTTCCGCTATGCACCTTACGGGTACGAATTGGCAGGCTCATAGGGACATAATTAAACATGTGTATGGTGGCGACGCAGCCAAAGCAAAGGCCAATAAGCTGGGCGAAGTTCTTTACAATCGTGCAATGCTCAATGCCGTGTTTTCTACAGAAGCGGTCCGGACGGCTCAAGGTAAATATGGCAAGAAGGCGTTAACCGGTGAACAGGTGCGCTGGGGTCTTGAAAATCTGAACCTTACTAAGGCGAGGTTAACCGAGATTGGCCTGGGTGGTTTTACTAATCCTGTCAAGGTGTCGTGTTCAGATCACGAAACTGGCGGACCCATACACATCCAGCAATGGGATGGTCAGAAATGGAATAAGGTTTCTGATTGGATCAAACCGTTCAAAGATGTTGTATGGCCCATGGTTAAGTCGGCCTCAGCCAAATACGCCGCAGAGAACAATATTAAGCCGCGCACTTGTTAGCTGATGGATCAACCAACCTCTTATGAGGAAGATAAAGTAAATGTAGACAAGCGCTCCTTCTTAGCTGTTAACAACATTGAGGTGATCTATAATCACGTCATTTTGGTGCTGAAGGGAGTGTCATTAATGGTACCCGAGGGGGGCGTAGTAGCCCTCCTCGGAGCCAACGGTGCCGGTAAAACTACTACGTTAAAGGCTATCTCTAACCTTCTTCAGGCAGAGCGAGGCGAAGTAACCAAAGGTTCCATTAAAATAATGGGTGAGAGGGTTGACGCCCTAACGCCAAACGAACTCGTGCGCCGTGGGGTCATTCAGGTCATGGAAGGACGCCATAGTTTTGAACATTTGACAGTCGAAGAGAATTTATTAACTGGCGCTTACACGAGGCGTGATAGTAAAGCGATCATTAATTCTGATATTGAAAAAGTTTATCATTATTTCCCGCGTCTTAAAGAGAGACGAACCAGTCAGGCAGGTTACACGTCGGGTGGCGAGCAACAGATGATGGTTATTGGTCGGGCCTTGATGGCTAAACCAAAAATGATTCTGTTGGATGAACCGTCGATGGGTTTAGCTCCGCAACTGGTTGAGGAAATATTCACGATTATCACTGACCTCAACAAAAAAGAGGGTGTCAGTTTCTTACTTGCTGAACAAAACACCATGGTTGCGCTTCGACATGCGGAATATGGTTACATTTTGGAAAATGGCCGGGTTGTCATGGACGGCGACGCCGATCATCTGCGCGAAAACGAGGACGTTAAAGAGTTCTATTTGGGTCTTAATTCAGGCGGCAAAAAAAGTTTTCGGGATGTCAAAAACTACCGTCGGCGTAAACGATGGCTTTAAACATAATCAAGGATAAAATCTATGTCTTTGAATACTAAATTTTATGACAACTTGGAAATCCGACCACCGGAAGAGCGCGAAAGGGCGCTATTCGCGGCACTCCCATATTTTATTTCTGAAGCGCAAACCAAGTCCCCTTACTTTGGGCGCGTTCTAAAGGGTGTGAACGGGATCGAAATTAACAGCCGTGAAGCACTTACCTCATTGCCAGTAACACGAAAATCTGACTTGCTTAATCTCCAGAGAGAAAACTTACCATTCGGCGGACTTACCACCTGTAAACCGGGAAAGTTAAAAAGGATATATCAATCACCTGGACCAATTTATGACCCTGAAGGTTACGGTGATGATTGGTGGGGTGCCGCCCGTTCCTTATATGCAGCAGGTTTCCGAGCGGGAGATATTCTTCACAATTCTTTTGCCTATCATTTAACGCCGGCTGGTTCGATATTGGAAACCGGTGCGGCAAAGGTTGGTTGCGCAGTCGTGCCGGCTGGTGTCGGTAATACAGAACTTCAGGTCCGCGCCATCGCCGATATCAAGCCCACAGGATATGCTGGCACACCTTCATTTCTGGTCACATTATTGGACAAGGCAATTGAGTTAGGTGAAGACATTACGACTTTGAGTAAAGCGGTTGTCGGCGGGGAAGCACTTCCACCATCACTGCGCAAAAATATTGAAGGCCGAGGTGTCGGTTGTGTTCAAATTTATGCTAGTGCTGATCTGGGCTGTATTGGCTATGAATCTGAAGCCTGCGATGGTCTAATTGTGGAAGAACGGTTGATCATTGAAATCGTCCGACCGGGGACCAATGAAACGGTTCCCGAAGGCGATGTCGGTGAAGTAGTAGCAACAATGTTCGTTCCCGAATATCCGCTGATCCGGTTTGGGACCGGCGACCTTTCGGCGGTCATGCCGGGGGTTAGTCCGTGTGGTCGCACCAACATGCGGCTGAAGGGATGGATGGGTCGTGCCGATCAAACGACAAAGGTCAAGGGTATGTTTGTCCATCCTTCTCAAATTGCCGATGTAATTAAGCGTCATCCGGAAATAATGAAAGCACGTCTTGTTGTTGACCAGCGTGACGGTATCGATGTTATGACTTTGAATTGTGAAGTCGAAGGCGCTTCCCAACTAGCTGGGGATAAAACGAGACTGGATGCAATTATTTCCTCTATACAAACTGTGTGTAAATTAAAAGGTGAGGTATGCTTTGCCGAACCGGTGAGCCTCCCAAACGACGGCAAAGTAATTGACGATATGAGAAAGTACGATTGAACTGCCTGGTTCTTTTTGCCTTCACCGTGGAATAGAGAAACATTAGAAATTAAACTAATAATTGTTCAGGAGTGGTTGCCATGACGTCTATGTCGGAACGCATCAACAAGCCTATTTCAACAGTAGAAATGGAAAGAAGGTGGGGGGCGGTTCGTGCTGTGATGGAATCCGAAGGCATTGATGTTCTTTTGATGCAGAGTAACAACGATCACATGGGTGGTTACACGAAGTATTTTACGGATATGCCGGCCACAAATGGGTATCCAAACACGGTGGTTTTCCCACGTGATAACTACATGACCAAAATTAACCAAGGCCCCTTTAATCTGGACCGTGAACTTGATCCGACTGGCTCTGATGGGATAAATCGCGGTGTCAAACGTTTGATGACGACACCATCTTTTGAATCGGCACCGTATACGCGTAAGTATGATCCTGAACTGGCTTGTAAGGCTTTGAAACCCTACGAGAACGGTAAGGTCGGTTTGGTTGGAACATATCAAATGTCATCTGCAATGGTAGATTATGTGAGGGAACAGTATCCAAACGCCACGTACGTCGAGTTTTCTGACGCAATTGACCGCATTAAGGTCATTAAAAGTGAAGAAGAAATCGAATTTATAAGAGAAACAGCGGCTCAACAGGATGCCTCCATGCAGGCAGTGATAAATGAAATAAAACCGGGGATGAAAGATTCAGATGTGGCCGCGGTAGCACTGTATGAAGGGCACAAGTTGGGTAGTGAGCAGGGAATTTATCTATGTCAATCCTACACATATGGTGAACCCGCTGCTATTGGACCCCGCCATAATCAGAATAGAGAGATTGGGGAAGGTGACATATTCAACATGTTGGTGGAGAATAACGGGGCTGGAGGATTTTTTACTGAGATTGGGAGAACCATTGTTGTCGGTGAAGCACCTAAAGGTGCGGTACGGGAATTGGAATTGGAATTGCAATTCACGTTGGAAGCTCAGCGGTTAACCTTAGATTTACTTAAGCCAGGCACTGCTTGTCCGGAAGTCTGGAATACATTCAATCAATTCATGCGCGACAATGGCCGTGAGGAGGAAACTCGCCTCTATTGTCATGGCCAAGGCTATGATCTCGTGGAACGCCCACTCGTCCGCCACGACGAGCCTATGACCATTGAGAAGGGTATGAATATGGTATGTCATCCTGGCCACATGACGAGTAACATTTTTTCTTGGATTTGCGACAACTACATTATTGGTGGGAACGGCCCTGGCGAATGTATTCACAAGCTACCCCAGAAAATTTACCAAGTCGGTTAGTGTGCTTCAATTCAAGACACATGCTTGACCCGAGCCTTAGACAAATTGTATTGGCACGCTTGTTAGTAATTACGAAAATTCTCACTTAGGGGACAAAATGGAAACGGAATCCATGTTTGATTATATCATTGTAGGGGCAGGAAGTGCAGGTTGTGTCCTTGCTAATCGTTTGACGGCATCGGGCCACCATAAGGTGTTGCTTCTTGAAGCAGGTGGTGAGGATAATCATTTTTGGGTTCATATTCCGCTTGGCTACGGAAAACATTTTACCAACCCAAAGATTAATTGGCTTTATTGGTCGGAGCCCGGTCAAGACTGGTTAAAACGAAAGATCCGGCAGCCCCGTGGTAAAATTATAGGTGGCACTAGTTCAATTAATGGTCTGGTTTATATGCGGGGCCAAAAGGAAGATTACGACCATTGGCGTCAATTGGGCAACACAGGTTGGAGCTATGACGATGTGTTGCCTTACTTCAAGAAATCTCAGGATCAACAAAGGGGTGAGAGTGACTATCACGGTGTTGGGGGTCCACTTGCTGTTTCTGATCCCATGGATCCACATCCTATGGCCGATGCTTTTATACAGGCGGCACAGGACGCGGGCTACAAACGCAATGATGATTTTAATGGAGCCAACCAGGAAGGTTACGGTTATATCCAGTGGACTACACGGAATGGAAGACGTTGCAGTACATCTGTCGGATTTTTAAAACCGGTTCGTAGCAGACCCAACCTAACTGTTGCCCCCAGAGCATTGGCTAACAGGGTTCTGTTTGATGGAACCAGGGCTATGGGAGTGGAGTATCATCAGAACGGAGGCGTAAAAAAGGCAACGGCAAAAGGAGAGGTTATCGTATGTACCGGCACCTATAATTCACCTCAACTACTGCAGTTGTCTGGAATTGGTCCTGCAGAACACCTGCGGGGCTATGGGATCGATGTAGTGGCCGATAGATCTCGGGTGGGCGATAACCTGCAAGACCATGTTAATTGCCCTTTGATGTACCGGTTAAATAAGCCCTTTACCGCTAACGATATTTTGAACCGCTGGAGTGTCCGAATTTCCCAGGGTTTGCAGTATGTATTTCAACGTCGTGGCCTGCTCGGTATGGGTGCTGCTTATGCCGGCGGTTACATGAAAGTTGCTTCTAACACTTCAACACCGGACATCCAGAATTTACTTATGCTATTTAGTGCGGAAGACGTTGGGGGACCAATTGATCCCTTCCCGGGATGTGGAGTATATGTTGTGTTACTGAGACCTGAGAGCCGAGGGACTGTGATGATCTCGTCTGCAGAACCAACTAACCCACCGAAAATTATACCAAACTACATGACCGTATTAAAGGACAGAGAAACTCTAATTAAGGCGCTCAGAAAAACGCGTGAGATAATGAGCCAAACCGCCGTGCAACAGTATATTGTTGAGGAAGTTAGACCTGGTCCAGAATGTGTTAGTGACGAGGGTATCTTGGAGTATCTCGAAAACAATGGTCGCACTAGCTATCACCCGGTTGGCACTTGCCGTATGGGGACTGATGACGAAGCAGTGGTTGATCCGCGACTGCGTGTAAATGGGGTTCAAGGGCTGCGGGTAGTGGATGCATCTATAATGCCCACTCTCGTTTCAGGAAATACGAATGCTCCTACCATTATGATAGCTGAAAAAGCGTCTGATATGATTTTAGAGGACGCAAAAACATAATTTTTACTGAAAGCTTGAGCTAACTGCCGTTTGCGGTGACCTTTTAGATCAACGCTAATGTTGCCGTCATTTTTAAGATGTATCCTTCTAAATCATATAGCTCCGATCGAAAATATATTTTCCAAATGATCCCCTTCTTTTATGGATGGGTTGTTGTCGCTATTGCCTTTATTACCCTCGGTATTGGTGTCAACGCTAGAACATTTTTCTCCCTCTTATTTGCGCCGATCCTCGAAGAGTTCCAGTGGGACAGGGCAACGATTGCCGCTACATTTTCTGTTGGTTTCGTTGCTGCCACAGTATTGGCTCCCCTCGTGGGGTCTATGATGGATAAGTTTGGGCCACGGTTCGTTATACCATTGGGAGCCACGATTACCGCTTCGGGTTTCATTTTAGCTACCTACGCAAAATTACCGTGGCATTTTTATATGACCCTCGGTCTCATGGTTGTCGGGGGTTCACTCTTTATCAACTATATGGGTCATACCGCTTTTCTACCAAACTGGTTCAGTCGCCGAAGGGGGCTGGCCATGGGAATTGCTTTTTCGGGCGTTGGATGTGGTTCTATTACTTTGTTGCCCTGGGCGCAGCACGCAATCGAAACGGAAGGTTGGCGACAAACGAGTGTGACGATTGCGATTGTCTTACTCGTCGTGTTGGTCCCCTTAAACGCGATTTTCCAGCGCCGACGGCCGATGGACCTGGGTCTTGAGCCGGATGGTGTGACATCGGTTTCTAAAGAAGTTGATTCTGTTGATTCGCCAACAGAGATTGAAGACCCCACAGTTGTCGATAAGGAATGGGTAGCAACTGAATGGACCGTAAAAAAGGCTATCAAAACTAGCCGTTATTGGTGGTTGATGGCGTCATATAGTACAGCATTATATATCTGGTACGCTGTCCAAGTGCATCAAACGAGGTACTTGATTGATGTGGGAATATCCGCTGAAACGGCTGCACTAGTTTTGGGTTTGGTCGGGCTCTCTGGTGTCATAGGCCAGATTGGTGTTGGCTATTTTTCGGATCGGGTTGGCCGGGAGTGGGGTTGGACCGTTAGTCTTCTGGGATTCCTCATGACTTATGTATTGTTGATACTAATTTCGATTTGGCCAAAGGAATGGCTAATGTATTTGATGGCCTGTCTACAGGGTCTCCTGGGTTATGGAATGGCTTCGGTATTTGCATCCGTTCCTGCGGAGTTATTTGCTGGAAGGCGTTACGGGACAATTTTTGGAATACTCGGGGCATTTGCTGGGATGGGTGCTGCGTTCGGCCCGTGGATCACAGGTTGGTTATATGATCAAACTGGAAATTATAACGTTTCTTTTTGTGTGGCGGTCGTTATGTGTTTGGTCTCAATTTTCACAATGTGGTTGGCAGGACCCCGCAAGGTACGCTTGGTGGCTGGTCAAGTTCCCAGAGACTAAATTTTACATCGAGTTTTTAAATGGTCCGGAATTTATGCTTGTTGCTTATGTGCTGAATATTATTTAATGGCATAGGATACCCTGGTCCCGCCCGAAAGACGAATGTGACGTTCTGCCATATTCAGCCATGAGATAACACGGCTAGTCGAAATTCTAATTTTCTCCTACTACGGCGTTTTTTAAAATACCAATGCCAGTGATTTCGACTTCAAGCTCATCTCCTGGTTTCATCCAGACGGGAGGATCACGTCGAGAACCGACACCACCAGGCGTACCCGTTGCGATCATATCACCGGGTTGGAAATAAAAGATTTGGGAGTAGTATGAAATTAAATCGGAAACATCAAAACAGAGCTTTCCTAAATCAGAGGCTTGCATAACTTTGCCATTTAGCCGGGTGGTAAGCTTCATATCTCTAAAATCTCCTGGCACCTCGTCCATGGTAATCAACCACGGTCCTGAAGAAGAGGAGTGGTAAAAATTTTTCCCTTGGTCTACGGATCTTTTTTGAAAGTCTCTTATTGAGCCATCCATGATTATTGTGTAGCCGGCTATATAGTCTTTCCAATTCTCTTTAGCGATATAACGTCCGGGTTTACCAATCACGACGGCAAATTCGCCCTCAAAATCAAATTGATCAGAAACTTTTGGACGTACGAGATCTTGTCCATGTCCTATCATGGATTGCTGGGATTTCATGAATAAAGTAGGAAATTCTGGTTTATCGCGACCGGTCTCTTCAATATGATCAAGATAGTTAATTCCGGCACAATAAATATTTACTGGCGCAGGCATCAAGGGCAGAAAATAAACATCTTCTTCCTTAAAATCAGGTGATTGATTTCGACTTTCCTCTTCAGCTTCACCCAGAGCAAATGCTTTTATCAGCGTTGGCAGGTCAGGATAAAATTTTCCAAGCCTCCGCCCGAGATCGACAATTCCGTCGTCCAGCTTTACCCCGTAGCTGGCTTTCCCATTGTATATATAACTGCCGATTTTCATGTTAGAGTATATTGATCAATTAATTTGATTGGTTCAACAGATACTAGTAAACCTCGTGCAGGCTACATTGCGCCGAGAGGGTTTTCCCCCTGCATGGTTTTAGGGTTCCAAAATTATATTTCTATCCATTATTAGAAGGCTTTGATTAGGGTGTCCACTTCTTCTACAGTTCTAGCACCCCCTAGAATGTAGCGATCAGGACGTATCAAGACGGCGTTGATATCCTTGTTATTGAACCACTCTTGTATACCTGTTGCCGGGTCATTGATGGCTATTATATCTAATTTCTCCATTTTTATTATTATTTGCCGTGGTAATTGTTGCAAGAACTCATGCCGCATAAGAATAGCAGAACGCCTTCCCACCAAATCATCAAGAAGTTCTCCGGATTGTAGTCTGGGTTGCGGAAAAAGTTGACCTGTCCATTCGGTGCGGCATGCGGACAGGCCTACACCTAACGTTGGGCGCAACTGGGTCAATTTTTGAGGTTCGTCAGCGGCTGTCGATACAGTCCCTGAAACAAGAGAGGATGCCGTTGTATTTATTAGGTGCCCCATTTTAACAGTCAGGTCGATGAAGGCTTTGACATGAGGTTTTCTCTCTATTTCATATGTTTCTAGAAGGTCCTCCGATGCATGACCCTTGAAGACGCGGTCTAATTTCCAACCAAGATTAAATACATCCCTAATCCCGGAGCACATCCCCTGTCCCATAAATGGCGGTGTTTGATGGGCTGCATCACCTGCGATAAGCAGGCGACCTCTCAGCCATTGTTCGGCAATAGAGGAATGGAAGGTATAGACGATGGCGCGTTCAAGAGTTGCATCATCAGGACCAATCCATTGGTTCAGCATACTCCAAACATTTTCGGGACGGGATATGTCAATAGGGTCATCTTCCGGCTTTAAACGAAATTCCCAGCGCCGGCGGTTCCCGGCAAGGAATACGTATGTTGCGGATCTATTGGGGTTGCAGTGATGCACGCTCTGGGGACCCAAATCTGGCATGTGTTTTTTGAGAATGACATCTACAACCAGCCACGGTTCATGAAAACCTAGGTCTTGAAATCCTCGTCCAATTCTATTTCTAGTAAAGGAGTTAGCGCCATCACATCCAATGACGAATCCCGCTCGGATGTTATCTAATTTTCCCGTTTTTAGATCTTTATACTCAACGTCGACACCATCTTCATACTCGATAAGGCTACAAACCTCACGATGCAATAACGTCTTGACGGAGGAAAAGCGTGAGAGCCCCTTTCGCAGAATTCCCTCGAGTTCTGGTTGGTGAAATCGATAGTTTAAGAACCAACCATTAGGTCCGACCTCTTGAGGTCTCGCCCAATTAACCAAAACTTTCCCGTTCTTGTCCACAAAATGCGCTCCCGCCCCTACTTCTACAATTGCGTTAATTTCATTTGCCAACTCAATAGATTGGAAGATACGCATTACTTCATCATCAAAGGCGACGGCTCGCGGTAGGTGATAGGTTGCTGGGTCTCGCTCCAATATGATTGTGGAAAGTTCATATTGTCCAAGTATGTTGGCAAGTGTTGCACCTACCGGTCCCAACCCAATTATGGCGATGTCAAAGGTTAGCTGATCTGTATGAGGGAGCATCACATCATACTCTCCGCGAGAGAATTTTAACCTTTTGTTTCGTAGCGTGATAAATATTCGGATGGTTTTTTTTCAAAGTCACCCAACCCTTTTAAAGATCTTAGACTTCCTCGAGCTCTGTATAGTTTAAACCCATTTCTTCATCCATCTTAGGGAGTCGAGAGTATTAGAAGAGGGCCTATACTCACAGGCCACCCAGTTGCTGTAATTCAGTCGATCGAGAGCCGCGAGGAAACCGTCATAGTCTACCTTCCCGGTACCGGGTTCATGTCTCTCTGGGACGTCAGCAATTTGGATATTGCCAATATAGGGTAAATACTTCTCGACAGTAGCCTCCATGTTACCTTCCGTAGAATACATGTGATATGCATCGTATTCGAGACCAACATTCGGATGGCCTACTTCTTCTATTATCGCCATGGTTTCGTCTGAGGTCCTTAGTAGAGAGTTAGGTCGTACATCCGGGTTTAGAGGCTCGACAATTACCTTAGTCCCGATATCCCCGAAGGCGTCCGCAGCAAATTTGAGATTTTCTTTAAAGACTGTGAGGGCATCTGCTTTGGAGACGCCATCTGGTGGCGAGTGCGCAGGGATCACCAAAGCCGAAGGTTTCAAGGTTTTGCAATAGGGAAGGGCTGCCGCTACATTCTGCCGCCAGGCATTCTCTTTCCCAGGTGCCGCTGCAACGAGAGGTCCATGCTTTACACCCTCACCTACGGCCACATTGATGACTGACCATTCTACACCTACGTTATCCGATTCCCGATCCAAGTCATCAAGTGACATATCATAGATAAACAGATACTCGACGGCTCCAAAGCCAGCATTTTTAGCCAGTTGCATCCGTTTGATCGGATTTTCTTCTTCACCAAACATCATGGAAATGTTAGCGGAGAATTTAAGCATATTGGGCCTCCTACTATTGGAAGTTGGTTATCTGAGAACAACGTAAAAGTTCCATTATTGGGTCAAGTCATATGACCCCTTGATGCATTTTACTTTTCCAATTTCTTTTCTTTCACTACGACAAGAAGTAGTCAAACATTGACCCAAGTTAAGTTAATCGGAGAAAGAGTTTTACTCCAGAAACTTAATACGATTAATCTCTATTTGCTTATCAATTATCCGCATCGGACACCATGTTTTTTCCAGTATTTTGGGTATGATTATTGCCCCAGTCACATAAATCATCGCCTTTAGCGTCATTTTCAATCAAAAGTTTTCGTTATCAGTGGCCAGCGGATCTCTTGAATTCATGGGGTTTCGAAATGGAGACCCTCATTCTCGGTTGGTATATTCTTTCAGAAACCAACTCTGTTATTTTGCTGACAATATTTGGGGCACTGCGTTTCATTGGCACATTGATATCTCCGTGGTTCGGCTTGGCTGGTGACCGCTGGGGTCGACGGAAATTAATGTATTTTATGCGCAGTTTTATGATGCTTCTGTCGGTCATCATTATGGTTCTGGGATTGTTGGATACACTTAATCCATACCATGTATTTGTCATCTCCTTCTTCGCTGGCTTGGTTCAACCATCTGACATCGTGATGCGAAACGCCTTAATTGGCGACTCCATCCCAGCTACCATGATTATGAACGCCACAAGTGTGGCTAAGACAGCTCAAGATGCGGCCCGTCTATTTGGTGCCCTCATGGGAGCCGGGATGTTTTCAGCCTTTGGGTTAGGTTTTGCCTATATTTCAGTAGTTATTGTCTATTTCTTAAGTGTAATTCTTACTATGGGTGTTTCTCGGGTTCATCCTCGTATAGATGGTACAGATAACTCGGACAAAATACCTGAAAGAAAATCTCAGCTAAGGGAGTTTAAGGAAGGGCTAATCTATATTCGGAATTCACCAAGTGTAATGGCTATCCTGTGTCTCGCGTTTCTTGCTAACCTTACCGTTTTTCCTGTGTCCCATGGTTTGATGCCATTTGTTGCCAAGGACATATTGTTCATTGACGAAAATGGTTTGGGGCACCTTTTGGCTGCATTTGCTATTGGCTCGTTATTAGGATCTTTCATTTTAGCGTGGATTGGCAATCAGAAGTATTCCAACAAGTTGATGCTAATTAATCTAGTAGCGTGGTACGTGATGTTGGTGATATTTGCTCAAGCTGAAAGTAAGGAGATGGCTCTCGTGATCTTGGTTCTCATTGGTATCACCCATAGCTTGGCCATTGTGTCTATGGCCGTGGCTTTGTTGGGTGTTACAGATCAGATGGTGAGAGGCCGGGTCATAGGCGTAAGAATGCTGGCGGTTTATGGCATTCCACTAGGACTTTTAGCTTCGGGTTTTTTGATTGAGGCACTGGGTTTCACTGCGTTTGTTGGAATTTATGCCACCATAGGCATAGCTTTTACAATCATGATAGGGTTCAAATGGCGCTCGGTTATTTGGAGGTAAATTTCAGTTTGGAATGCCTTGATAGCTATCACCTGAAGCCCCTCTAACTTTCAGATGTTGAGAGAATATTACTACTGATTGAGCGTGGATCTCGCAAACTCCACATATTAGACTCGACTTGATGAAAAAAGTTATCGCAGAACATATTAAAGAGTGCCGGCTCTTCTAAATTACTGGCGTGTCCTGTCTTGGGTAAAGTTACTAACGCAGAACTACTAATTGTCCGTTTTAAATATATTCCCACGTCTAAACATGGTTCATCCTCATCTCCATTAAGGATTAATGTAGGAACAGTGAGATTTCGTATCTGATCCTCTAGCTGATATAATGAAGGGCGCTTCGCTTGGACACCCCGCATCGTGTTTGCCGAGCCTAAAGTGGAATGTTCTCGCAGTTGTGTTTCAAATTCCGACCAACCTCTAGGGTCTTTGTTTTTATATTGGACCCGAGCTGGGGCCAAACCGTAACCTTTACCAAACTCTTCCATGCTTTGGGTTTCAATACTATCTGCTGCAGCCTCAGCCTCTTGTTTGAACTTATCTTTCGTGCTTTCATCCGCTCCATAACCACAGCCAGCAACAACCAAGGAGAGCGATCTCTTTGGATTATTTAATCCAAAATGGAGTGTTGCAAAGCCACCCATTGAAAGGCCAACGATATGAGCAGATTCGATTTCAAGGTGGTCTAGGATCGCTAAAATGTCGGTCTGTGCTAGGTCTTGGCTGTAGGATTTTGCATTCGCTGGTACGTCTGATGGCAGGTAGCCACGCGCACTATAGGTAATACAACGGTAACATCTGCTGAAAAAACGGACTTGAGGTTCCCAACTACGATAATCGCCCGCATACTCGTGAACAAAAATTATTGGTGTTCCTTTGCCAGTTTCCTCAAAATATAGCTTTACCCCATCTTGCGTTGTCGCGAAACTCATACACCGACCCTTCCCCTGTTAAAGTTATCCAATTTCGAACTCTTTTTAGAACACTACATAGACAGCGTGTGATCAGTCAAAAAATTATTAGCTATTTCCTAATTGGACATGGTTTACCACTTCCGTAGGTTATCATCCTTCAATTTAGTATCTTGGCCCTGAGGCGCGTTGTCTATTGCGTCTTCAAGGGAAAAAACTTCGACCCACTCCTCCGGTGGTCTTGCTTTAGCGTTGGGCAAAATCTGATCTAGGCCCCAAAATATTTCTAGCCAATGGCCATCTGGATCCAGAAATTCAACCGCTACCTGGGCGCCTGCACGGCGGCGACCTTCAAACTGGATTTGGACGTTGTTCTTTATTAGGTGTTTCCGCGCTTTAAAAACTTCATCAATTGTACTCACTTCAAATGCCATGTGGTGTAGTTCGGTATTGCTTGAGTTGCCAGAGGCGCCGCCGACCAGGGCAACACCGTGATGGTCTCTATTGCAGCGCATAAAGACCATGCGGCCAGGCATCATATTTTCCGGGTAAACATCTGAGACACGAAATCCAAGAATTTGAGTGTAAAAGGCTACTGACCGTTCAAGATCCTTAACTTTAAGAACAACGTGGCCGATCTTGGTGATGCAGAAGGGAATGTCGTCTGGAGTTTCAGTGTTTTTGAGAGACTGCATTTCGGGGGAATTCATCCCCTCGATATCGATAACCCCGCGACCCATAAACTTCTCCTCTGGATTTTAAATATTAAGCAATTGTGCCCCATAGAGATCATTCAGCCCAGAGGAAAATTATTGTTACAAATTTCTGTAGATACTAAGCAAAAATTTGCTCTCCTTGCATTTTGGACATTGATGTTTGCCGGATTGGCTGTGATGTTAGAATCAGAAATCCGAATTAGGAGCAAACATCCGTTGCTTGAATTAATCCAAACTGTCTTGACCATAGATCTTTTAGCAGCCATCGGGATAGGATTTACTGGTGGTTTAATGCACGGTTTTACAGGCTGGGGTGGTGCCATGGTTATGATGCCTCTGATGAGCCTGATGTATGGACCAGTGCAGTCACTTGGAATCATTCTTATCGGCGGTATGCTGGTTTCAGCCAAACTATTTCCTTGGGCGGCAAAGCGAACTGACTGGCAAGAAATGAAACCGCTTTTGAGCGCCATCGTACTAGCAATTCCTGCCGGTACATATCTTCTTTTTCAACTGGAACTGAGCTTAGTGATTAAGATAATTGGCGTCATCATTATGATGTCTGCTCTCCTTCAACTTTCCGGTTGGAGTTATAAAGGGCCGCGGGGTGCTGTCCCTGCGGCGAGTGCGGGCCTTGCCTGCGGGTTTATTAATGGGTTTTCTGGGTGTGGCGGTGCGCCATTAGTTCTTTACATTTTGTCCAAGCCTGTTCCTGCCGAGATTCAAAGGGCTAATCTAATCATAGCAGTAACTGTTATATCTTTCTGTGTTTTCACATTCCTCGTTATTGGAGGTGGAATGGACGGTCGATCTTTGGCACGTGGTGTGATAATCGCGCCTATACAATTGCTAGGTGCGTGGATAGGCGCTGGACTATTTCAGCGACTTCCTGGTGAGGTTTTTAAGAGGTTTTCTCTGATCATGCTGATAGTCCTTGGTCTATCCGTTACTATCTTTTAGACTTTCTTTCCGCAAAATGAAAATCACAAACTCTTCAGGCGCAAGCCGATTAACCAATTGAACCCGGCCATTCATGTTTTTTGTGCAGAAGGCCAAAAAATGTTCAGGGTCGGCATAATAAAGTGTTTTTTGACGCTTAGGTGAATGCGCGTTGAGCATATTGAAGCCTAGCGCTAGACGAGTTTTAGACCAAAGCTGAAGTAAGTTATTTTCTATATAGGTTCGCCATTGATCTTTATCGGCGTCCATATTGAGGTTGTATGTACCGGAAACAAAGGAGAAGTCCGCTTCCTCCGTCGCTAAGTGGCTTTGGATCCAAGAAGCACGTGGATCATTGAGGTGCTTCTTTGCCTCTAACAGCATCTCTATACTAATATCATATCCATAGTAGCTAGCATTTTTGAACTCCGGAAGATCTTTATATGCTGCGAACATTGCTCCATAACCGCAGCCAAGGTCATTTATACTAAAACTGGTTTCGGATGGAATTAGAGGAAATAACCCTGCAAAAATCTGGAAGCGCCGAAATTGTCTTTCCTGATTACTCCAAGCTACAGCTTTGGGTTTGGAGCCGTGAATTTTGACAGATTTGCTAAAAACGCGGTTTACGGGTTCCAGTAGCATTTTATCGTGGATGGAACTGCTGTCTGGCACCGGAGTATCCTAAAAATTTACCCATTTTGGTTTTTTAGGAACAACCAACGTGTCGCCAGCGGTTAGCACGTCGCTCTTCTCTAAAGCCTCTAGTCGTATGACCGCCATGCCTAGATCACCGGAAGTCGATCGAAGTTCTCCAACAGTCTTTCCATTTTGTTTGATTACCGTACCCGGCGAGAGCTTTGCACCTTGAATATTCACCGGCATGAGTCTCTTTTTAATCAATCCCCTAAATTTAGTCCTGGCTGTCAGTTCCTGGCCCATATAACAGCCTTTTTTGAAATCTACACCATTCAATTCTTCAAACCCGCCCTCTAGTAGGATAGATTTTTCCACTTCCATGTCACGGCTACTGTCAGGTAGGCCTAGGGAAATTCGGTGCCGTTGATAGCGGTCATCACTAGCTTCCGAAAAACCTGCAGAGATTACCTTACCTATCGACTCATTGGGCAATATGCATCGGGCGCCCGCTAGGGCGAGCCTAGGATCAGTATATACAATCCCATTTTCAAAAAATTTTGCTGCCCCAGCTTTTTCTGGGAGTTCGAGGGATGTGAGGGCTCCTGTACCAAATAGTGCCAGAACCTGGTAAGCATCAGTAATAATTATTTCCACATTTGATCGGAGTTTATAAATCTTTAAGCGCCTGTATAAATCCTCTATTCGAGAGGCCTCACAGTCTAGTAATAGGCGAGATCCTATGGTCGTAATAAAAAAATCATGAAGGTATTTTCCCTGGGCTGTCAGGAAGGCCCCGTAAATTGCGCGCTCCTCTGACACCTTTTCAATATCATTGGAGACAAGACCCTGCAAAAATCTCCGGGCATCCTTGCCTGATATTTCTAAAACTGAGCGGTCTAAAAGTCGGGTAAAGAGCTGTTCACTCATGGAACCAATATAGCGTCAGTAAATACATTCGCAAATCGTCCTAAGGTAGATCACTCTTGATTTGCTTTTTAATATTCCTCTTTTATAACATTTTACCATGCGAATTACCCTAATTGATGACTCAATTCCATTTGATGGATCAACGCCAAGAAAAAGATCGATAGGTGGCGCAGAGAAGGCATTTGTGGGGCTTTCTGAAGCATTCGCAGCAAAGGGATATGAAGTCACGGCTGTAAACAGATGTGAATCCTATTTCGAGTTGAATGGTGTAAGATGGTTACCATTTGATGCACCACGTCCCCCCGATTGCGAAATACTTATCGCGTTTCGTCGGCCAACTTTGTTGCAGGAAATAGATGACGTTGACCAGCGGTTTTTATGGCTTTGGGGACCTCTCTCGTTCTTGAACAAGGCTAAAAACCAAGTTCTTCTGGACAGGTATATGCCTACTTTGATTTACTTGGGAGAAACTCAGCGGCGGAGTTGGAAACCTAATCGAATCTATCAAGAAGCGATTATCGTGCCAGGCGTTGTGGACGCCTATTTGGATTTTGAGAGTGATCAATCCGAGCCTCCACCGGTGGCTATTACGACCACTCACCCCCGCCATGCAATGCAGGAAATACTTCGTCTTTGGGTGGATGAAATTCGCCCCAATAATGATCACGCACAACTTCATATTTACTCAACCTCATTGTCACGTTGGCGGGACACCGGTGAGATTGGGGATGATTTTGATGATCTTATCCCTATGGTGTTAAAGTCTGAAAAATGCGGCGTCTTTATAAAATCTCCTATGCCCGATTCAATCATGGCTAATGTCTATGGAGCTGCTAAATTACACCTATACCCTGCAATTAAGATGGAGATGTACGGAAATACCCTTGCGGAATCTCAGGCTACTGGTTTGCCAGCGTTGGTGAGAACAACGGACCAGAGTGCTGGGGCAATTGCCGAACGGGTATGCGATGGTCAATCGGGGTACATTGCGCCCGATGACCCCGCCTTTGTTAATTTGGTTGCTGAAATTCTTGCAGAAAGTAGTGGTATCTACCGGAGCTTGCATAAGG
Organism: Alphaproteobacteria bacterium MarineAlpha3_Bin6; assembly: GCA_002938035.1. Lineage (GTDB taxonomy): Bacteria > Pseudomonadota > Alphaproteobacteria > Rhodospirillales > UBA2165. The sequence goes on from PTLH01000010.1 coordinate 18,246, forward strand.
ATGCGCTAGCCTTGCAGAGACAACGCAGTTGGCAGGTTGTATCTACCGAATTCGAAGCCCTCTGGAGCTAATTTGACACTAGTTATATATATAAAAAAATGAAGATGTTGTTTATTACATCGACCCGTGTTGGTGACGCGATCCTTTCAACGGGTCTCCTTAGCAAGGTAATATCAGATAATTCTAATATCAAAATTACCATTGCATGTGGCCCTGCGGCAGCACCGTTATTTCGTTGCGTACCGGGCCTCGAGAGAATAATTGTTTTAGACAAAATGTTGTTCTCGCTTCACTGGCTTAGGTTATGGGTTCTTTGTATTGGAACCTATTGGGATATTGTGATTGATTTACGGAACGCACCTGTTACCTACTTGTTGTTGCGTGGCAACCGTCACGGTGTTCCAAGAAGCACCGGTTTGGAGCGTCGTGTCGAGAGGCTAGCCCGGGTATTGGATCCTGAATTCGTGGCGGAGCCTATTCTCTGGACGGATGAGAATGAGGAAAGCTTAGCCCATAAATTAATACCCAGTGGAGAGCCTGTTATAGCGGTCGGACCAACAGCAAATTGGAGAGCTAAAACTTGGCGGTCGGAAAATTTTTCTGAGCTAATCAGACGTTTGAGTGGACCACATGGAATACTTCCAGGGAGCCGGATTGCTATATTTGGGCGTGACGATGAGCGCCCCGCGGTGTTCAACGTCATTAGTGATATTCCTGAAGAACGGCGTATCGATTTGGTGGGTAATTTAAATTTACTGCAGGCATATGCGTGCCTGAAACGATGCTCTTTATATGTGGGTAATGATTCCGGATTGATGCATTTGGCGGCTGCTTCAGGCATTCCTACTCTTGCTCTATTTGGGCCGACCCCAGATTTACTATATGCCCCTTGGGGAGATTATACGAGTGTTGTAAGAACAAAGGCAGGCATGGAAGAGATATTCCCTGAGAAATTTGATCACCGCGCGTCGGATAGTTTGATGGACAGCCTTAGTGTTGAAATGGCTGAGAAAGGTGCGAACGATCTTTGGCTGCGCTTTAAGGAATCGAAAGAGTGAAACTTCCCACGTTATCAGCAGTGGTAAGTGTACATAACGAAGAGAATTGTCTCGCTGCATGTTTGGAGACACTCACGTTTGCCGATGAGCTGGTAGTGATACTCGATCGGTGCACAGATTGTTCTCAAGAGATTTCTAAAGGCTTTGGTGCTGTAATTTCCGAAGGTGCTTGGGAGCGCGAAGGAGAAAGACGTAATGCCGCGATTGCAGCCTGCTCGTGCGATTGGATACTTGAAGTAGACGCGGACGAACATGTGCCCACGGAACTTGGGAAAGAAATACGCACCGCAATAGCTTCAAACGAATTTGACTGGTATGAAATACCGGTGGATAATTACATTGGTGATAGATTGGTGCGTTACGGTTGGGGTGCATCCTACGGTAAAGCCGCTTACCCAGGTTTATTCAGAAATGGTGCAAAGATTTGGGGCCCCCAGAGGGTTCACCCTAGGCTCGTTTGGAATGGGCGTAAAGGGCCAATGCTTACTAATCGATTGCAGCACTTTGTTGACCGGAGTATCACCGATATGATCAAACGTTTGGATTCCTATAGTACTGCGCGGGCAAAAGATATGCGGGAATCCAGTGATTATGGCTCATATCCGGGCTATATCCGCCGTATCTTTTCACGCTTCATCAAATGTTATATCGGCCGTAAGGGGTATAGAGAGGGCGGGTACGGTATTTTGATTGCCCTATTTGCAGGCCTCTATCCTATCATTTCCTATATTAAAGCGGATCTTGAGGAAAGCTAATGGCTTGCATCGTCTTGGCCGATGACGGGATCGAGTTTGACGGTCAAAGTCCTGCTCGGGGGCCTTTGGGTGGTGTTGAAAGTTCTGTAGTAAATTTAACCAAGGAACTGGCGGCGCGCGGCCACGAGGTTCTGGTCCGTAACAAATGTTCCGAAGCCAACACTGTCGAAGGTGTGCACTGGTTACCTATCGCTGAAGGTATGCCTAAATATGCTGATCTCTACATTGCTAATCGCGGAGACAGGCTCATTCCAATGATGCCCCATGCAAAGCGCACGATATTCTGGGTACATAATCCAGCGCGTTATCTCTTGAAGTGGCGTTATATGGTTAAGCTATGGAAGCTAAAGCCCCCTATTATTTTTATCGGTGATTATCACTCCTCCACATATCCGTCTTGGGCACCGGGTGGAAGAAGGTTAATTATACCCTACGGGATTTCCGAGGATTTTAGAGTAGTTTCTGTTTCAAAAGTTGCTCCCCCACGTAGGGCGATTTTTACATCCAATCCGCTCAGATCTCTCGATTGGCTGCTTTCGGTTTGGCAGCGCAAAATTCATCCGATCTTGCCAGATGCGGAACTACATTTATTTTCAGGTGCGATTACCTATGGTGCTGTCGGAATAAAAAAAGAAAAAGAAATCTTAGCTGTCTTAAACCAAGCTCGAGCCCTTAAGGCAAAAGGTGTTGTGATCAGGGACCCGGTATCCAAATCAAAATTAATCGACGAATTTCAAAAGTCCCGCGTAATGCTTTACAAAGGAGATGAAAACGAGACCTTTTGTTTGGCTCTAGGGGAAGCACAGGCAGCAGGCGTTCCGGCGGTTGTTCAGCGATGCGGTTCGGTAGTCGAGAGAGTAAGGGATGGTCTTACTGGTGCAATCACTGATACAGAGGACGCATTTGTCGAAGCCTCCGTGAAGTTGCTCACGGATGATAAATATTGGTTAACAACCCACAAGAACTCCCAAGCTTTGCAAAGAGGATGGGGTTGGTCCCAAGCAGCTGATGCGTTTGAAAGTCTAATACCTAAATGAAACTTCTTCAGGCTATGGCGGGAGCTGACTACGGAGGCGCCGAGGAGTTCTTTGTGCGTTTGGCAATTGCGTTAAATTCATCCGTTGTCCAACAACGAGTGGTTATTCGAAAACATAAATTGCGAGCCAGCCAGTTGCGGGCAGGTGGAGTTGAGCCGGTTGAACTTGGTTTTGGAAGTCCTTTGGATGTCGCCACAAGATGGAGACTAAGACAACAAATTTCCGAGTTCAAACCGGATATTGTCTTAACTTGGATGAACCGGGCAACAGCTATGTTACCCGCGCGTGGAAAGTTTTTACATGTTGGTCGATTAGGGGGTTACTACAATCTAAAGTATTACCGTGCCTGTGATCATCTGGTGGCTAACACCGAAGATATTGCCAACTATTTAAAAAACAATGGCTGGGGTGAGGACCAGGTTCATTACCTTCCCAATTTTGTAACAGCGAAAAGGGTACCCAAAATCAAGCGAAAAGAATTGTATACGTCGAATAATGCTACCTTGTTATTGGCTCTTGGTCGATTGCATGAAAATAAGGCCTTTGATGTTCTCCTTAAAGCATTCGCTCAGGTGCCAAACGCCTATCTTTGGATTGCGGGTGAGGGACCCTTGCGTGAAACCCTTGAAAGGGAAGCGGAAAGGCTTGGTGTTAGGCCAAGGATTCGTTTTCTGGGTTGGCGTCAGGATGTAGCGGCACTATATGAGACTGCCGATATCTTGGTATGCCCATCCCGACACGAACCGCTAGGTAATGTAATAATTGAGGGTTGGGCTCACGGTGTTCCTGTGGTGGCTGCCGATAACTTGGGACCGGGTGCCCTAATAAAAGATGGAGAGACGGGGCTTCTATTTCCAGTAAATGATGCAAACGCATTAGCTGCTGCATTGAAAAGGCTGATTTCTAATGACGAGTTAGGTAGGAGGTTGGCTGAGAACGGGAAGAAAATTTACAAAAAAAAGTTTTCGGAAAAAATTGTCGTCGACAAGTACATTAAACTATTTGAACAAATGAGTTTATAATGTGTGGGATTGTAGGTATTGCGCTCAAAGATGGCATGCCAGAAATATCAATTCTACACAAAATGATGTCAGCAATCGCTCACCGTGGTCCAGACGGCTCTGGTCAAATTGTTAAAGACAAAGTCATTCTCGGCCATACGCGTCTTTCTATCATTGATTTAAAGACTGGAGATCAGCCAATTTCCAATGTGCAGGGTGACCAGATCATTGCAAATGGTGAGATTTATAATTTTGTTGAACTTCGAGACAGACTGGGCACGGATAACTTTAGCACTCTGTCCGATTGCGAGGCCCCGTTAATACTGTTTCAAAGTCAAGGAAAAAAATTTTCTGAGGATATGCGGGGGATGTATGCAATCGCCATCGTGGAAGGTGACAGTGGAGAGATTTATCTTAGCCGAGATCGTTTCGGTATCAAACCGCTATATATTTGCGAAGACGAAAAGGGCTTAAGTTTTGCGTCCGAAATCGGCGCTTTGATAGAGGCTAATATCGTAAAGCCGGTTTTAAATACTTCTGTACGAGATCAACTTCTACAGCAGCAATTTACCCATGGTAAGGTGACGGCCATTAGGGGCGTTGAAAGAGTTCTTCCGGGGGAAACACTTCGTATTGGCGATGGAAAAATTATAGAACGTTTGCGGCATCCTGCGCTACCAATTGATAGCCCAGCTGACTGGAATGAGGAAGAAGCAATAAAGCTATTGGACGATGCCCTGATGGACAGCGTAGCCGTCCATCAGAGGTCAGATGTGCCTTACGGGTTATTCTTATCGGGAGGAGTTGATTCCTCGGCGATACTTGCCTGTATGCGAGAACTTAACGACCGCCCTGTGGAGGCCTTTACGGCCGGTTTTAGCGGTACACAGGTGACGGATGAGCGTGCACATGCACAGACTGTTGCAAAAGCCGCGGGAGCTAATTTTTACGCAGTTGACTTCAATGAAGATGATTTTTGGAATTTACTTCCCACAATCGTAGGGTGCCTTGACGATCCCACTAGTGACTATGCCGTGCTTCCAACGTTCAAGTTGGGAGCGCTTGCTCGTGAACGAGGTATAAAGGTGGTGCTTACCGGGGAAGGGGGAGACGAACTTTTTGCTGGTTACGGGCGTTATCGCCGATTAATGCGGCCTTGGTGGATGGGGGGGCGCCCGATGCGCCATAAAGGCATTTTTGAAGGAAGTGGTATTTTGAGAGAACCCGCTGGTTCTTGGAATACCCCGGATCTTATAAATACGTCCCACCGGTCTTGGACCAGGCTACAACAGGCTCAGGCCACAGATTGTGCGGGTTGGTTGCCTAATGACCTACTTATCAAGCTCGATCGCTGTTTGATGGCCCATGGTGTAGAGGGACGAACCCCGTTTCTTGATTTAGAGGTGGCGAATATAGCGATGCGTCTGCCAGATCGACTTAAAATCCGAAATAACTTGGGCAAATATATCCTTCGAAAATGGTTAAATAAAAAGTTTCCCGAGGCGAAACCTATGAGCCCTAAAAAGGGATTTAGTGTTCCCGTGGCGGAGTGGATTTCCAAAAAAGCAAGATTAAGTGGCGAGCTTGTTGCTGCGCAACCTTGCATTGAAGAAATCGCAAATGCCGGCAGAGTTAGGGCTCTTTTTTCTAGCTTAGATGGAAACCCCAACCGTAAGGCCGGACAAATGGCGTGGACACTGCTATTTTATGCTCTTTGGTACCGTTTTCATATCGATCGCAAACCGTGTGACGGAGACGTTTTTGACAACCTATCAATTGCGAACTGAAGATAGCTGATTTATTGTTTTAAATATTTTAGACAAATCTTCTGCACTAGTGTGAGAGGCTACTGTGAATTTAATCAAAATTGAAGAAAGCAAAGGATAACAATTTGCTTCTGGCGGGATAACTTTTGGCAGAACAGAACCAATTAATATTGCCCGAACCCATGGAACACCTGACCGATGAGGAGTGGGAGGATGCTGGTTTTACCCGTGCGCAATTTGAAAATCGATGGCGTGCACGACTGGAACGTGACAGGTTTTCACCGGAAACAGGTTCTCCTGCCCCGAATTTTATCCTAGAGGTTTTAACGTCTGAGGGTAAACGTTCTGGTGAGCTATTCCAGCTTTCTTCTTTATTTGGGAGGCCCATCGGTCTGGTATTTGGCTCCTACACGTGACCACCTTTCAGGGAAAAGGCCGTGCGCCTTATCAAAATTTCTAAAGAACTAGAAGATCAAGCAGAGTTTTGTTGCGTTTACATAAAAGAAGCCCATCCATTGGATGGGTGGGTTCTACCTGATAATACCTTAGAGGGTATCGAAGTGGAGAGCCCCGACACAAAAGAAGAGCGAGCTGCCGTAGCCGCTATCTGTATGTTGCGTTACAACTTTCCGTTTCGCATGGTGCTTGATAGTATGACCGATGAGGCAGAGGAAAAATACCGGTCCGAGCCAGATCGGCTCTACGTAATTGATGCTGAAGGCAAAATAGCTTGGAAGTCCGGCCTGGGGCCTTTTTATTTTGATGTGGAAGGTTGGTATGAGGCATTAAAGAAGGAGGTCTAAATCTCATTTTTTTGCATAATGTAGATGCTTCCATGAAGGTAGGAAAATCCATTATTTCTAATAATATCAAAGAATTAATTATTCGCCGTCCAGATGATTGGCATGTTCATCTGCGGGAGGGTTTGCTGCTTGAGGCGGTATTGCCCTTCACGGCAAGGCAATTTGCGCGAGCAATCGTCATGCCCAATCTGACGGAACCCGTGACAAACACCATTGAAGCTGAAGGTTACCGAAGTCTCATATTGAAGGCGTTAGCTAAAGAAAATGTGACGAGAGAGTTCATTCCCTTGATGACGGCGTACTTAACCGACATGACAAAGGCTAGCGACCTTGCGAGAGGTTACAGTGAAGGTATTTTTGCAGCTGCAAAGCTTTATCCGGCTAATTCTACTACCAATTCGGCCCACGGAGTGTCGGATATGGCCAAGTTAAAAGCAGTATTAAATAAGATGGAAGACATCGGTATGCCACTTCTCATCCATGGTGAAGTAACTGATGCAGCGGTGGACGTGTTTGACCGGGAGGCAGTCTTCATCCGTAAAATTCTTAAACCCTTGATAAATGAATACCCAAAACTAAAAGTCGTTTTAGAGCATATCACCACGAGTGACGCGGTCGACTTTGTTAGTTCTATGAAGGGTAAAGTGGCTGCTACTATCACGGCTCATCACCTGATTATAAACCGGAATAGCCTATTTCAGGGGGGCTTCCAGCCGCACAATTATTGTCTACCAGTGGCAAAGCGGGAACGGCATCGAATGGCTCTCCGAAAGGCAGTTACATCTGGTGACCCGTGGTTTTTTCTCGGTACCGATTCGGCACCTCACACAATCAAAGATAAGGAGACGAATTGCGGTTGCGCTGGTATATTTTCGGCGCCTTCGGCTCTTGAGCTATATGCAACAGTATTTGAAGAGGAAGGTGTGATTGAAAAATTTGAAAATTTTGCCTCGATTTATGGCCCCGCCTACTACGGCCTTGAAATCAACGCTGGAACGGTAACACTAACACGCGAAGAATGTATGGTACCTCAGCGTGTGACCGTCGCTGATGGAACAGAGATTAAGCCATTCTTAGCAGGAAAAGTTCTGGGTTGGAGGCTAAAAGATAAACCATAATGATTTCGGTCTCTCAAAACTTATAATCTTAGGGGGTGAGGCCTAAAGCAAAGGGAGGTGTTAACATGAGTTCCAGCTACGAAGAAGTATTTACAAGATCTTTGACAGACCCCGATGGTTTTTGGAGCGAAGCAGCTGAGGAGGTGTCTTGGATTAAAACCTGGGACAAGGTTATAGATACCTCAAATCCACCATTTTACCGCTGGTTCCAAGGCGGTGTAATGAATACTTGCTATAACGCAGTTGATCTCCATGTGGAAACTGGTAGAGCCGATCAGGCAGCCTTGATCCACGATAGCCCGGTCACCGATACGGTCAAAACCTTTACCTACCGAGAACTTCGTGATGAGATTTCTGCTTTCGCCGGTGCTCTTGCAAATCACGGTGTTATTAAAGGCGACCGCGTTATTATTTATATGCCAATGGTTCCCGAGGCGGTTATCGCTATGTTGGCATGTGCCCGACTCGGTGCCATTCACTCGGTCGTATTTGGAGGGTTCGCTGCCAACGAATTGGCGGTTAGAATTGACGATTGCGAGCCAAGGATTATCGTTTCGGCTTCCTGCGGCATCGAGGTGGACCGTGTAATCCCCTATAAGCCGCTATTGGACACCGCGATTGAACTTGCCTCCCACAAACCCAAGACATGTATCATTCTTCAACGACCGATGGAGAAATGCGAACTAATTCCTAACCGGGATATGGACTGGACTGAAGCTGTTGATGTGGCAGAGCCTCATGACTGTGTACCTGTATTCGCGACCGACCCGCTCTATATTCTCTATACCTCAGGTACCACTGGCGAACCAAAAGGGGTTATTCGTGATAATGGTGGACACGCGGTGGCGCTTAAATGGTCGATGAAATATATCTACGGAGTTGAGCCTGGTGAAGTATTCTGGTCGGCGTCGGACGTGGGTTGGGTCGTTGGCCACTCCTACATCGTTTACGCGCCTTTATTTAACGGCAACACCACCGTCCTCTTTGAGGGTAAGCCAGTTGGAACGCCTGATGCCGGCGCCTTCTGGCGGGTTATATCGCAACACAAAGTGGGGGTGTTTTTTACTGCACCGACGGCTTTCCGAGCGATAAAGAAGGAAGATCCAAAAGGTAAATTGATTAAGAACTACGACCTATCCAGGTTCAAAACACTTTTTCTCGCTGGGGAACGCCTGGATCCGGCTACGCTGCAATGGGCAGAAGAAAAACTTGGTGTTCCTGTGATTGATCACTGGTGGCAAACAGAGACTGGTTGGCCGATCTGTGCTAACAGCCTCGGCATCGAAAAACTACCGATCAAAGAAGGCTCTCCCACCAAGGCGGTACCTGGCATGGATGTGCGCGTCGTCGATAATAATGCTCAAGAGGTCAATCCCGGCGAGATTGGTGCCTTGGTCATCAAACTACCGTTGCCTCCTGGAACATTCCCAACGCTATGGAATGCAGATGAGCGTTTTATTGAAGCTTATTTTTCCGAGTTTCCCGGTTACTATAAAACGGCCGATGCCGGATTTATTGACGAGGATGGGTACGTATTTGTGATGTCACGTACAGACGATATTATTAATGTTGCAGGCCATCGCTTATCCACGGGCGCCATTGAAGAGGTGTTGGCAGCGCACCAAAATGTGGCCGAATGCGCGGTTATTGGAGTTGCAGATCAGCTTAAAGGTCAACTTCCACTCGGTTTCCTTGTACTAAGCGCAGGTGTAAACCGGAGCCACGCTGAAATCGTCAACGAAATCGTAAATATGGTTCGTGATCGCATCGGTCCCGTTGCTTCCTTCAAAATTGCGACTGTCGTCGAGCGACTGCCTAAAACCCGTTCGGGCAAAATCCTGCGTGGCACTATGAAAAAAATTGCGGACGGCGAAGAATACAAAATACCGGCGACGATTGACGACCCTGAAATTCTGGCAGAGGTCGCTACCGCCCTTGAGGAGATTGGTTACCCTAGTTAATCTTTTCTCCCTTCCATGATATTGAGAAATACTTATTTTATATAATAAAGGAGAAATTTATGCCTGAAGACGCAATAAGAGCTTTGCTGCTAGAGGAAGAGGAAGGAAAGATTGTGGCAAATCTCACGCAAGTGTCAGAGGTGGATTTGCCGGACGGAGACGTGACCGTCAAAATAGACTACTCTACCCTAAATTATAAAGATGGTATGATTTTAACAGGTAAAGGTAGGTTGGTTCGAAATTACCCTCACATTCCAGGCGTTGATTTTTCAGGCGTTGTGGAGACTAGTAACTCAGAGTATTTCAAGCCAGGTGATCGTGTCGTACTCAATGGTTGGCGGGTTGGCGAAAACCGTTGGGGAGGTTATACCACAAAGACCCGGATCAAATCGGACTATTTGCTACATTTACCCGAAAACATCTCGAATAAACAAGCTATGGGTATCGGCACGGCTGGCTATACGGCTATGCTGGCCATCATTGCTCTTGAAGAACATGGACTAATATCGGGTGTTGAAGGTGAAATACTCGTGACGGGTGCGGGTGGTGGAGTTGGTAGTGTAGCAGTGTCAATCCTTGCCAATTTAGGTTACAACGTGACTGCATCCACTGGTCGAGAGGAAGTCCAAACATTTCTGAGGAGTCTCGGAGCTACGTCGATTATTATGCGCTCTGAATTAGAAGAGCCTATTAAGGGCCCCTTGGGCTCGGAAAGATGGCTGGGTGCAATTGACAATGTGGGTGGAGTTATTCTTTCTAACCTTCTTGCCTCAATGAAATATGATGCTAGTTGTGCTGCGGTTGGGTTAGCGGCATCACCTAAGCTTGATACTACCGTCGTTCCCTTTCTTTTAAGGGGTGTTAAACTCCTTGGAATTGATTCTGTAATGTGTCCAAAAAAGCGGCGGATAGAAGCTTGGGAACGGCTATCAAAGGACCTTCCAATGGATAAATTATCTGGGATTATGAAAATCGTTCCGCTCTCAGAAATTGTTGGTTATGCAGATAAAATATTACAGGGTCAGGTCCAGGGGCGTATCGTAGTTGATGTAAAAAACTAAAACTTTGAACTTTTAATATTGCTATATTAATTACTTTTTCACCTGTTCAAGGGATTCTCTTTATTCTCGCTAAAATGGGCCTAAAAGAGCCCGGAAATATAGTATTAAATATAGAAAGCCAGGATCAAACCAATGTCCTACAATAAAATAATAGGGGCGCTTGGGGCAATTGTGGGAATTTTGAGCGGATGTGGTTCTGTAGATACCTATAAGGAAACCACATATGATGATGAAAAACCTATTTATTGTTATCAAAGCCTCGCCGGCGTTGAGTGTTTTAAAAAGCCAAACCATAGGGATAAGCGGCGGATCGTCAATTACTACGGACCCCACCCAACCCAATACGTTCAACCTAAAGCAAAAAAAATTCCAGGATTGAAAGCACCGAAAGAGATTAATTATTGGGTGAAAGATCCAGAGCCTTCCCGTGAGGAGATAATAAAATGGGGTTCGGAATAAAAAAAGTTAGTCAAAATTAATAAGAATTCTATCAAGTTGTTGTGCAAATAGAAACTGATTGAGTTACCCGACGGAAGCAAATTCATTAGGCTTAGACGTTCTGAAAAGGACGCATATGCAGATTTCACTTATTAAAAATGTGACTTGTTAGTCGATCGGACTGAAACTAGTCTGGAGAGGAAATAACAGCGAAATCTAGCGGTGCTGCATTCTGCCTACTATTTATTATTTAACGGATATCTAGGTTAGTAATGAGGTTAACGTTTACCATATTCCTATTGGTTACGTTTACAACTACGTTTCAAGTAGGGTTAGGAAAGGCTCAGGTACCTGTTCCGGTAAGCTATCTTGATTCCTTGAAATGGAGGCAGTTAGCGGCGGAGGCTGGAAATGTAACTGCCCAATTCCAATTGGGACAAATTCTGGATTTGGGCTTGACAGCGGAACCGAATCAAAAAGAGGCAGCCAATTGGTACACGAAGGCAGCCGAGCAAGGCCATGTCGAGGCCCAGATACGCTTGGCACAAATGTATTACAGTGGGGAAGGCATTGCGCGGGATTTGACACAGTCCTCAAAATGGTACGGTACTGCCGCCAAGGCTGGTATCCCCCTCGCCCAGTTTAATTTTGCTGTTATGCTAGAGGCTGGTGCCGGAGTTGAAAGAAATTTGTCTGAAGCTGCAGAGTTTTATGAAAAAGCGGCTCGGTCGGGCCTTGGGGAGGCTCAAATAAGTCTGGCTATGCTTTATGCCCGTGGTGGCGGGGTTGAATTGGATCTTAACAAAGCTCTAATTTGGCTAGAGATGGCGGTTGCAGGTGGTGCATCCGTGCCGAAACCTGTTTACGAGCTTCTACGTGCGAACTCGGCACCTAAACAGTGAAACAGAGTCAAGATTTAGAACCAAGTTTTAGTCGACTTGAATTGTGTTGACGAACTTTAAATTGCGGTGATAGCTCTAGTGCGGGTAAGCAGGTGTTAGGGAGATAACACTGCATGATTAGTTGTCAGTCCATTTTCCAACAAAATACTTTCGTGACTTTTATCCAGAGTTTCTAAGGCTTTTCTCGCTTCTTGCTGTTTTATCCACATACGAAAGTAAAAGTTTTTTAGAGCTAAAAGATCTTGATGGTTTCCACGTTCTACGATTTCTCCTTCATTAAGTACCAGTATCTCATCGGCATTTATTACCGTTGAAAGACGGTGTGCAATTATAACAGTTGTGCAGTCAGCTGAAACCTTGGCCAAGGCCTGTTGTATTTCTTTTTCAGTATGAGTATCGAGAGCCGACGTGGCTTCATCAAAAATCAAAATTTTTGGTGACTTAAGAATTGTTCGGGCGATGGCAATCCGCTGTTTTTCGCCGCCAGAGAGTTTTAGTCCCCGTTCACCAACTTGAGTATTATAGCCATCAGGCAGACTTCTTACAAAATCATCAATGCTGGCAAGTTGCGCTGCATTCTCGATTTCCGATGGTCCTGCATCAGGGCGCCCATAGGATATATTATAATAGATAGTGTCATTAAAAAGGACTGTATCCTGAGGTACAATGCCAATTGCCGCGCGGAGGCTATCTTGTTGAACCTGCTTTATGTTCTGATTATCAATTAAAATTCGCCCTTCATCCGCATCGTAGAAACGGTATAGAAGCCGAGAAATAGTTGACTTTCCGGCTCCACTAGGACCAACGATCGCGAGGGTATGGCCCGAAGGTACTTTAAAGGACACATTGTTCAGGATGCGCCTATCCGGATTATAATAAAAACCCACATTTTCAAAAACTATTTCGCCACCACTGAGGGTCAATTTTTCTGCACCCGATACGTCCATAATTTCTAGCCTCTGGCCTATAAGTTTGAACATATCTTCCATATCAGTGAGAGATTGTTTTATTTCGCGGTAGACAAAACCAAGGAAGTTCAGGGGTAGGAATAGCTGTATCAAGTAACTGTTTACCAGGACAAAGTCCCCTATTGTCATGGATCCATTCTTAACCCCAAAGCCAGCCATAATCATGATGACCGTGAGACCAATTGAGATGACTAATCCTTGACCAATATTTAGAAAAGATAGGGTTACCTTACTTTTAATGGCAGCCTTTTCGTAAGACCTGAGAGCCGCGTCGAAACGCCGAGCTTCGTGATCTTCGTTACCAAAATATTTAACCGTTTCATAATTAAGAAGTGAATCTATAGCTTTTGTAGAAGCTTCGCTGTCCATTTTATTCATATGGCGACGGTACTTTATACGCCATTCAGTTACGCCGACGGTCCAACCGATGTAAAGACTAACCGTGAAAAAAGTTACGACTGCAAACCAGATATTGAATAGTCCCCACATAATTGTGCAGACGAGGAGAATTTCCAGCAAAGTAGGAACGATATTGAACAACATAAAATTTAGTAGAAAATCAATGCCCTTGGTTCCACGTTCCACTGCGCGGTTTAGGCCGCCAGTCTGACGGTCTAGGTGGAAGCGCATGGAGAGGCGGTGTAGATGTTGGAAGGTTTTAAGCCCGGCTTTCCTAATGGCGCTTTGCGCTACTTTGGCAAATATGGCATCGCGAAATTCACCAAAAGCCTGGGCCATTACTCTTGCTAGACCATAGGCAATCAAGAGGCCAATCGGGACGATTACAGTAGTTTCTAAAGAGACAAAAATGGTATCTACGACGGTCTTGTAAATAAAAGGTACGCCAACCGTAATACCCTTCGCGATAGTGAGGAAGAAGAGAGCAATAACAACTCTCAAGCGCATTTCCGTGGCGTTTTTGGGCCAAAGATACGGTATGAGAGCCTTGATGGTTTTAAGGTGATCTCTTTGCCCTATATGGTCTGTCCGTTCATCAGAAAGTGATCTCATTCCTATCCTCGTTGAGCGACAGCTGAAAAAATTTTGTTTAGAAAAAAGAGTTTTTAAACACCAAAATGTTGATTACCGATCAGGTTACATAAGTTATCTTTATTTGTTCCCTGTTGGGGATTAACTCGGTCTCAATCTTAATATGACTGCATATCCTATCCTATTGGTCATGTTGTCCGGTGAATTAGGTGGTATCCAAATTCTGTCTCCACGACCTCACTTACCTCATCAACCTCCAATGCAAAGGCGGCCATATCGAAGGCCTTTACCATAGCGCCACGGCTAAATTCTCCTAGATCACCACCTTTTTCAGCAGAAGGGCAATCGGAAAACTCTATTGCTATCTCTGAAAATGACATTCCAGATAACACTTGAGATTTGAGGTCCTGAATACGTTCTAGTGCTTCTGCTTTGGTTAATAGAGATGATGAATTTTGGGCGTCAACGTAACTTACAAGGACGTGGGATGCTTGTATTTGTTCTGACATAAATTAATCCTGGTATTTATTGGTGAAAATAATTTTGGAACGGGTCGGTGTTGTAGTCAATTGGGACTTGCTTGACGAGCGTTAATTAGTTTCTCTTGGTTTTATTCCGATACCTAATTGTAGAAGAATGGAGGTAAAATGTCAGTAAATTTCCAGGCCCAGGCAATCCTGGATATCGCAGAAAAGGAGGAAATTGTTGGCGCGCCCTCTCCAGAAGAATTAGGTGCGAAGGGACTTCGAATTGTTTTCAAGAAAAGCCGTGGGAGCCTAACGCCAGAGGTGCCCGATGTTGGCCATGTGGAGGATTTTTCTATCCAAGGCCCAGGTGGGAAGATACCAGTTCGTTATTATAGACCCATTGGATCCGAGTTAACTCAGACCCTACCATTACTTATATATTTTCATGGTGGTGGTTGGGTTGTCGGCGATAGGGATACACACGACGTTATTTGCCGGATGTTAGCTAATCGAGGTGAATTTGCTGTAATTAATGTAGATTATCGTTTGGCACCAGAGAATAAGTTTCCGGCCGCTGTTGAAGATGCTTGGGCAGTTTTTAAATGGGCGGTAGGCGGAGCCGGTGGCCATGCTATAGATGTTGATAGGATCGCCGTCGGTGGTGATAGCGCGGGGGGAAATTTATCAGCAGTCGTTGCCATCATGGCTCGTGATTTCGGACTTAATCTCTCTTTCCAAGCCTTGATATATCCCGCAACTAGTTTTCATTTAAATACTGCCTCTCATAAAAATTTTGATAAGGGTTACCTGCTCACTAGGGAGGCACAGGACTGGTACCATGCACAGTATCTCAGAAACGAGTCTGACCGTGATGACTGGAGAGCGTCACCAATGTTATCTGATAATCTCAGAGATGTAGCTGCAGCCTTTATTTTAACGTGTGGCTACGATCCATTGGTGGATGAAGGAAGAAGTTATGCCGAGAAGCTAAAGCAAGCAGGGGTGCACGTTAAATACCGATGTTTTGAAAGTCAGGTGCATGGATTTATCACAATGGGTAGAGCTATTGATGAAGCCAATGAAGCTATATACGAGGTCGCCGATAGTGTTTCGAGTGCTTTTAAGTGAACCTTAAATATATCAATTTTTTTAACGGTAGGAGTTGATTAATTAAACAGTTAGAAATTTGGACCAGAACGGGTGGTTAACTATTAATATAGTTTTGGAGAGCTATTGAGTGTGAGAAATTAGTCTGAATAGAGAGATTAGAACTTGTTAGGTGGTAACTATATAAATTAATATTTTCCAAAATTAAATGGGCCAAATTAAATCCAATCGAATCTTACAAGTTTAACTTTGGCACTTATGGAAATAAAATCAAACACGTTAGAAGATAAGGATCTTGCAGGTTTAGTTGGTGATAAGATTAAGATTTTATAGACCTTCAAGCGTTATACCCTGCTGGAATATAATTGGT
>PTLH01000100.1 GCA_002938035.1 Alphaproteobacteria bacterium MarineAlpha3_Bin6
AATCCAAGGTCCACAAAACGTTATCAACAAAATAGAAAGTTTTTTAAGGTCTTAAACATTAAAAAATATGCAGAATCATGCAGCGAGATTCCGCCTCAAAGGTTTGGAATTTTATCGAACAATCATCACAGAATTATTCGCGAATTCCATAACTTTAAACGCTACGCTCCCCATAAAAAATCTCTTTAGGCCGGTTCTACCGGTATCGCCAATTACAACAAAAGTGTAGGTCTTTGCCGCTTCAATGATCTGTTCAACAGGGTTCCCTGTTTCGATTAAAATATTTCTTGGTTCAATACTCAAACTGCGAAGCAACTCTGCCGCTTTGGTTACATTTTCTCGGGCCTCAACTTCTCCTTCATCGTCTAAAGATACAGACAAAATGGAGACCTCAGCACCCACCCGCTTCGACATTTGTGCTGCCTTATTAACCATTTCCATAGCTTGGTCCGAACCATCAGTGCAGAGCAGCATGCCGTGGCCTGTTTCAAGTTCACGTGCTACGCAGACAGAGCATGGGGCATGGATAGCAACTTTTTCTGCGATCGCTGGGTCCCATAGATTCTTGGCAAACCCCCCCGCTCTTCCACTTGAGCCCAGAATGATTAAGTTGTAAGGACCGAGTTCATACTGATCTAAAATACCCCCAGCCACAGAACTAGCCGTCTTTAACTTGAGGACGATAGCCTTACCCTGATTATTGGTGTATCCGATTTTGTTATCTCCTAACGGGTCACCAACGACGTCTGCATGAGCACTGTGTATTTCCCATTGGCTGGCCAATTCCTCGGTTCCTACTAACATGTCACGACCTTTTTTGAGGTATTGGATACCTGGTAGCTCGAGCCCCCAATTGAGCATGTTCTCACGGGCGACACGAACCTGAAGTCCCCCAGTTCGTAGGCCCTGATCAATAGGTCTCACGTAAAGTAAAACTATATCGGCGTCAGGCGCCGCGCCCAAACGCGCGGCGTACTGAAGTCCACGATACGACTCATCTGAACCGTCAACACAAACGAGGATACGATACCGACTTTTTCTATACTCGATAAGGGCTTCAGAATCGGTTAAACCCTGTGTCATATTATTCTTTCTCTTTCAATGGGCATCTTCCATCTACACACCCAGCAGTGGCCAATATAACCTAGCCCCTAAAAGCATAATAATTGTTGAGATTAGCGCCATTTTCCAACCAACAGCAAGAAAATCTGTCGTTTTTAAATAGCCTGACGCATATACAATTGTGCATGCAGGCGTACCTACTACTGTTAGATAGGCGAAAGACGATGAAATAGCTGTAATAAAACCAATAATAATTGGACTTTCTCCTGCAACGGAAGCCATTTTCAAAACTATTGGCCCAAGTACAGCAACCGCTGCACCATTAGACATCGTATTAGTTACGACAGTGGTTAAAACCGAGATAGAGGCCCAAAGCCCAAAACCGTCCCCCGCTCCAATTGGAGAAAGTGCTGATAGAAAACCCTCCGCGACCCATTCTGCTGCGCCGGTCTCCTTCATCTCAATACCAAGAGAAATTGCGGCACCGTAAAGTAATACTACACCCCAGTTAACACCCGAATTTATATCTTCCCAATTTACCAGTCCTGCTACGAGAAAAGCTGCGGCTCCCAATAAGGCAATGGTTCCCATACCAACCTTGTCAGAGAAGAAAATCCAACCCAACAACACGATAAAAAACATGACGATGGCAACCCAATCGGTCTTTTTCATAGAACCTTCCGCCTCAACCTGCTGCCGGAGCTTAACTACCGCTCGAGACAGGTCACGATATTCTGGCCGAAACGTAAAGAGAAGAACCATCGTTACAAAAGGTACCTGGATTAGAAACATCGGGTAGGCAAACAACATCCAACGGGCGTAATCGATAATAAATTTACTTGTTTCTGGGTTGCTCGGGTCATAGAAAAATTCCTTCCAATAACCGATCATAATGGCATTTCTTGCTCCTCCGGAGGGGGTTCCAATTCCCGCTATCGAGGCCCCATAGGCTATTGAAAAAAGTACGACAGCAGCAAGATTTCGAACCTTGCGAGGATCGTCAGACGTCAGGGTAACCAAAGTAATCCCTACTGGCAGCATCATTGCCGCAACCGTATGTTCACCAACAAATGACGCTAACAGTCCGGATATTACCGAGATTCCAAAACATACTCGGGACGTTTTCGTGCCCGTGATCCGAACGATCAACCAGGCAATTCTCTTGTCGAGTTTTTGTTTTACGACAGCAACAGCAAGCATGAGAGAACCCAAAATAAACAGAACCGAATCATTCCAGAGGCTCTTAGCAACAATAGAAGAGTCATGACCTAGTAGGAATACCTGGCCTAAAATTATCAACAACGCCACGCCTGGTAATGGTATTGGCTCGGTGACAAACATGATGGTAGCCATGACGGACATGGCCAGGACAACTTTCCCATCTTCGGTAAGACCTTCCGGCAATGGAGCCATAATAATTCCGGCACCCACGATTAGCGCAAAGAAGAACCAACGTTTTTCCCAGAGATAATGAATTAAAAAATCAGACATTAGCGTAACGACGTTACCAAGAAAATTAACGTTGAAACGATCATAAATTTGTTCAGTGCTGAAAGGACGTAATTTCATTTGGTGTTGTGATAGTCCATTAAATCATCGGGGGAGAATGAGCACCTAACATATTCAAACTCAATTATTAATTGCTTCCCTAAGGGCACCGATAGTTTCATGATAATCATCACCTTTAAAAATCGCACTTCCCGCGACAATAACATTCGCCCCCGCATCAATCACAGATGCTACATTTTCAGCGTTCACGCCGCCATCCACTTCCAGTTCGATGGGAAGATTTCCAATCATATCGCGAATGCGTCGGATTTTTTCAAGCTGAGAGACAATAAACCTTTGCCCCCCAAATCCTGGGTTCACCGACATCACCAATATCAGGTCAACACTATCCAATACATTCTCGATGACTGTTTCAGATGTAGAGGGATTTAGTGATACACCAGCTTTTTTACCTAAACCCCGGATAACCTGAAGGCTCCTATGTAAATGAGTATCAGCTTCAGCGTGTACAGTGATTAAATCAGCCCCAGCATTCGCAAATTCATGTAAATACGGTGCAGCGGGATTAATCATCAAATGTACATCAAGAGGTTTATTTGTAACTGGTCGAATATCCCTAACTACAGGCGCACCAAAAGTAAGATTTGGAACAAAATGACCATCCATTACATCTATATGTATATAATCTGCGCCTGCTTCATCAACAGCTCTAACTTCTTCACCTAGCCGGGCACAATCGGCTGACAAAATTGATGGAGAAATCTTGAATGCACTCATGTCATATTTTCACCGATCTTAAGCTGCTTCCCCGACGTATTGGGCAGCACACGCCGCGCTATTAAGGTGCGCTCGCTTCAAAAGCCGGCCTTGGGCAACTAGACTATCTTTTTGGTTCAGCCCCCATGACTTTAAGGCGCTTTCTTGCAATGCACGTCCGTAAGAATAGCTTAAGGCCCAAGGACAAGCATCACCGGCATTCATCGCATTTAAATGAGCTGTGGCATCCGCCTCGCTCTGGCCACCAGAGAGAAACATAATCCCTGGCACTTCTGCCGGTACGGTTCTTTGAAGCCCCAAAATCGTCCTAGCTGCAACTTCCTCTGGACCGGCCTGTTGGGGGCAATCCTTTCCTGAAATTATCATATTGGGTTTCAGGATCATACCTCCAAGCTCCACACCCTGAGCAACCAACTCACGAAAAACGATCTCGAGCGTATGTTCGGTTACCTCGGAGCAACGGTCAATGGTATGGCTCCCGTCCATCAAGACTTCCGGCTCTACAATTGGTACCAATCCCACTTCCTGACAAATGCGAGCATATCTCGCGAGAGCATGGGCATTAACATTTATGCAATAGTTCGATGGAAGAGTAGCGCTAATTGATACGACCGCACGCCATTTCGCAAACTTTGCTCCAAGCTCGACGTATTCCGACACCCTATCATAAAGACCATCTAGCCCTTCTGTTACCTTTTCTCCATCTGATCCAGCCAATGCTTTTGCACCCGTATCGACTTTAATTCCAGGTAAAATTCCTTGATCGATCAATAACCTCGTTAAGGGAACTCCATCTTTAGACACTTGGCGTATAGTCTCATCATATAGAATTACACCACTTATATATTGCCCTAAACCTTCAGTACAAAAAAGCATTCCACGATAATCTCGACGACTTTCTTCTGTCGAATCCAAACCGACCGATGCCAGTCTTTTTGAAATAGTACCCGTACTCTCATCTGCAGCTAATAGCCCCTTATTAGCTGAGACCATTTTCAGTGCTACAGATGCCAATTGCTCCAGGTTCATAAACGGATACCTCCAAATTGAATTTTCCGCCTCAAAGCTCCAATACTTAATTTAGGAGCAGCTACAACAGATCCTTGACTGTCTCCACTACAACTTCCGGTGTAATACCAAAATGCTTGTACAATCGATCCCCGGGCGCCGAGGCACCAAATCCTGTCATTCCCACAAATCTTCCATTTTCACCTAAATATTTTTCCCATCCTTGGGCAACCGCTGCTTCAACAGCAACACGGATACCACTACCTAAAAGTTCCATTCTATATTCTTCATCTTGTTTATCAAATAATTCACAACAAGGCATTGAAATAACAGAGGAATCAATCATATTTTTTTGAAGTAATTTTTGCGCTTCCAGAGCAATCCAGACCTCTGAACCTGATGCTATTAGCGTTACTTCACTTTTGCCTTGGGCTTGAGATATTAGATAGCCACCCTTTCCTGAAAGATTTTCATTTGTATGTATGGTTCTAACCATTGGTACACCTTGACGAGTCAAGGCAATGATTGATGGGGTCTCTTCAGATGAGAGCGCAAACGCCCAAGATTCCGCCACTTCGACTGCGTCTGCAGGTCGAAAGACATTAAGATTAGGAATAGCACGTAAAGAGGCCAAGGTTTCAACCGGTTGGTGAGTCGGTCCGTCTTCGCCTAGGCCAATAGAGTCGTGGGTTAAAACGTATACAACTCTTTGTCTCATCAAAGCAGATAAACGTATTGCGGGACGCATATAATCAGCAAAAACAAGAAAAGTGCCCCCATAGGGGATCACACCCCCGTGTAGCACCATACCATTCATTATCGCACCCATTCCGAATTCTCTTACGCCATAATGGATGTACCGACCATTATAATGACGTGGAGAAATTATTTCAGCGTCTGCAGTTTTTGTATTATTGGAACCTGTTAAATCCGCAGAACCACCCACTAGTTCCGGAATTATATTAATGATAGCTTCTAATAATTCACCGGACGCCTTACGTGTTGCCCACTCTGGCTCTTTTTTAGTAATAATTTTCTTATGGTCATTGATTACATCTAACCAACCCGCCGGCAAATGCCCATGAATGGCTGCGTCAAATAAACGGCGTTCATGATCACTCAATGCTTCCAGTTGTGTATACCAATTATCACGCTTAGCACGACTACGGCCGCTCACTTTCCGCCATGTAGACAAGATGTTATCTGGGATTTCAAACTTAGCCGAAACCCAGTTCAGCCTTTCTCTGGCTCCAGCAATTACATCTTCCCCCAGCGGAGCTCCATGAGCAGCAGCGGTACCCGCTTTAATTGGAGATCCAAACCCAATTACTGTTTTACAGGCTATTAAGGACGGGTGACTGCTTTCACGGGCGGCAGCAATTGCCGATGCTACATCTTTCGGATCATGCCCATCCACGGCCAAAACGTGCCAGCCACTCGCTTCAAAGCGTCCTAACTGATTGTCAGAAACTGATAATTCTGTTGCACCATCAATAGAGATTGAGTTGTCGTCGAATAAAACAATCAGTTTGTTGAGTTGTAAATGACCGGCAAACGAAATAGCCTCATGGCTGATACCTTCCATAAGACAACCATCGCCAACCAAGACATAGGTAAAATGATCAACCAAGTCTGAACCAAAGCGAGCATTAGTCATCCGCTCTGCAAGTGCCATCCCCACGGCCATAGTCAGTCCCTGCCCTAGCGGACCCGTCGTTGTTTCAATACCTGTGGCGTGGCCAAATTCTGGATGACCAGCCGTCTTAGAACCCAATTGGCGAAAATTCTTTATGTCAGAAATGGTCATATCCTCATACCCGGTTAGATAGAGGAGCGAGTAAAGTAACATAGATCCATGGCCCGCCGAGAGCACAAACCTATCCCGATCTGGCCAATTTGGATCGGAGGGGTCAAACTTCAAAAATTGCGAATAAAGTACTGTCGCCACATCCGCCATCCCCATTGGCATCCCGGGATGACCAGATCCTGCTTCCTCCACAGCATCCGCGGATAAAAAACGGATGGCGTTAGCCATTTGTTCATGAGTGGGATCAGGTTCTATATTGGAACGCTGGTGGGCTTTAGTTACAGCTAACTCAGATTGGTCAGGCGTCATCTAACCTGGCTCCAAATATATTCCGCACTACCTGTCGTCACCGGGAAAGAAATGATTATCGGCATCAATGTAATCAGGTTGTCTAACATGCCTCAAGAGTAGCGTCTGATTTGGAGTGAGAAGCGGGGGAAAAACGCAGTTATCCAAGTCTTTCAGAGTTTGGGTATACGCTTCGATAGTTACCACCGCAAGCCTTATACTCGAATCAGCCCCTGAAACTAATTGAGTTTTCTACATCACCGATTAATTCTATGAAAAATGGATCGACTTAGTAGACCCAAGACCCATAAATATCGTTATCTATTGGCATGCGAAAGGATAAATTCCTTAACGAAATACCGTCACAAATAGAGGGTTTATCAGCCCTAAGACCATATCCAGGAAATTCATAGTGAAAAATTACGAGAACAACGTTACCATCTCTACCTTTATAATGGATATTAGAGTGTAAAGTCTGAATGTGTGCACGTAGGATGATAAAGTCCCCAATAGTAGCAAAATAGTGGGGCGTGTTAATTAAGATTATCCATAGAAATTTCAAACAAACTACATTAAAGAACCTTATAAATATCAAGTCTTTAACTTTTGGAGGTATTATATTTACGGAGGGCGCTGTCGACGAAAGTGCTAGATACTGATACAATTGACCCGAAATTCGTTGAAATTCTAGTAGGCGCTAATAATCAAGGATTGTTTAAATGGCCACAAGCCAAGCACTTTTTTCTTTAGGACAGTTGGTTCATCATAAACGATTTGAATATCGTGGAGTAATTCTTGACGTTGACCCCGTGTTTCAAGGTACTGACGAATGGTATAGCCAGGTGGCCAAATCAAGACCACCCAAAGATAAGCCATGGTATCATGTCATCGTTAACGATGGCGTTTCAAAAACCTATGTTGCCGAACAAAACCTGGAAACAGATGTTGTTGGCGGCCCGATTGACCACCCGGAAGTGAGACTTTGGTTCGAACCATTTAAATCGAATGGCTACAATATCCGAGTTAGAAAAAATTAAAACTATATCACGAGTATGAAACTTATTTTAATCATTGCTGTATTCGGCTTACCGACCGCAGAAATTATAACTTTTATAGAGATTGGTGGCATTTTAGGTCTAGGGCCAACCATCGGGATCATACTGTTGACCGCAATCATTGGTGCCGTTCAACTCAAGTCGCAGGGATCAGCAACTCTTTACAAGGTCATGGAGTGCTTGAATCAAGGCCGTTTTCCAATCGATGAAGCTTTTGATGGCTGTTGTTTGATCCTGGCGAGTACTTTGTTGTTAACGCCCGGGTTTATTACGGATTTCGTCGGCCTTTTATTGTTTGCTCCGTTATTCAGGGTTAATCTACGTCGCCTTCTTGCCCGCTACATTTTTGCAACCAATCATATTAACATAAATAATTCTAATATTTAT
>PTLH01000101.1 GCA_002938035.1 Alphaproteobacteria bacterium MarineAlpha3_Bin6
CGAAATGGCGTTACTTTCGGTATACGCATGAGTGGAACTGGTAACGAATGGTTCTGGACACAATCTCGGGTGGCAGATGGACTTTTCTTTCCAGGATTTTCCCAAAACGATGCCGCTCCTGACCTGGGTGACAGCGCAATCACGGAAACCGCAGGGATAGGTGGATTTGCTATGGCTTCTGCGCCAGCTATTGTTCAATTTGTCGGTGGCACACCGACGGAGGCGCTCGGTTACACACAGGAGATGGCACATATCACCTTGGGAAGAAATAACGCTTTTAGCATTCCGGCTTTAGACTTTATCGGATCTCCTGCCGGTATCGACGCGCGCAAAGTGGTAGACACAGGTATTGAGCCCATTATCAATACAGGCATTGCCCATAAAGACGCCGGTGTTGGGCAGATTGGTGCCGGCATTACCCGCGCACCGATGATAGTTTTCAACGACGCGATTACGACATTGGCGGATAAGCTTGGCACGACTTAGGCAAAAAAACACTGGAGAAGGTTCGACATTGTATCAAGGAACGATGACCAATGCATACAAGTAAGAACGATATAAGAAAGACCGCCCTTATAGCTGTAGGTGGAAACTCCTTAATCGTCTCTAAAGACAAGCAAGCGATCCCGGACCAATACGAAGCCGCTGTCCAAACCGTGAAACGCATCGTAGACATGATCGAACAGAACTGGAACGTCGTCATTACGCACGGCAGTGGACCGCAAGTAGGGTTTATTTTGCGTCGCTCTGAGTTGGCAAGAAATGAAATTTCCCAAGTCCCAATGGACTATGCGGATGCCGATATCCAGGGTGCAGTGGGGTATATGTTTCAGAGGGCTCTTCATAATGAATTCACAAAACGCCGAATAGACCGAGCCCCAATAACTGTAGTAACCCAGGTCCTAGTAGATAAGAAAGACCCGGCGTTTGAGAATCCTACCAAGCCTATCGGCCCCCAATTAAATGAAGAAATCGCAAAACAACGCGCCACTGAGCACGGATGGATTGTAAAGGAAGACGCAGGAAGGGGATGGAGGCGGGTGGTCCCCTCCCCCAAACCTAAAAAAATTATAGAACTAGAGCAAATCCGGCATTTGGTTGATGCTAACTACGTGGTCATTGCATGTGGAGGCGGGGGAATTCCTGTTATCGAGAACGAAAAGAACTACCTGGTGGGCGTGGAGGCTGTAATTGATAAGGATCTTGCATCAGGAATGCTGGCTTCTAGCCTAGGTGTCGATTTGTTTATAATTTCAACTGACGTAGATAAAGTAGCCATAAATTTCAGAAAAAAAAACCAACAATGGCTCGACTGCATGACCCTCTCTGATGCAAGGGCCTTCCATGCGGCTGGACAATTCGACGAAGGCAGTATGGGACCTAAGATACAAGCTATGAGCCAATATCTGGAGCATGGCGGACGAAGGGGCCTCATTACGAACCCCGAAAAACTTGAGCTTGCACTTCAGGGAAAATCGGGAACGGCGTTTGGGGGTTAAAACCTGAAGAGAACTTACTTGCGTATAATTAAGAACAACCTCTATGTGCTCGCGGGCAATAAATTTCAATCAAGTCCGGTTATAAATTCAGGATGCGTTCTGCATTACCGTGGAGGATTTTTGCTTTATCTTCGGTATTCAGCATAAGCTTTTCGATCCATTTAGGGCCAGGTTCATTTGGTACGAAAGGATAGTCAATTGCAAATAGGATCCGATCTACCCCCATTTCCTGAATACAGCATAAAAGCGCTGGGTCCGAAAAAAAACCACTGGTTGTTATATAGAAGTGTGACGTAAATATATCTCGGAATGCAACACCGTCATTTCCTGGTCGATTGAGCGCCATATCAATGCGCCACATCAAAAACGGTAAAGTCTCTCCCAAGTGTCCTATAATGATCTTCAAATTGGGAAACTTGTCGAATATACCGGAAAGCACCAGTCTTATCCCGATTGTTGCCGTTTCCATGGTAAAACCCCAACCTGCGTTGACGACACCAGGGAATTGTTCCGCATAATCCTTCAGATATGCGTCGACAACGGCCGGATGTGGATTGGCGGGGTGGATATAAATAGGCACATCGAGTGCCTGTGCCTTTTCAAATATTGGCCAAAATCGTTTGTTATCGACAAACAATCTTTCTTCACCTATCAGCCCATGGATCATGGCACCTTTAAAGCCTAATTCATTAACCGAACGGCTAAGCTCATCTGCCGCAGCAGTTGGGTCGGCAGTGGGCAACGCCGCAAATCCCGCGAGCCGTTGGGGATTAGCCTGGCAAATCTCAAAGAGATAATCATTAGCAGCTTTCGCAACTGGGATACCGGTGTCTGCATCCATTCTTTGGGTAGATGGGGCACCGTGCGACAATACCTGGACGTCAATCCCGCTATCATCCATTGACTTTATACGCTTATCCCCTACCTCTAGAAGACTATCCTTCACCAATCCGCCAGTGCGGGCATCTACACCAGTGTAATGGGAAATTACATTTGGGTCGTAATAATGCTCTTCTATAGAAATTACCCGCTGACCAACGAGAATACTCACAACGTATACCTCCTTTAGGTGAACTCTGATTAATATTCAAACTATGTCCTCAATACTACCATCCTTTGCAAATTTATTGTTATACTTTCTATAGTGGACCCGACTACCGACGTCATTTAGACACCGAATGGGGAGAACATCAGTGAGCTTTAAATTTCATTTCAGGCTTGGTGGATACGGCCCCCCAACAACATCATTTAGTCAGTCCCTCAAATTCATTGGTGATCGGCTAGAGGCTGAATTTGGGGATGACGTAGAGGTAAGATACATTTGGAATATAATGGATTTGGGATACCGCGGCGAGGATATTCTATGGCTTGTGGAACACGGGTTTTTGACGGTCGCCTATCAGTCCACCAGTTACCTGACAGACCGAGTACCAGAATTGGGGTTTGTCGATCTACCTTTTTTATTTCAAAACAATAAAAGTGCCAGATCTTCCATGGATGGGGCGTTAGGAAATTATCTGAGTAGAAAGATCGAGGAACAAATAAATTATAAGGTACTCGGTTATTTTGAAAACGGTTTCCGCCATATTTCCAATCGACTTCGACCAATTCATATTCCTGATGATCTAAAGAACATGCGAATAAGAGTATTGCCTAGCGACGTTCAAGCTAAAACTTTTAAATTACTAGGGGCAAATCCGCAACGCCTGGACCTCACGGAAGCAATTGAAGGAGTAAAATCCGGAACCCTTGACGCACAGGAGAATCCATTTGCCAATACAGTTACCTACGATGTTCATAAGTTTCACCCGTACCACACTAAGTCCAACCATTTCTATATCTCACGAGGGATCTTCGCAAATCGAACAGCATTCTATTCGTGGCCTGAGAAAATGAAAAAAATCATGGAGAAAACGGTAACTGAAGCCATCGTATTCCAGCGGAATTTAGCGGAAAATGAGGCTATCGATTCTCAAAATATTATAGAAGCGGAGGGTCATAAGGTCGTGGAATTAACAGAGACAGAGCACCTAGCCTTTGTTCAAGCGGTAGCTTCCCAACACGAAGAAGCACGCAGCCAATTTGGGAATACAATGTTCGACATGATCAGCAAGGAATTTTAAGGGTGCACTAATACAATTTGGAAATCATCGTCATCATAGATTTACAACATTGTATTTTAAGACGGAGCTACTATTACATCTCTACCCGATTTTAAATTACTCAACAACCAAGTTAATCAGGCTCACTAAATGCCGAAGAAAAACCCTTTAGGATCGGGTGTGTAACATAAGTAATTACGCGACGTTCCCCGACTTTCATGTCGGCACTTGCCAACATCCCAGGCGTCAGTTTGAACCCCGGGGGTAAAAGAGCCACCTCTTTTGCAGGAATATCCACCCGTCCACGGTAAAAAGAGCCCTTATCCCCCGATAATGATTGGGTGTAAACATCATCAGAAATATAAATAAGCCTACCTTTTAAATCACCGTATTGCTGAAAGGGAAGAGCGTCGAGTTTAACCGAGACCGGGATATCTAACTTAACATCGCTGATGTCTTTGGGATCAACATCTACCTCAAAGGCCAATGGTTGATTAGACAAAACCAGGGTGACCAGAACATCTCCCTCCCTGACTATGGAGCCTTCTGAAATTGCTGGAACATCGAGGACAATCCCTTCAGCTGGTGCTCTAACCTCTACGTTATCGACACTTTGGGAAAATTTTAGTCCAGCCTGTTTAAGTTGGATCAAGGCCTCCTGCTCTTTTGCGATATTTTCACCTAACCCTGAGGACCATTTGGCAACAAATTCTCCCTTATCGGCCTTTAAAGTACCCCTATCAGAAAGCTTGGCAGACAAAGCAGATTTCTTGCTCTCGACAGCATCAACAGCCCCAAAGTATGCTCGCCGTGCAGCCAAAGTTGCATCCTGAGCTTGAAGATACGTCAACATGGCACCATGTTTACTGTCGTAAAGTCTTTTTCTGGCGTCTTCAATTTTCTCTTTTAGCTCAAATTGCTTTTTTGTGATAGCGACTGTTTTTTGAGCGGATTTAACGTCACCCCTGGCAGTGGAAATCTCCTTACCAATTTTCCTAAGCTTTGAAGAAAATGAGCTGATCTTGGAACGATATTGTCCCAGCTTTTTACTCAAAATATCCAACGCGAGTGGATTAAGTCCACTACCTGCTGGAATTGGTTTTCCTGATAAAATGTGAGACTGCTCCAGTTCAAGTCGCTTCAGTCGACCACTTGCGGCATTAAGTTTCTCTGTATTCCCCTTGAGGTCTGCGGTCGCAACGGTACTGTCCAGGAGGACAATGAGTTGTCCCTTCTTAATTTTCTGACCTCGCTTAACAAATACTTCTCGTACAGTAGCGCTTGACGTTGCTTGTACACCGACGTTAGGCACTTCCGTCGTAAATTTACCTCGTGCAGATACCGTCGTATCGACTGACTGCGAGAAGGCAAACACAAATGCAACCAGAAACCCTATCAATACCGTACCTACAGTTAGCAGAATTGGCCTAGAGGCAGGAGCGTCGTAGATTGCGTCGGTGTCGTCTATATCTTCAGGCTTTTGAACTTCGTCCGATACCATTTCGCCAATATCATCAATATCCCCACTTGCGCGCCCACCACCTTGAGAAGCTGCCTTATTGGCCTCTCTCAGTTCCATTGAGAGCTTCTTCATTATGTTCATGGCAGCAGCGGGGTTCTTTTGGACGTAAGCAAGAAAATCGTTTTGTCGAACCTCGTCAACGTTAGCGTCTGTTACGGCGCGAGCGCCAGCGCTTCTAGGCGCCCCATCTATGAGGGCCATTTCGCCAAACAACGCGTTAGGTTCATCTAATGTCGCAAGGATAAGTTCTCCATCAATGCCCGTCTTCAATATTTCGATACTTCCTGACTTGAGAACATACGCAAAGTCAGCGCTTTCACCTTCACGGAATATATATTCGCCTTTCGGATAAAAATTATCAGTAGCCATTCTTTTATTCTATGTCTTTCTATTGGTATCCGAACCGGCAGATATCTGATCTTCCAGTTCCCACATTTCGCCATAAAGCGGGCAATTTTTCATCAATTCCTCATGCTTACCTTGACCAACAACCGACCCTTTATTGAGGACAATAATCCAATTAAAATCATCAATAAAACGCATATCGTGAATAGTCGCGATTAAAGTACGGCCATTTGCAATGGCATTAATTTTTTCTTTTAAATAAACTTGGGTCAATTTATCCATCGTGTTGAAGGTTTCATCCAACATCAATAAGTTCGGGCTTGTCGCCAATGCACGGGCCAGGCCAACGACAATTTTAGTGGTTTGGGATAAACTGCTGGCATTTTGGTCTATTTGAGTACTAAGACCATCGGGAAGGTCTTTGGCTTGTATTGTAAGGCTCGAGTTCTCCAACACTTCCTCAAATTCCCTTTGGCTTATATTGGGCCTAACCCTGCGAATATTTTCCTCGATTGTTCCGGCAAAAAAAGTGGGATAGAGGTCTACAAGCGCAACCTGACTTCGATAGTGGGAAAGATCCAAACTAGCTAAGTTGCTACCATCCACCTCAATTAGTCCTTCGTTAGGCTTCAACAAGCCCTGTAGCAAACGGAGAAGGGTTGACTTGCCACTCGCTGACGGCCCGACGATAGCAACTTTACTCCTGGCCGGAATATTCATATTAACCTTTGAAAGGGCTTCATGATCATCGAACATAACCGTTACATCTTTTAGTCCGTAATCACCCTTGATTACATGTTGACTACCCCCACCAACCCTTTCGGGGTTTGCATTCCAAATGGAACTAATTTGTGCCATAGCTCCAGTAATGATGTGGGTATCAGCGAAGAAAGTAATCAGGCCCTTGATAGGGGACACTATTTTACCGCCAAGCATGTTACATGAAATGATTGCTCCCGCAGAGAGCGACCCGGCAAACACCAGGGTGATACCTGTAAAAACGATAGCCACCGTCATCAAACTTGATAGAGTACCATTAATGGCTTTCGTCATATTGGTTGTCGTTAACATTGCAAAGTTACGGCGGATTGAACCCGCAGCAGCGGAACGCCATTCGCGCCGTTGAATAGCCTCCTGAGATAGTGTTTTAACGCTATCTATCCCGGCTATAGTCTCCCTCAAGGCTCGTATTCGACCCATATTAGCTTCGCCGACCAATTTTGCGAGATCCCGCTGCCGGTATTTGGAAGCCAGATCTATCAGGCCCTGCAGGGAGGCAAACCCGAGAACAACCATCGTTAAGATTGGGCTGTAACCAAATAGGATAGGAACGAAAACAAAAATACCCGCGGCGTCGTATAGGTTAGTCAGTATCTGCCGAGAGAAAAAAGTGCGAACAGATTGTACGGATTGCACTTTACCCTCCATTTCCATCGGGCTATTCACCTGAAAGGTTTGGGCTGGTAGATCAAGTAATTTATCGAAGACATCACCCGTCAGACGGGACTCAATGGTTGTGGCAATGTAATTGATAACATAATCGCGACCATAGCTTAGCAGTCCGCTGAATATTAAAGCCAGTACGATGGCTCCTGTGAGCACGTAGAGGGTCGACAGCGCCTGATATCCCAAAACCTTATCCAGAGATATTTGTATATAAATTATCGGCGCAACCCCAAGGGCATGTACGATCAGCGAGACGATGAAAGTCATCGCCATGATACCTTTAAAACGGTAGAGTTCTGGTAGAAACCACTTCCAATCGAATATCCTATCCTTGGAATCTTCACCAGAGCTGCGAGAAACCAATACAATCTGCCCCGACCAGGTATCAACAAATTCTTTGATATCAAATCTTTCTGGCTGAGCAGTTGGATCCATGGGATCTATAGCAATAATTTTCGCTTGATCATTTCCATCTCTCGTATCGGCACCAGCGAGGATGTAAGATCGCCCGTCTTTCATAATGCCGACGCAAGGATAGATATATTTCTTATCTGTTAATTCCGGCGCGCTGAATTTACGTATTTTGACCAATACGCCGTGGTCGAAAAAGTAATTAGAAAAATCTTTGAGTTTTGTGAGAGTACCGCGTTGGATAGCCTCCTCCACAGCATCGGCGTTTACCTGGACGCCAAACTGTCGGGCTATATAAGTCACGCCAATTGCGGACGATCGAAAAGCTCTTGATGTCATACGCTTTACTGGGCCTAAAGCTATTTCAACTAAATTCCGCCAAACAGAACCAACAAAAACAGGCAACTTCTTGGCGAGTAGTTTCTCAAAATTTGCTGCATTGTGAGTATTAATTGTGTGTCGTCAATATATTTTGATAACAGCAACGTAAATTATACTCTAAGTCTCCCTACCGAAAAGAAAAACCCCACCCAAACTTTAAAGTTTGG
>PTLH01000102.1 GCA_002938035.1 Alphaproteobacteria bacterium MarineAlpha3_Bin6
ATATTTGTATTTACTGTTTTTGATACCTCTGAGAGTTCCTTCTCCGTGTGGTTTTCCGTTTTGGAACTCACCTTCATATTCGTCCCCAATATTATCAGGGGGTGTTCCCGTTTCCAGGATGGTTTTCCCAACACAATCAGTCCAGGTGGTCTTGTCGTAACTGCCCGGGCAGGGAGGTAAACTCCACCCCGTTGTTGAAGACAACAAGAGGAGTGCAAAGCCCATCGGAACCGGTAGCAGACGTTTCATTCTGTGATGATGCCAGAAAGTGAAGAAGAATTGAAGTTAGTTGGTGGGTGAGTGTCTTGTCTACGAACCTTAACCTGAAACTAGATAGTAAAGACCTCTACGATGAGACCCCAGTTTAAATTCACTCTCTTCCGTTTTGGTAATTGAAACTTCTGACATGTAATAATAATCTATTAAAAATACATCAGGGAGTTTCCCGTCATGGCACAAGACAATACACCGGAAAAAAAGAAGCGAACCATTACCGAAATTCGGGGTTCAAAAGAAACAGGCGAAAAGATGGTTTATATGTCGGTTCCAGATTACACTTCCGCGCAATGGGCAGAAAAGGGTGGGGTTGATGTCGCAGTTGTTGGCGATAGCCTCGCTATGATTGCCCATGGGCACCCAAATACCATTCCTGCTACTATGGATATGATGGTGATGCATTCACAAGCCGTGCGGCGGGGTGCGCCGAATACCTTTGTCCTCGGTTGTATGCCCTACCAGAGTTACAACACGGTAGACAGAGCGCTGATTAATGCCACACGTTTCATGCAGGATGCTGGTTCGGACGCAATAAAACCACAGGGGGGGAAAAGCCAAGCTCATATATTGAAGGCGTTGGTCGATGCTGGCTTTCCAACAGCGTCGCATATCGGTTTGACACCTCATACGGTTGCTAAATTTGGCGGTTTTAAAATACAGGGCCGCACAGCTGAGGCAGCGATGAAAATACTTGAAGATGCCCTAGCTATACAGGATGCCGGCTGCTTCATGTTAGAATTCGAGGCTGTACCCGGTAAAATTGCAGAGTTGATTTCCCAACAATTAGAAATTCCGACAATTGGCATCGGTGCCGGCGTCGGCACGGATGGTCAGATTTTGTTATGTTATGACCTTTTAGGAGTATTCACGGACTTTAAACCGAAGTTTACCAAGCGATACGGTAAGCTCACCGAGGTTGCCGTGAACGGCATACAGCAGTATGTAAGTGAAGTAAAAAGTAATACCTTCCCCGACGACGACCATACCTACGGCGTCGATGAACCTGAATTTGAACGGTTTGCCACGATGGTGGAAAATCGAAAACAGATTTAAAGAAACCTTATATTTAGTCCTTGATTGGAAGTTATGGCGCGAGAAGCATTATACCGCGGTTCTTTGAAGGTTAAACACAATAGCAAATCGGAAAGCCTAACCGATCGGGCCTATCGTGAGCTAGAGGAAATGATAGTAACCCTTCAGTTAGAACCAAATGCTGTGTTATCTGAGACGGCCCTCTCTCAGGATTTGGGAATTGGTCGCACCCCAATTCGTGAAGCTCTTCAGAGACTTGCTCGTGAAGGCCTCGTTATGATCCTTCCCCGTAAGGGTATTCTCGTCTCTGAAATTAATCCCCGAAAGCAGCTCCTCTTGTTGGCTGTTCGCCGTGAAATTGAACGATTATTGGCCCGAGCTAGCGCCACTCGTCTGACCGAAAAAGAACGTCAACAGTTCATAGAAATTGCGGATGGTATGGAGCAAGCTGCCCGGGACAATGATGACGTCAGTTTCATGCGATTTGACAAGGCGCTGAATTCTCTCGTCACGGTTGCAGCTCGCAACGAATATGCTGAGCGCGCGATTGGGCTAATGCATGGTCTTTCACGGCGTTTTTGGTACGTACACTATAAGGAAGCTGCAGACATGCCACTTTGCGCCCGCCTTCACGCAGAACTTGCTCGTCGAATTTCAGATGGGGATCCAGAGGGTGCGGCTTTGGCCTGTGATGAATTGATTGACTACGTGGAAAGATTTACCCGAGCAACAGTTGAAACTGGCCCCCGATCTAATGGAAGTCAATTCAGTAAACTGAGGGCTGAATTAGATCCAGTAGATTATTCCTAAGTGATTATAAAACCGATTTGTTCGTCTCCACTTAAATTGGGATTAGTTGTTACGGAGGCCCATAAGGAGTTTGCATCAAATGTAATGGAAATCTCGACTTTGGGTCCAACCATGCGGCTCTTTACAATACAAAACCGTATTAGTAACATTCTTGAGATATATCAGTGAAATAAATAATGATTGGATCAGGGAGATTCATGAAAAATTATGAAGGTGCGCGGACTATCGACGGTATCCGCGTCTTGGTCGATGGTAAACCACTTGATGAACGGACAGATATCCAGCTTTTTTCTACTAGTGGATTTGAATGGACGTATGCGGGTGATGCGCCTCGGCAATTAGCATTGGCCTTATTGGCTAATCATCTTGAAGACGATGACATGGCTCTGCAACTTTCAGAATCCTTTATGAATGCCGTTGTAACCGATTTTGACAATGACTGGAAACTTACTGGCGACGAAATAGCTACTGCTCTTGAGTCTTTAGGGTATAAACATTCTGAGACTGCTACCGTAAACCCCTGAGCGGTGGTAGGGTGGAGATTGCTATGATCTTCGGTTTAATAACGGGGGTCGTAATTACGTTTACAATAACAGGGAGGTGCGTCATGACTACGATAAAAAAGCTTACTAAACATACAGCGTTTGCGCTTATTGCGGTGAGTTATGTCACAGCGACCGATATCGGTGCTGCCGAACAACACAAATGGAAGATGGCGGCTAGCTGGGGTGGAGGACCGCTCATGGAAATCGGCGCTAAAGCGATGGCCAAGAAGGCTAAGTTCCTTACGGATGGACGGGTCGATATTAGAGTTTTCCCATCGGGTCAGTTATCTAAGGGGCTAGAAGTCCGGACCGCCGTAGCCAAAGGCGTCGCCGAAGCCGGCCATACTTGGATGGGCTACGATTGGGGCAAGGACAAAACAACCGTACTATTTGGTGGCTACGCGGGATCTATGGATTCGGAACGTATGCTACACTGGATATACGAAGCCGGCGGCCTTGAATTGTGGCAACAATATAATGAAGAAAGGTTCGGTGTTATCTCAATGCCGTGCTTCACTCGGACTGCTGAGGCATTCTTGCACTCTCGTAAGGCGGTAAAAACACTCGACGACCTTAAAGGCTTGAAGTTCCGTACAGCAGGTGCTTGGCTGGAAATTTCAAAGGGTCTTGGTGCAGCTTCGGTGACCATGCCAGGAGGCGAGGTTTATACGTCCTTGGAGCGCGGCGCTATTGATGCGACCGAATGGGGTACTCTTTACGAGAATAAATCGGTAGGTTTTCATAAGATAGCTAAATACGTAATTATCCCTGGCATCCATCAGCCGACAGCACCATTTGAGCTGGTAATTAACAAAAAAGCATGGGGGAAACTTTCAGATCGTGACAAGAAACTGGTTGCTTTAGCTGCCAAGATCGTCACTTTTGAAAGCTGGACGCGAATTGGGCACGAGGATGCAAAAGCCCTTGAGTTTTATAAAAAACAGGGTAACGAGATTATCGTTCTTGATGCATCTGTCCAAAAAAAGGCCAAACAATTGGCAATAAGTTGGGCTAGAGAACAGGCCAAAAATAATCCTTGGTTTGACAAAGTATTAAAACATCAACTTGCCTTTGAAAAACTTTGGAGCCAGGCAACTCACTATCGGAATGTAATCTCCGAGTAGTATAGTAAATTGTAAGCGGGAAGCGTGAGTATTGCGCTTCCCTTTCTCTTCGGTTTGGTGGAAACCCCGTTCCTCGGCACAAAGGTTCCTGTTTCCGGAGAAGGGGGATTTTATGGCGTATCTGGTACGCCTGATTGAGCGGGTAAGCGGGCTTTCCGGTTTGGTTATAGCTTGGCTCGTTTTTCCGCTGATTATTGCTTCATGTTACGAAGTATTTTCGCGTTATATTCTAAACGCCCCGACAATTTGGGCTTTTGAACTCGGTTACATGGCCATGGGTACCCATGCATTAATCGGCGCCGCGTACACGTTGCGGGATCGCGGGCATATACGTATTGACGTATTTTACAGCCACTTGCCTGTTAAGACTAAAGTACTTATCGATACTGCGGGATACGTTTGTTTGTTTTTACCGGTGGTATCCTGGGTAACGCTAGGACTTTGGGAATATTGGGTTGAAGCGCTAGTTGCCGGCGACCGTTCTGGACAATCGGCTTGGAACCCAATCATCTGGCCTTTCCGTCTAATGTTTTTTCTTGGCTTTGCTCTTTTGTGGGCCCAAGGTCTTGCCGAACTGATCAAATGCTTTTGGTACCTATCAGGAAGGATAGAGGAGTTGGATTCAGGCGATGGGTGATTATCTCGCCTTAATGATGTTCCCGGCCTTATTGTTAGCGTTATTTCTTGGGTTCCCTGTAGCATTCTCCATGATGGGTGTGGCGCTATTTTTTGGGTTGGTAGTTTTTGATACCGCAGTAATTTTTCAGTTTGTCCAAAAGGTAGATGCCGTGGCATCGAATTTTGTTCTTGCTGCGGTACCTTTATTCATCTTCATGGGTGCAATGCTTGAACGCTCCGGTATTGCTGAACGGCTTTTCGAAGCGGTACATTTGTGGACGCGTCGTTTACCTGGCGGTTTGGCTATCGGTACCATAGTTATGTGTGTGATATTTGCGGCCTCTTCTGGAGTAATTGGCGCAACCGAAACGGTGGTTGGTCTCCTCGCTATTCCTGTCATGTTAAGATACGCATACGATAAGGGTTTAATTTCTGGGACTATCTGTGCAGGTGGATCTCTTGGTACGATAATTCCTCCTTCTATAGTTGTTGTCGTTCTCGGTCCCGTCGCTGACGTTTCAGTAGGGGACTTGTTCGTTGGCATGGTTTTCCCAGGTCTTCTTATGGCTGGGTTTTATATCGCTTATATACTCATCCACTGCTCATTAGATCCTACGGTTGGACCAAGGATACCACGCTCGGATGATGAGCCTGCAATTACCGAGAAATTACGAATTACGTTGGTCGCTCTTGCACCTCCTGTAGCGATGATTATCGCTGTATTGGGTTCCATAATGTTTGGGCTCGCCGCACCGACGGAAGCTGCGGCATTAGGTGCCCTTGGCTCAATGCTAATGGCCATAGGCTACAATCAGTTCAGTATCGCAATCTTAAACGGTGCCTTGCTCAGGACCCTTAAGATAACCTGTATGATTTTTATGATTCTATTGGGTGGAAATATGTTTGCTGGGGTGTTTGTGGCATCGGGTGGTGTAGCGTTAGCCGAAGAAATTATAGAAGGTGCCAAATTAGCGCCTTGGGCAACGTTGGTGATATTCTTATTTATCAGTTTTCTGGCTGGTTTCGTTCTAGACTGGATATCTGTGCTTCTGATTTTCATTCCCGTGTTTCTGCCGATTGTAAAATCTTTAGGATTTGACCCGGTTTGGTACTGTGTAATGTTCCTTGTCGTAATCCAGACAAGTTATTTGACACCGCCAATGGCGCCAGCAATCTTTTACCTACGGGGCATTAGCCCACCAGAGATCACGCTGAAACATATGTTCAAGGGTGTAATTCCATTCATCTTTTTGCAATTGGTTTGCCTGGGGTTTGTAGCTTATTTCCCGCAGCTGGTGTTATGGTTACCAAACCAGCTTCTCGGATTTAGTTAGATAATATTAATCGAAATTTCCCCGCACACTTGACCATATACTAGGGCTGATGTATTTGTGATATATCAGGACTTTTGTCGGCAACTAGGTTATGCTCGGATATTAAGCCCGTAAACGGAGGGCCCCATGGCTCCTGAAAATGTACTCGCTATACCGCCGAAAGTGCTGACACAGCAGCAGCGCGAATTTTATTTCGAATATGGTTACTTACTTTTGGAAGGGATGATTTCGGACACCTGGATTGCTTCCCTTCGTGCAGCAACAACTGAGGTGATTAACGAAAGTCGTAAAATTTCGAAGTCTGATGAGACTTGGGATTTGGAGCCCGGTCATTCGATGGAAGACCCTCGTCTCCGGCGTTTTTCCAGTCCGAATGATCATCACCCCGCGTATTGGGAATATGCCTCGCAGTCTGTCGTGCCGGATATTGTTTCTGATTTGGTTGGTCCGAATGTTAAATTTCACCATTCTAAGATAAATTTTAAGTGGGCTGACGGTGGTGAGGAGGTAAAGTGGCACCAGGATATTGGTTTTTGGCCACACACGAATTATGGACCCTGTACGGTGGGAACCTATATTTACAACTGTGGCATGGAGCAGGGACCCGTAGGAATGATCCCAGGCAGCCATAATGGAGAGTTGTTTGACCAATACAGTGACGACGGTGAGTGGATTGGCTGCTTACGCCAGAATGATGCTGAAAACTTAGACACATCGAAGGCTGTCTATTTAGATGGTCCCGCTGGTTCGTTGACAATTCATAATTGCCGTATGATCCATGGGTCGAAGCCAAACAACTCGGACGTTGTTCGGCCTTTATTGCTTAATATTTATGCACCGGCTGACGCTATGCCGTATACGCACAACCCACTTTATTCGAAATATGACCAAGTCATAGTCCGTGGTGAGGCTCAGAGATGGGCACATCACGACCCAAGGACATGTCTCATGCCACCGGATTGGTCAGGCGGATACTCGTCAATTTTTGCCTTGCAGCAAGAGGAAGATTGGAAAGCGGCAGAATAACGCTATCGCCCATCGCCCAAGTCCATGGCATTTTTGGAGGAATATAATGATTAGTGAAAGACAAGGCGCCTTCCGCAAAGAGTATCGTTCTAGGGTTGCCGGTTGGTACAATGGCTATATACACGGTTTAGTTATTTATACTATAGGTTTTACTGCACTATATATTTACATCCAACACATTGAGAATGTGCTGTGGTGGGAATGGTTAACAATCCCTGCTGTGGGCCTCATGAGTAATATCTTTGAGTGGTTTCTTCATCAATTCGTCATGCACCGTCCGATCAATAATACTGGACTTCGGGCTATTTATACCCGTCATACCCTGAACCATCATCAATTCTTTACGGATCAGGAAATGAGGTTCCGCGATGAAAAGGACTGGCGTGTTACCTTATTTCCGCCCTATGCACTTGTTATCTTCATCCTCATGTCTCTTCCAGGTGTTGCTGTCCTCTACTTTATCTCGACGGCAAACATCGCATGGTTATTTATCTGCTCAACTACGGGAATGTATCTCATTTACGAGTTTATGCACTTCTATTGTCACGTGGATGAGAATTGGTTTGTAAGGTATTGTCCCTTTGTGAATACAATCAGGCGCCACCATACCGCCCACCACAATGATCGTTTAATGATGGAGGTCAACATGAACCTGACATTTCCAATTGCTGATTGGATGTTCGGAACTTCCGACCTCAACCGTGGTTTGGTTGGCCATATTTTTAATGGCTATTCTACCAAGCATCTGAAAAGTAATCTAAAGGGGACACCCATTTTACCCGATATAGCGGCGTCGGACCCAATTTCGACTGAGTAAGGAAAAGCATTGCCATGCCAACTAACATAAAGCTCTTCATCTCTGCGCTCGTCGCCGTTGTAGGGGGAGGGGCTTACCATCTGGAAACATCTGTCGCCGAACGACCTGACCTGGGCCTTTTGGCAGCAGCCTTAGCGGGTTTTATGATTATAGCCATGTGGATCTTTCCAGAAACAGGAAGTAAAAAAGGTCAATGAATTATTATCATGATCACTTATAACATCTTGATTATAGGGAGCCGTAAGATACTTAATCCCCGGCAGATTTAAATTTATCGTTTT
>PTLH01000103.1 GCA_002938035.1 Alphaproteobacteria bacterium MarineAlpha3_Bin6
GCAATAGCAATTCCTCAATTGCCGCCATCCCCTAAAAACAAATCACCCTTCTGGTGTTCATTAAATCCGAATATCTGCCATATCTCGACCATGTGTTTAGGTAAGGGCGCCAATATCTCTAGAATGCCGCCGCTAGGGTTAGGTATGCGGATTCCTTTTGCATGCAATTGAAGTCGTCTTTTATTCTCTGGAATATTATTAAAGAATTCAGAACTGTGACCGTACTTTCTATCCCCTAAAATGGGCGTACCCAATTCATTGCAGTGGACCCTCAATTGATGTGTTCTACCTGTGAGAGGTTCGAGAGATAACCAAGCAGCTTTACGTGCAGCGTTATCAATAACACGATACTTAGTAATTGCCCTCTTTCCTTCCCCATCGACAACCACCTTATCCCCGCCCAATCCCCGTTTCTTTACTAGTGGAAGTTCCACAAGCCCAATAGTTGGTCGAGGCACTCCTAACACAATAGCCCAATATACCTTGCGGGCCTTATGTGTACGAAAAGCCTCGCTTAGAAAGACAGCTGATTTACGTTGCCGGGCTAGAATCAAAACACCTGAAGTATCCTTATCTAGGCGATGCACAAGACGAGGCCGCTCATCAGCATCAAATTTCAGAAAATCAAGCATGCTATCCAAATTGTTTACTATCCTGCTACCGCCCTGGACCGCAAGTCCAGTCGGCTTGTTGATTGCCAGAATATTATTATCCATATGGATAATTCTCTCTTTTATCATTTCAATATCTTTTTTTGTAATATTAGATGATAAGTTTGCCTCAGTTGACTTTATGTTCGTTTGTACAACAGGTGGAATTCTTATTTCCTGGCCTTCACAAAGCCTGGCATTAGCCTTCACTCGACTTCTATCTATCCGAATTTGTCCCGTACGAAGTAATTTTTCTAAACGACCGTGTTTTAAATCTGGATAGTGTTGTTTAAACCAACGATCCACGCGCATTCCAATTTCATCCTCAGTCACCGGGATCATTTCGACAGAACTCATTGAAATAATTGCCTGAACAAAATCATCGCAAGAAATAGTCCTCCTATGGAAACAACAATAGACCCAAGTATATAAAGGCCTGCGGCGAACATTTCGTTCCTTTGCATCAACACCACTACATCCATAGAGAAAGTAGAAAACGTGGTAAAGCTACCCAACACTCCCACTATTAGGAAAACATGCATTTCGTTGCTTATAGCTGAAAAATATTTAAGGCTTTCCACTAACCCACCTAAAACAAACGAACCTATTAAATTCACCATTATAGTGCCATAGGGATAACCTGCCCCAAATAGATGAGAAACAGCTGTCATAACAGAGTAACGCCCTACAGCGCCAATGGCACCACCAGCCGCAATAAATAGAACCAAATTCATAATTTTCTCAATGTTTTATATTAAAATTCTTCGGTGACTCAGTTTAATCAGCCACCTAATCCACTTTAGTCTGCTAAGAATCATTAGGAGCCGATCGTTTTTTTAACTTTAACCAATAATCTAGTCGTTTCTTAATTTCCTTTTCAAACCCACGTTCAGTTGGTTCATAAAATCGTTTCTCAGAAAGCTCCTCTGGAAAATAATTTTGTCCGGAGAAAGCATCATCTACCCCATGGTCATAAACATAGCCATCGCCATAACCTAACTCTTTCATCATTGATGTAGGTGCGTTGAGGACATGTTTGGGGGGAAGGAGTGACCCAGTTTCCTTTGCGGTACTAGCAGCGTCCTCAAAAGCCTTATAAACCCCATTAGACTTAGGTGCCGTGGCCAAATATATAGTACACTGTGCGATAGCCAAGTCTCCTTCTGGTGACCCGACGCGCTCAAAGGCCTGCCATGCAGCAACCGCTTGAGATAGCGCAACTGGATCCGCCATACCTATATCTTCGGTTGCAAACCTAACCAAACGTCTCAGAATATAGTTTGGATCCTCCCCACCAGCTAACATACGCGCTAGCCAATAAAGTGCGGCATTGACATCAGATCCACGCAGGCTTTTATGGAGTGCACTGATCAAATTATAATGAGCGTCTTGAGATTTATCATAGAGAGGCATCCGTCTTTGGACCACATCTGACAATCCTTCTATGTCTAGTTTATTTCTATCTCCAAAATGAAATAATTCATCGACCATACTAAGAAGGTAACGGCCATCTCCATCCGCAACGTTTTTCAAGGCCTTTCTGGCATCAATCGTAACAGGGATTTTTCGCCCCACATCTCTTTCTGCACGAACAAGTAAATCTTCTAATGCTGACTCATTCAGTCTTTTTAACACGAGAACCTGACATCGGGAGAGAAGCGCACTATTCAACTCAAAAGAAGGGTTCTCGGTAGTGGCACCAACCAAAATAACTGTTCCATCTTCGACATAGGGTAAAAATCCATCCTGTTGCACGCGATTGAAACGATGGATTTCGTCAACAAAAAGGAGGGATCCTTTACCAACATCACGCCGTTTTCTCGCACCATCAAACAGTTTTCTAAGATCTGAAACACCTGAAAACACGGCCGAAATTGACTCGAAATGCAGGTCGGTATTTTCGGCCAACAATCTTGCAATTGAAGTTTTACCAGTACCTGGTGGTCCCCAAAATATAATCGAAGATAGGCGATTTTCCTCTACCATTCGACGAAGCGGAGCACCGGTAGATAACAATTGATCCTGCCCTACGACTTCGTCAAGGGAACGGGGCCTGAGGCGATCAGCTAATGGTCTTGGAGCTAGAGATTGAAATAGGGTAGTCATCCAGGGACCAACAACGACAAAACGTCATCCCCTCGTTTGATTAAGACCTTCCAACTATCTTTGGTATGGGCAACAAGTTTCTTCAACGTGGAGACTTTATCTATTTCATGGCCATTTATTTTTAGAACAATATCTCCAAGCTTAAATCCCAATCTATTGGCAACTTTACCTCGTTGGCTCTTAAGAATAATAACTCCCGTTTGTTGAGATATAATTCCGAGTTCATCCAGTAAAGCTGGCGATAAGTTGGCCACGGTTGCCCCTTGCAATGGATGAAGTCCCTTTAACTGGGTGCGGTTTGGTATAGGAATATATGGTGGTGCTTTAATTTGTAGTACAACTTGGCGAACACTTCCCCGACGAATTAATTTCACCGGAACCCTTTCACCAATTGACTGTGTAGCTATTCGAAATTTTAACGCCTCTAGGTCATTTATCTCACGGCCGTTTAATTCAATAATAATATCTCCTATATGAATTCCCGCTTTATCAGCGGGCCCTTTAGGAAAAATTTTAATTACCAAGACCCCGATTGGACGTTTCAAACCAATACTCGCCGCAATTTCGGCGTTTACCGCCTGTCCTTCAACTCCAGCCCACGGACGTACAATACGTCCTTTTGACGTCATCCCAGCCAGAACAGATCGAACCATATTGGAGGGTATGGCAAAACCAATACCGACAGACCCACCCCCCTTATTGGAATAAATTGCCGAATTTATGCCAATCAGCCGTCCGTCCATTGTGATTAGAGCTCCTCCTGAATTTCCAGGATTGATTGAAGCGTCTGTTTGAATGAAAAAATTTAAATTATTTATACCCACTTGTGTCCTAGCCAAGGCTGATATAATTCCACTAGTTACCGTTTGTCCAAGACCAAAAGGATTTCCAATTGCTAAGACGATATCCCCCACTTCTAGGTCATCTGAATCCCGAAACAGTAAAAATGGCAACTTCAGCGCACCAGGTTCAATTTTCAGAATGGCCAAATCCGTACGTTTGTCGCTACCCACGACCCTAGCATCAAATTCCCTACGATCTGCGAGAACCACCTTGATTTCATCAGCACCAGCAACCACATGATGGTTCGTAATGATGGTCCCATCTGACCTCACAATCACACCAGAGCCGAGTGAATTTTGAACTCTTTTTTTACGGCGCGATCCCAATTGAGATCTGTCCCCGAAAAACTGTCTAAAGAATGGATCATCGAACAAAGGTGAGAAATTGCGGGTATTAACCATTCTATTTGTAGAGATGTTGACCACTGTCGGGGAGGCCCTCTTAACTAATGGAGCGAAGGATAGTTGAATTTGGGAGCGACTAGTTGGGGAACGTTTTTCATCAGATGCGGCGGGTTTTACCAAAATACAAAGAATAAAAACGGCTGAGATAACTATTGAAACACTATCATTTAGGTAAATCTTCATATCTTAATTATTGTACCACATAGCAAAAAGGAGTAGCCATGCAGCCACCCCTTATTAAGAATTTGGATTAAACTTTAATTACACTCATTCAGAAATATTCTCTTCCTCTTCAGCCTCCAACTCTGCCTGTCTTCGCGCCTTATCCTCCATTCCTTTTGCATCCGGATCCCGATCAACTAACTCAATTACTGCGATGGGTGCTGAATCGCCATACCTATGCCCTGCTGCCAGGACACGTGTATAACCTCCCTGACGATCACGATATCGTTCTGCCAGCGCATCAAAAACTTTGCTGACTACTTCAATATCTTGAAGGAAAGACATAGCTTGCCTACGTGCGTGTAGCCCGCCCATTTTTCCCAATGTAATCATTTTGTCAGTGAAACTCCTCAACTCCTTAGCTTTAGGCTTGGTCGTCTTTATTTGTTCATGTCGGAGAAGAGAAACCGTCATGTTAGCAAACATTGCTTTACGATGTGACGAGGTGCGATTTAGCTTCCGACCACTCATTTTGTGACGCATTTCTTTATCCTCTATGCCTTACTTTATCTCTTGTTTAAAAGATTTCATCAAGGCGCTTAGCCAAATCCTCAATGTTCTCAGGTGGCCAATTTAAAATCTCCATTCCAAGATGCAAGCCCATTTGGGAGAGTACTTCTTTAATTTCGTTCAATGATTTCCTTCCAAAATTTGGTGTGCGAAGCATATCTGATTCGCTTTTCAGAACCAAATCACCAATATAGATAATATTATCATTCTTTAAACAATTTGCAGATCGAACTGATAACTCCAATTCGTCAACCTTCCGAAGCAAATGCTTGTTGAATGGCAGTTCGTCCACATTTT
The DNA here is from genome assembly GCA_002938035.1 of Alphaproteobacteria bacterium MarineAlpha3_Bin6. GTDB lineage: Bacteria > Pseudomonadota > Alphaproteobacteria > Rhodospirillales > UBA2165. The sequence continues at coordinate 5,033 of PTLH01000103.1, forward strand.
CTTCTGGGGGGGCTATTTGAGGTTCATCAAAATTTATAAAAAGCTGAAACTGATCTTGCAATATACGTGCTGCAAAAGCAATTGTATCTTCTGGCGAAATAGTTCCGTCGGTAGTGACATCTATAGAAAGCTTATCATAATCAGTCACTTGCCCAACCCGCGCGTTGTCCACTTTATAAGCGACTTTACGAACTGGGGAGAATACAGCATCAATGGGAATTAGGCCGATGGGACTCTCGTTCGGATTATTTTGACCTGCCGGCACATAACCCTTGCCAGTTTCAACGGTCAACTCCATTCGTATCGATGCGTTGTCATCTAGTGTGCAAATAACTAAATTGGGATCCATGATTTCTATACCATGGCCTGTATCAATCATGCCGGCCGTTATTTCACCTGGACCAGAAGCTTGTAGCAAAACACGTTTTTGCCCCTCACTATGCATTCGAATGCCCATAGATTTAATGTTTAATACAATATCCGTGACATCCTCATGAACACCCTGAATGGATGAAAACTCATGGAGCACGCCATCAATCTGAATTGCCGTGACCGCAGAGCCTTGAAGAGATGATAATAATACCCTCCTGAGAGCATTTCCAAGGGTTAAACCAAAACCTCTTTCTAAGGGTTCAACAACAATGGTAGCACGACGCTCGGATACGCCACCTTGAAGGACATCTACTTTGTTAGGTTTAATCAACTCCTGCCAATTTTTCTTGATCACTAGAGTTCCTCACCCTTTAATGTTAAAATAATGCACAAAGTTCGAGCTTAGTGCGTCCAATCAGATAACTTAAACAATTATTTAAACGCGACGGCGCTTTCGAGGCCGGCACCCATTGTGGGGTATTGGCGTTACATCACGAATAGATGTAATTATAAATCCCACTGCCTGCAAAGCCCTTAGGGCCGACTCCCGCCCTGAACCAGGCCCTTTTACTTCTATTTCAAGATTCGTCATACCGTGTTCCTGTGCTTTTCGCCCAGCATCCTCAGCAGCAACCTGCGCTGCATATGGGGTTGATTTCCGCGACCCACTAAATCCCTGACTTCCAGCCGAGGACCAAGAAATGGCATTACCTTGGGCGTCAGTGATCGTAACCAATGTATTATTAAATGTTGCGTTTACGTGGGCCACGCCAGAAGAAATATTCTTTTTTTCCCGGCGCCGTGTGCGTGTCGTTGCTACAGTAGATTTAGCCATTTATCAGCCTTCAAGAATATCATTTCTATTTCAAAATAGTCGAATGATTTACACCAGGTTTGTAAGATTAATGAATTTGATCCAGACTTTATTTAATCACATTTTTTCTGCCAGCAATTGCCTTAGCAGGCCCCTTCCGAGTTCTCGCATTTGTATGAGTACGTTGCCCGCGAACCGGTAACCCACGTCGGTGACGTATGCCACGATAGCAACCTAGGTCCATCAGGCGTTTGATATTCATCGAAACTTCGCGACGAAGATCACCTTCAACTTGATAGTCTCCATCAACGGCATTTCGGATTTTTGCAACCTCCTCATCCGTTAAATCATGGACCCGTCTTTCTTCAGGTATACTTACCTTTTTACAAATTTCCTTTGCAGCGGTACGTCCGATTCCATATATATAGGTCAACGCTATCTCCACCCGTTTTTGAGTCGGAATATTTACGCCAGCGATACGTGCCAAAGCCAGTTCTCCTTAGATATCAATATACTGTTATTTTTTCAGGGTGCCAAAGGACGCGGGATTATAGGCGTAACGCGCCCTAAGTCAACAAGCTATAACGTATTAGTCTCCGTCTATCACCTTCTTGATTTCATCAAATACTATATCCATTTCAGCCATGCCATCTATACTCTTTAAACAACCTTTTGTGGAATAATATGGTAGTATAAGTGCTGTTTGTTCTTTGTATGCAGACAAACGATTTCTCAGGGTTTTAGGACTATCATCAGAACGTCTCGTGAAATTTGTAGATTTACACTTATCACATATGCCTTTATTAGCCGGCGCAGAAAATTTTTCATGGTATCCCATTCCGCAATCGGTGCAGGAAAATCTGCCCGATAACCGTTCAACAATCTCTTCCTCGTTCACTTCCAATTGGATAACATGGTTAATTCTTAGATCTTTTTCTTTTAGCATAATATCGAGTGCTTTAGCCTGTTCAGTAGTGCGCGGGAAACCATCAAGTATAATGCCCTCTGCATCACTTTCTTGACTAATACGAACAGAAATCATTTTAATAATCAGGTCATCCGGCACAAGCTGACCAGACTCCATAATTTCTTTGGCTTTTTGTCCAAGTTCACTTCCGGATTTGACCTCAGAACGCAACATTTCACCCGTTGATAATTGTACCAAACCGTATTCAGTAACAAGGCGCTCAGCCTGAGTACCTTTTCCAGCTCCTGGCGCCCCCAATAAAATGAGGATCATCCGCGCCGCCCTCGCAACCTCGATTTTTTTATCAAACCCTCATATTGATGCGCTAAAAGATGTGATTGAACTTGTGCAACGGTGTCAAGTGTTACAGAAACAACTATCAAAAGGCTGGTTCCGCCAAAGAAAAATGGCACTGCTAGTTTTGAAATTAATATCTCAGGCAATATTGCTACTGCCACTAGATAGATTGCTCCAACCACCGTAAGGCGAGTGAGAATATAGTCTAAATGATCAGCTGTATTTTTACCGGGACGGATACCAGGAATGAACCCACCGTTCTTCTTCAGATTGTCAGCGGTCTCTTCCGGGTTAAACACCACAGCTGTATAAAAAAACGCAAAGAATG
>PTLH01000104.1 GCA_002938035.1 Alphaproteobacteria bacterium MarineAlpha3_Bin6
GCCAAAAATCCTATCGTCCTTGCAGGTAACGGAGCCATCAGAAAGCGTGCGGCCAATCAATTGTCCCGCCTCGCTCATAATTTAGGCGTTGGCGTTGTTAATACTTTTATGGGCAAGGGTGCGCTCTCGATGGATGACGATCACTGCCTCTATACAATGGGGCTGGGTCAAGGAGACTACAACAATCTTGCCTTCGATACGGCTGATTTAGTGATTTCATGTGGCTATGATCTAGTGGAATATGCACCAGCGAAGTGGAATCGAACCCATAAAGAAGATAAGAAAATCATTCACATGGACTTCTGGCCGGCAGAAGTAGATCGAGATTACATTCCAACCGTAGAGATTGTTGGTGATCTTGCAGATGCCTTGTGGCAACTAAATAAACTGGTAGAAAAACAACATAAAGGGAAACTTCCGCTTTTCGATATTAAAACCCGCGGTAATTTGCGTAATCAATTAACAGAAGATTTTGCCGCCGAAAAAGATGATACGGGTTTCCCCATGAAGCCACAAAAAATCCTTTGGGATGTGAGGCAGGTGATGGGTCCAAGTGACGTCCTTCTTTCAGATGTTGGGGCCCACAAAATGTGGATTTCTCGTTACTATCAGTGCCAGGAACCAAATACTTGCCTTATATCCAACGGTTTCTGCACAATGGGATTTGCGATGCCTGGTTCTTTGGGTGCTAAATTTGCATTTCCAGACAAAAAAATTCTCTCTATCAGCGGAGATGCTGGCTTCGGAATGAACGTTCAAGAATTAGAAACAGCCGTTCGACGCAAACTTAATATTGTCGCGATGGTTTGGGTAGATGGTGAATACGGTCTCATAAAATGGAAACAACAAGATGGCTTTGACGGCAAGCATTCGAAATTAGATTTTGGTAATCCAAACTTCGAAACACTTGCCGAGGCTTATGGGTTATGGGGACGGAAAATAACTGCAGCAGATCAATTGGTTTCTGCACTTGAAGAAGCGTTCGAACAGGATGGACCCGCTTTAATTGCAGTTCCTGTTGATTACGCTGAGAATAGAAAACTCACAGCTCGTTTAGGTGAGATCGAAGTACCAAGTTAATTATTCTTATAGAATAGCTATAGGCGAAGCGTTAGCTTCGCCTATTTTTTTGGAAAATGTTTTTTCCGATAGAAACATATTAATAACGAAGGCGTATGGAAGAGTTTAATTACCTAATCCAAATAGCTGGCTGTTAGAATCTCGGCGATCTGCACAGTATTGAGAGCAGCTCCCTTTCTTAGGTTATCCGCAACTATCCAAAGACTAAGGCCGTTTTCCGTTGTGATATCTTCCCTAATTCGACTTACATAAACAGCATCTTCACCAACACACTCCGATGGTGTTACATATCCTTCATCCTGACGGTGGTCTACAACCGCGACACCCGGAGCATCTTGCAATATTTTCCGTGCCTCTTCGGCAGAAAGAGGTGAATTAAGTTCCAAGTTCACTGCTTCTGCATGACCTATAAAGACCGGAACCCTCACGCACGTGGCGTGCACCATAATCTTTGGATCAAGAATTTTCTTTGTCTCGACCATCATCTTCCATTCTTCTTTCGTAGAACCGTCTTCCATAAAAATGTCAATTTGAGGAATGACATTGAAAGCGATGGTTTTGCCGAAATTTTCCTTAAACTTATCGGCTGGTGCATTTACATATACCCCACGAGTTTGGTTAAACAACTCGTCCATTCCAGCTTTGCCAACACCTGAAACTGATTGATACGTTGAGACCACAATTCTCTTAATCCCAGCCACGTCGTGTATTGGTTTTAATGCAACTACCATTTGAATGGTTGAGCAGTTTGGGTTAGCTATTATGTTCTTGTTTCGATACTGGGCGACGGCTTCTGGATTTACCTCAGGCACAACCAGCGGGACATCCGGATCCATGCGAAACTGGGATGTATTATCAATGAGAACTGCACCCCCCGCCGTCGCACGAGAGGCAAATCCTGCGGACACCTGAGCACCGGGACTAGAGAGCACTATATCTGTATTCCCAAAGTCAAACTCTTCAAGATTCTGAACCTTTAAAACGTCGTCATCTCCGTAAGAGACTTCCGTACCAACGGAGCGCTCAGAAGCCACTGCCGTCACGGCACCCACAGGAATACCCCGCTCAGCAAGAATTTGAATTATTTCACGCCCAACGCTACCAGTAGCACCAACCACTGCATAATTATAACTCATCTAAGATCTCCTGGAACAAAATACCGAAGAACACACCTTTGGTGGAACTATCGCCCTGAGTAGATAACTTTACGTTGTAGCAACAGAATGTTAATGAACGACCAACTGCACGCTTTTGAGTTTCTAATCAAGTATTTTGACTAGGCTCAACACGTTTCAAGCGACGAGTTTATCCAGTTCTTTCAAAACAGCCTCACCCATCTCACCGGTAGACACCTTGGTCCTGCCGGTTTCCATGATGTCTTCAGTCCGCATTCCACTATCAAGAACATTTTTGACCGCCTGTTCAATCATATCTGCGTCTTCATCAATGTCGAAAGAATAGCGAAGAAGCATGGAAAAGCTTAGTATCGTGGCCAACGGGTTTGCAATCCCTTGACCTGCAATATCAGGTGCGCTGCCGTGAACCGGCTCATAAAGAGCGGGACAGCGACCAGAAGGATCTGCCTCACCTAACGAAGCCGACGGTAACATACCAAGAGATCCTGTCAGCATTGCTGCACAATCTGACAATATATCGCCAAACATATTCGTGGTGACCACCACATCAAATTGTTTCGGATTCCTAACCAACTGCATGGCCGCGTTATCAACATACATATGACTAAGTTCTACATCAGGAAATTCACTCTTGATAAGTTCCATCTCTTCCCGCCACATAACAGTTGTCTCTAAGACATTTGCTTTATCAATTGAACATACCCTCTTTTTCCGCTTTTGCGCCAAGTCAAACGCCGTTCTACCAATCCGATGTACCTCAGGTGATGTATATGTGAGTGTATTTACGCCTTTACGTGTGCCGTCTGGTTTATCTTCAATCCCCCGAGGTTCGCCAAAATAAATACCCCCCGTAAGCTCTCGAACTATCATGATATCAAGGCCCCTCACCACCTCTTCCTTGAGGGTTGAAGCATTCGCCAAAGCATCAAAAACTAGAGCCGGTCGCAAATTAGCGAACAAACCCAGCTCTTTGCGAATTCCAAGAAGACCACGTTCCGGTTGTAGATTAAAAGGGAGTGATCCCCACTTAGGTCCCCCCACCGCACCCAATAAGATAGCATCGGAATTCTTTGCTGCAGAAAGTGTCTCATCCGGCAACGGATGCCCCGTGGCATCAATGGCAGCACCACCAATCAATCCTTCTTTCACATCAAATCTAACCGAGCGCCGCTGGCCCATCCAGTCAACGACCCGACGAACTTCAGCAATAACTTCAGGGCCTATACCGTCACCAGGTAACAAGAGTAGTTTTTTGTTTGCGGCCACTTCATTCGCCCTTGTTAGAAAAATCACAAATCATGCCCATGGTTGAGTGACCTTTAGTCTTTCCTCAAAAGCATGAATTTTACCTTCTTTTTGCATCGTCAAACCAATATCGTCGAGTCCGTTCAATAGACAATGTTTTTTGTACGGGTCAATATCGAACTCAATCACGTCACCATCTGGCCCAGTGACTTTCTGAGCATCGAGGTCAACGGTAATAGTGGAATTAGAGCCTCGCTCTGCACCTTCCATTAATTTATCAACATCTTCTTGCGGTAATTTGATTAACAAAATTCCATTTTTGAAACTGTTGTTATAAAAGATGTCCGCAAAGCTCGAAGAGATAACACAGCGGATACCAAAGTCTTCCAGAGCCCAGGGAGCATGCTCCCGAGAGGATCCACAACCAAAGTTATCACCTGCAACCAATATCTCGGCGTTTTTATAAGCTGTTTTGTTCAACACAAAATCTTCCCGTTCATTGCCGTTTTCATCAAAGCGAAGCGTGTAGAACAAACTTTTGCCAAGCCCTGTACGTTTGATAGTCTTTAGAAACCGAGCAGGGATTATCATGTCAGTGTCGACATTGATAATTGGTAGAGGTGCTGCAACAGCCGTCAGCTTATCGAATTTTTGCATGATTTCACCTTTGTTTTAATCAACGCCAAGGTCACGCACATCGGTCAAATACCCCTTTATGGCTGCCGCTGCGGCCATAGCTGGGCTTAACAGATGCGTTCGCCCACCCGGTCCCTGTCGACCTTCGAAGTTGCGGTTGGACGTGGAGGCTGACCGCTCGCCCGGCTCGAGTTTATCTGCATTCATTCCCAGACACATGGAACATCCAGGCTCCCTCCAATCAAACCCCGCTTCAATGAAAACTTTATCGAGACCCTCTTGTTCGGCCTGTTCCTTAACTAATCCAGACCCTGGAACGACCATGGCAGAAACATGGTCCGCAACCTTTCGGCCGTCCGCAACTTGGGCTGCTGCACGCAAATCCTCAATACGACTATTAGTGCAGGAGCCGATAAACATTCGATCTATTCTAATTTCTTTCAAAGGTAAACCTGGCTCCAAACCCATATACTCCAGTGAGCGTTCCATTTTATTCCTGCGGTTTGGATCAGTCTCATCGGCGGGGTGAGGCACTCGCTCCGTAATCGGGAGCACATCTTCCGGGCTTGTTCCCCACGTTACTTGCGGGATTATATCACCCCCTTGGAGAGTGACTTCAATGTCAAAGCTTGCGTCATTATCCGTTTTAAGAGTTTTCCAACACTCCACAGAAGCTTCCCAAGTGAAACCTTTTGGTGATTTAGGTCTTCCCTTAAGGTATTCGAACGTTTTTTCATCGGGAGCAATAAGCCCGGCCCTAGCACCAGCCTCTATGGTCATATTACACATGGTCATACGGCCTTCAACAGAGAGGGAGCGGACAGCCTCACCGGCAAACTCGACAACACATCCCGTACCCCCAGCCGTCCCAATCTCCCCAATAATCGCAAGGATCATATCTTTTGCAGTTACTCCTACCGGCAATTCGCCTTCGACCGTCACCCTCATATTCTTTGCCTTGGTTTGGATCATTGTCTGGGTAGCAAGTACATGTTCTACCTCCGACGTACCTATACCAAAGGCTAGGCATCCAAAAGCGCCGTGGGTGGCCGTATGGGAGTCACCACAAACCATAGTGGTTCCTGGAAGAGTAAAACCCTGCTCCGGTCCAATCACATGGCAAATACCTTGGCGGATGTCATGCATATCGTATAGCTCTACCCCGAAGTCAGCACAATTTTGGTCGAGTGTTTCGATCTGAATTCGGGACTCTTCATCTTCAATACCTATGGAACGATCCGATGTCGGGACATTATGATCGGCAACAGCTAGCGTCAGATCCGGACGACGTACACTTCTTTTGGTGTTGCGCAATCCTTCAAACGCTTGAGGACTAGTAACCTCATGGACTAGATGGCGGTCAATATAGAGCAAGCAAGTGCCGTCATCGCGCGCGTCCACCAAATGAGATTCCCAGATTTTGTCGTAAAGGGTGGTCGGTCCATTCATGCTTTACCTCCTCATAACCATCTATAAAGGCTACTAATCTTTTTTGTCGGCACTAGAGACGTCTATCTTATCGACACCGTCCTCCAATAATTTTTTTTCTGTTGTCTCATTCAATTCCATAGACGACGTTTCTTCGTCAACTTTATCGGCGACTGTATCTTCAGCAATTGAATCCTCTAGCCCCATTGCATCCGCCTGTGCGGCGTTGGCTGCAAGCTTTAGATCAGCTGCCTGTTGCCGTTCCGCGGCGCTAAGTTTAGCGGCATAACCATCGGTCCGCTCCGCGACACGGGCCCGTTTCCCTTGACGACCTCGCAGATAATACAATTTTGCTCTTCGGACATCACCTCGGCGGATTACCTCGATACTCTCGACATTGGGTGAATAAACCGGAAAAACTCGTTCAACGCCTTCACCATAGGAAAGCTTCCTAACAGTGAAGGACGAGTGAAGTCCATTATTTTTACGGCCGATACACATCCCCTCAAAAGCCTGGATCCGCTCCCGGGCACCTTCAACGACTTTTACATTTACCCTTATAGTATCGCCCGGTGAAAACTTCGGTATCGATTTTTTCTCTGTCAGTTTTGCAACCTGCTCTTGTTCTATTTCTTGTATGGTATTCATGGTTTCTTTCCTTGTTGAGGTCCGGACGATCAGGTCCTGTTGGCGGCATAAAGATCCCAAAGATCAGGCCGCCGTGCACGTGTTATTTTTTCAGACTCCATTTGCCGCCAAGCTCGAACTTTATCATGATGACCGGACAGCAGAACATCTGGCACCGTTCGTTCCCGCCAGATACGGGGCCGGGTATATTGAGGGTATTCCAATAAACCTCTCTCAAAACTCTCTTCATTTTGGCTCAAATTACTACCCATGACACCTGGTAACAAGCGAACGCTGGCGTCAATTAAGCTGATAGCTGCGGGTTCACCACCTGACAAAATATAATCCCCAAGACTAATTTCTTCCATATTCCAGGCATCAATTGCGCGTTCGTCAATACCCTCATATCGCCCACAAACTACCACAACGCCGCTACCCGCAGCCAGATCTCTTACTCTGAGCTGTGTCAGAGGTGCCCCTCGTGGAGTTAGATATAAGATAGGCAAACTTATTTGACTGAATGACTCTGAAACATAATCTAGAGCTCTATCTATTACGTCCGCTCGCATAATCATTCCTGCACCGCCGCCAAATGGTGTGTCATCTACAACATGATGGTTCCCGTCTGCAAAGGACCGGATATCCAGCGTTTCTAGTGCCCAGACACCCTCATCAAGGGCCTTCCCCGCAAGGGAACAACCTAATGGACCCGGAAACATTTCCGGGAACAATGTAAGGACCTTTGCAGTCCAAATAGCAGTGTTTGAACCCATTAACCTGTTTCCATCGCGTCTGCCGCATCTTCTATATCTAATTCGGTCGGTGGTTTGACCACAACGCGACCTCCTGCAATATCTACAACCGGGACAACGTCCAGTGAAAAAGGCAGACTGCGGAAATTTCCATCCCGCATCTCTAACTCCATTACGTTGCCTGCACCAAAATTATCCACCGATTTCACCTTACCAATCAAAGATCCATTCAAATTTACAGCATCTAGTCCAATCAGATCAGAAAAATAAAACTCACCTTCATCCAACTCAGGCAGCAAACCTCGCGACACATATAAATCCAAACCTTTTATCGCCTCAGCGGCATCTCGGTCTTCGATCCCGCTAATTTTAACCACCAATCCCTTTTTTGTAGACTGGAGTATATGGATATCATACAGATTCTTTCCCGTCTTATCACTAACAGGTCCATAGGAAGTTATATCTTCAGGCTGCGTAGTATAACTCCTTATCCTTAAGCTTCCATCAAGTCCTTTAGGACCCGATACTGTGCCCACACAAACCTTCACTTTTGATCGGTCAACTGGATTGTCTGAAGCTGCCATAGTAATCGGTAAACAATATTATTTCTGTATTACTCCTTATTATCGTTTTTCTCCGCTCCTTCTTCAGCAGGCTTTTCATCTGCTGAGCTCTCTCCTGCCGAGTCATCTGCCGAACCCTCCGCAGGCTTTTCATCTGCTGAGCTCT
>PTLH01000105.1 GCA_002938035.1 Alphaproteobacteria bacterium MarineAlpha3_Bin6
ATCCCCTAAAACCAATCATCGGGAAGATGCGTATGGCGGCAGCATCGAGAACCGGATGCGCTTTCCTCTCGAGGTTTATTTGGCCTTGCGTTCAGCATGGCCTGATGAAAAACCTATTTCGGTTCGTATCTCTGCGAATGATTGGATTGAAGGGGGATTTGTACCAGAAGATGCAGTCGAGGTGGCAAAGGCATTTAAGGCGGTAGGATGTGATATTATGGATGTCTCTTCGGGGCAGGTGGTGGTAGAAGAAGAGCCAATTTATGGCCGGCTGTTTCAGGTTCCTTTCTCAGAGAAAGTGCGTTTAGAAGCTGAGGTCCCTACCATGACCGTAGGAAATATTCAGTCATATGCAGACGCTAATTCCATCATAGCTGGAGGGCGGGCTGATATATGTGTAATTGCTCGAATGCACCTATTTGATCCCTATTGGGCACGTCATGCAGCGAATGAACTTGCTTATCCTTTAGAGATGCCGGATCAATATAAGTCTGTCGAGGTATACACTCCCCGCTGGATTTAAAATTTTTTTAAAACCAACATTTAACCGTTCCCCTATGGTAAAACAAAAGAACGTGTCCAACTTTATTTAAATTTAAACGCATCTTGGCTTAAACCGATAACACCAATTATTATTAAAATAATACTGATGAATTTTATTGCTGTGGCAGGTTCTCCAAAATAGACAAGGCCTATGATTGCAATAAGAGCGGTGCCTACTCCTGCCCAAATTGTATACGCTGTACTAACCTCGATTTTTTCAATGGCAAAAGTAAGAGCAACAAATGAAATTATATAAAACACGAAGATAAGTACTGATGGAATAGGCCGAGTAAAGCCCTCTGATAGCTTCATTGAGATTGTGCCGGCGACCTCAAGTAAGATAGCGCCGCTAAGAAATAACCAGTGATGCATTAATCTTCCCCTGTTAATATTCTTTCAGAAGTAGTCTAAATACAGTTGGTGGAAACGATTGGCCAGTGATACCAATCGTTAAACTGCAGGTAAAATTATTTAAAGGTTTTCTTGATGTTTGCGCGTGATTGTAACCCGCTAAAAATTGCACAAATTAAGGTTAATGCAAAAGCGGGTAAACTGGGGATTTGCATTTGCCCTGGTATCAAAGATGCTTCCTCTCTTGCTAACCGCCAGGATCGTGATTTGGAGCAAGATGTGCAAACTATTTTATCGTGGAAAGCAAATGCGGCTTTGACGTTAATGGACACAAAAGAACTTGAAAGATTTGGTGTGGCCAATATTGGGGAAGTAATGACCCGCCATCAAATTCAATGGTATCACTTCCCAATCCAAGATATGTGCATTCCTGATAAAAGAATTAAAGATACGTGGAGTGAGATTAGTGCGGGTCTTTGTTCAACGATTATTTGCGGCGGTAATGTTCTTATTCACTGCAGAGGTGGTTTAGGTAGATCAGGAATGATCGCTGCTCGAATTTTGGTTGAGCTTGGCTGGAATCCTGAACCAGCAATTCAGAAGGTGAGAGAGGTACGGCCGGGAGCTATTGAGACAACTGATCAGGAATCATTTGTATTTGCGGGATCTATTTCCGGCAACCGAAAACACCTCTGACATTACTTTTAGACTGATGCACAGTATATACAACAACCCAATCTCCAATCAATCAACGGGCGGTATTTTGATAATTTCTAGACACTATGATGAAAATTTTTAGCCATGATGGTGCGGCAAATAGTTGGGCGTGTTACGGTTTCCATAAGATTGCAATAAAGTGTTAAGTGGGTAGGAAATGCGATTTGAGTAGGAAATTAATTGGTGAGAGTGCTACTAATACACCGTCATAAAACTGTAATGTTAATGGCATATCAGTCCAAGGCTGGTCATTGGCGCTCATTCGATGGAATTAGGTTACCTAATCAGAAAAGATAACTTTTTACCAAACGAGATTTAACCCATGGCAAAAACCACCGTCGATAAAGACCTTAGGCGTATTATTCAACTAGAAAAAGCGGCTGTGAAGGTAAGCCGCCGCAACGTAAATCTTGGCTTAGGCGTTTTGTTTCTGTTCGCCGTTTGGATTTTTGCAAGTTTTCAAAGCTCCGGTATTGATGAGGGTGCTATCCTAATTGCCGCGGCTATTATAGGCGGTTATATGGCCTTGAATATTGGGGCTAATGATGTTGCCAATAATGTAGGACCAGCCGTAGGTTCAAAAGCGATCACCTTGGTTGGTGCCTTGGTTATCGCTGCAATATTTGAGGCTTCCGGAGCTATTTTCGCCGGAGGCGATGTCGTAACTACTATTTCTAAAAACATTATCGACCCGAATGCAGTGGCTAATAGAAGTGTCTTTATCTGGACCATGATGGCGGCACTTTTATCGGCTGCAATATGGGTAAACCTCGCAACATGGATTGGTGCACCGGTGTCCACGACACATTCAATCGTGGGCGGAGTAATGGGTGCTGGCATTGCCGCTGCTGGTTTTGCCGCAGTCAATTGGCCGGTTATGGGGGCGATAGCAGCCAGTTGGGTGATCTCACCAGTGTTAGGAGGATTGATAGCCGCTATTTTTCTTGCATTTGCCAAATACTTCATCTTGTACAAAGAAGATAAAATTGCGGCGTCAAAAAAATGGGTGCCAGTATTAGTGGCTATTTTGGTTGGAGTTTTTTCCATATATCTAATGACCAAAGGACTTAAGAGAATATGGAAGCCGGATATAGAATTAGCATTGGCCATTGGGGCCGGTGCATTCATAATTGCTTATGGCCTTGTTAAACCTGCCGTGGTTAAAGCGGCCTCAAAACTGGATAACCGGCGTAAATCTGTCAGTGATCTTTTCACTATTCCATTAATCTGCGCCGCAGCTTTATTGTCCTTTGCTCACGGAGCTAATGATGTTGCTAACGCTGTTGGTCCATTGGCGGCCATAGTCAATGCCGTGACAACTGGGTCCGTAGCAGCAAAAGTTACATTACCGCTTTGGGTGTTGGTTGTTGGTGCTATTGGTATTTCTGTGGGTCTCGTACTGTACGGACCAAAGATCATTGAAATCGTCGGCGAGCGCATCACTAAACTTAACCGGGTTCGTGCCTTTTGTGTGGCCTTGTCTGCAGCTATTACTGTCATTATAGCATCCACCCTTGGATTGCCCGTTAGTTCCACCCATATTGCTATTGGTGCGGTTTTCGGTGTTGGGTTTCTGCGCGAATTCATAGCGAATTATGGAAAAAGTAAACTCATGAAAGGAGCGACAGGAAATAACGTTTCTTCTATGAATGTAGCACCATCTCCGACGATTTTTGAAAAAACCGTAAAGCGCAAGCTTGTACGGCGTCGCCATTTGATGACTATTGTTGCAGCTTGGGTGATAACCGTTCCATCCGCGGCAATTTTGTCGGGACTGATATTTTTCGGTTTAGTGACGCTCTTTTAAATACCGTGATGAAAACGGTGGGATAAAAGAGACTCACGACCTGCTGCAGGATTGGATCCCGTAGCTACAGCTAAAATTGAGGAGTTGATGGATGACCTGTATCATAATTATACGATGATTAACGTAATTCACTCGATGCAATAAGTCACCGGGGTGTTACAAAGGACAGCCTTTTTTCTGTTAGGAGTTTTGTTGGAACGACCTACGCGAGTTTATTCCAGGGAACAGTTACTGGACCGTGTTTGGGGTCATGATAGCTACGTAGAAGAGCGTACAGTAGATGCCCATATCAGGCGTTTGCGTAAAGAACTGAATGGGAACGATAGTCAAAATTTGATCAGAACCGTGAGAGGTGGCGGTTACTCATTGGATGAAAATACCTGATATTTTTTTACTGAAGTAATTTAAATAGGTGGATGGGATTTTAATTGGCATGACCAAAAAGGTCAGAGCATTCCGATGGCAATCTTGTAAACGGAAATTGGCAAACCTCATTTTTTTGCTAATTTGCCTTTATGCTCATAATGGTTCAGCCCAGAACAACTTCATATGGAACTTGCCATCGTGGGTACCAACTCCGATTGTTCCGGCAGATAATCTGATGTCTGTTGCCAAAGTAGATCTTGGGCGACGTCTTTTTTACGAGAAGAACTTATCTATCAACAAGACTATGTCTTGCGGAACATGTCACCAACAAGAGAAAGCATTTACAGATGGAAAGAGAGTAGCAATTGGTGCAACAAGGGAAAAACATAGTAAGAATACCCCCACCCTTACTAATGTAGCCTACAGTGCAATTCTTACTTGGTCAGATCCAAACGCAAGACGCCTCGAAGATCACCCGTTAACTCCTTTATTCGGTGTTGATCCGGTCGAAATGGGAATGAATGGTCAGGGTTTGAGGATTGTTGAATTTTTAGAGTCAGATCCTGTTTATAATATGAGCTTTAGGACATCATTCTCCGAAAGTAAGGTTAAAGTGAGTATCAAGAATGTAGCGAAATCTTTGGCGGCTTTTCAGAGAACTCTCGTGTCATTTTCTTCACCGTATGATCAATATCGTTACAGTGAAGATGAGAGTGCAATTTCAACATCTGCTAAAAATGGTGAAAAATTATTTTTCAGTGAGCGGTTAAACTGTTTTCAATGTCATCAGGCGCTTTTTTTTACGGATAGCTACAGCTATAGTGGTCTCCCCTTTGAAGAGATAGCATTTCATAATACCGGTCTCTACAATTTGTCGGGAAATGGTGGTTATCCAGTCACGAATACAGGCTTGCACAAGCACACAGGGAGATCCGATGATATGGGGCGTTTTAGGACTCCCAGTCTCAGAAATATAGCCTTAACAGCTCCTTACATGCATGATGGCAGTATAGATACCCTTGATGAGGTTCTGGAATTCTATTCTAGGGGAGGAAGAAAAATAGAAAAGGGCGCTCTAGCCGGCGATGGGGCAAGGAACCCCTTCAAAAGTTCATTTGTTAGGGGTTTTTTGCTATCACCGACAGAAAAACGAGAGGTTGTCAGTTTTCTCAAAAGCTTAACCGATACTTCCTTTGTTCAAGAGCCAGGCTATAGCCTACCAAGGTAATTCTCTAAAGCACCTTGATTGCATAGTAGCTCCACGTGGTTTAAATAACCAAAATCCCCCGCCCAAATATAAACTATAGCCTGGAGGCCCCCCTTGGCGTCATATCAATACATCTACGTAATGAACCAATTAAGTAAGAGATTTTCGAGTGGACGGGAACTTTTCAAGAACGTCTCCTTGTCGTTTTTCCCTGGTGCTAAAATTGGGGTGTTGGGTGTCAACGGTGCCGGCAAGTCGACCCTTCTCAAAATCATGGCGGGAATTGAAACGGAATTTAATGGAGAAGCATGGTCGGCAGATGGAGTTAGCGTCGGGTATCTGGAGCAAGAGCCTGAGTTAGACTCGTCTAAAGACGTTGAGGGTAACATTATGAAAGGCGTAGGCGAGGTAAAGGCTTTAATTGATCGTTTCAATGATGTTAGTACCAGATTTGCCGAACCCCTTGAAGACGATGAAATGAATAATCTGCTTGAGGAACAGGGAGAACTTCAGGAAAAAATTGATGCGGTCGGCGGTTGGGAATTGGAACGTACTATTGAAATAGCTATGGATGCTCTCCGTTGCCCACCAGGAAACGCCGATGTTACTAAACTTTCTGGGGGCGAACGAAGAAGGGTGGCCCTATGCCAACTCCTTCTACAACAACCGGATCTCTTGTTACTCGACGAGCCTACAAATCATTTGGACGCAGAATCTGTCGCCTGGTTAGAGCGGTTTCTAAAGGACTACGAAGGAACTGTCGTTGCCATTACCCACGACAGATATTTCTTGGATAATGTCGCCGGATGGATATTGGAGTTGGATCGGGGGCACGGAATTCCATACGAAGGAAATTACACTTCCTGGTTAGAGCAAAAACAAAAACGGCTTGAGCAGGAAGGAAAACAAGAGAAGGCTCGTCAGCGAACATTGGCCAGTGAACTGGAATGGATTAGGCAGTCTCCGCGCGCCCGGCAGGATAAAAGTAAGGCGCGGATTTCAGCTTATGAGACGTTACTCGCAGAGGCAAAAGAAAAATCGCCTGATACGGCCCAGATCAACGTGCCTATCGGACCTCGTCTTGGAAATTTGGTAATTGAAGCGAAGGGACTTCGAAAAGGTTTTGAAGAAAAGCTGCTTATTGATGACCTCTCCTTTAAATTGCCTCCGGGGGGAATAGTCGGCGTCATTGGTGCCAACGGAACAGGAAAGACAACTTTATTTCGTATGATTGCGGGTCAGGATACCCCGGATACCGGATCAATTAGCCTCGGAGATACCGTATCTTTAGGATATGTGGACCAATCCCGGGCAGAGCTTGATCCCGACAAAACGGTGTGGGAAGAAATCTCGGAAGGCTTGGATGAAGTGGAACTGGGTTATCGCACTATGCAGAGCCGTGCGTATGTCTCGCAATTTAATTTCAAAGGCGCAGATCAACAAAAAAAAGTTGGTCAACTTTCGGGGGGTGAGAGAAATCGTGTACACTTGGCAAAAGTGCTTAAGTTCGGTGCAAATGTCATCCTGCTGGATGAACCTACCAATGACCTCGATGTAGATACCTTAAGGGCTTTAGAAGAAGCCCTTATTGATTTTCCAGGTTGTGCCGTCGTTATAAGCCATGATCGTTGGTTTTTAGACCGCATCGCAACTCACATTCTGGCATTCGAAGGAGGAAGTCGCGTGGTATGGTTTGAAGGTAATTACGATGACTATGAGAAGGACTGGAAAAGAAGGTTGGGCCCGGAAGCTGCTCAGCCCCACCGTGTCAAATATAAACCTCTTACCAAAAGTTAAAAATCCAAGTTATTCATTGCTGTTTTGTACAATTCTATTTCTGGTTCCATTTGGTCGTTTTTTTTCGGAGCGCAGCCAATAGATCGGAAACTTTCCCCCCGTTGCGTCGGATAACAGAACTAAACTCGGAACGCTGTGTTCGAATCATGCTGACCCCTTCTATAACAATATCGAAAATCTTGTAATTAACATTCGGGCGTGTTACTCGCCATTCTATGCGTATGGGTTTTTGCTTGCCTCCATTGATTTGGGATTTTACCAAAGCAAATTTACCGCGTCTTGAAGAACCCTTAACAGTTAGTTTTTCTTTCTTATACTTATTGAACCTATTTGCGTACGTGCCGACAACTAGATTCTCAAAAAGAACTAGATACTCTAACCGCTCATTTTTGGATGTTTTACGCCAGTATCGGCCGAGAACCCACTTCCCTATTCCGTTAATATCAAAGTAGCTATTAAGCAGCCCACGAAACTGTTTTTGGCGCTCTTTTTCTGAGAGTGTTTCATTGGTGAGTGATGAGGTAGCGTCGTCAGCTAGCGATTTTATAAATTGCTCGGCGCCATTAGTGAAATCGTCGGCACGTACAGAAGCATAATGCACCGAAATCAATAAGATAGACAAAGTTACTAAGGTAGTTATCGCGCGTGTCGCAGGTTTCATTTTAGCCAACGGTGCCTTAGTTTATTTCGTAGTGTTGGGTCTGGCCAACTCAAAGCCACGGTCAGGATCTGGTAGGGACGTACTGGGTCCTTCTTTACCATTTCGGATTTCGTCGTTTCGCCGCTGCCTGTATAGGCTTCTAATA
>PTLH01000106.1 GCA_002938035.1 Alphaproteobacteria bacterium MarineAlpha3_Bin6
GGCGTGTTCTACCCTTGAGGAATTAGAGGTGGCCGTGCGTGCTTTCGAAGGATGCACATTAAAGAAAACGGCCACCAATACGGTCTTTGCGGACGGCAATCCGCAAGCACGTATAATGTTCGTGGGAGAAGCTCCTGGGGCTGATGAAGACCGACAGGGAAAGCCGTTTGTCGGCGCAAGTGGTAAACTGTTTAACAAAATGGTTAACTCAATTGGACTTGACCGAAATAGTCTTTACATAACCAACATTTTATTCTGGCGACCACCTGGCAACCGTAACCCGGCGAGTAGCGAGATAGCAGTGTGTCTACCCTTCCTTGAACGGCATATTGAGTTGGTGAACCCTGATATTCTAGTACCATTGGGTGGCCCGGCTGCTAAGACGATACTTGGAGTGCAGGAAGGGATCACTCGGCTGCGTGGTCAATGGCATACATATCAGAGTAAAAATCTGTTAACTCCCATTGCTACAATTCCATTTTTTCATCCTGCTTACCTCCTACGCTCTCCCGGCCATAAACGTAAAACGTGGCAGGATCTTATTTCAATAAAGGATAAGTTGCTGGAATTACCAGATTAGGAAGTCCGGTGTTTGACTGTAATATTTCCGCATTTGGTTTTCTTTGTGTTGCCTGAGGAGAATAGCTCGCCTATGGTTTAGATGGCACCAAGAAATTTTGAGGGTTACCCCCTAATTTAGTTTTCATGCAGTATCGTTCGAGCTTGACATTACAGTTTGCTGCGGCAGTTGTTGCCTCGACTTTCCTCTCCAAGGGGATCGCGGTTGGCGCACCTAAGCAGGGCTTCAATCCTGCACAGAAACTGTCGGCAGTGCCTGGCATTAAACCCAAGTATGTCATGACTTTGGATATTGAGAAGTATCTTAAGGATGGTGAAAGAAAACCACGTTGGACTAATGGCGTCATTCCCGTAATTTTGTCCGCATCCGATGTAAGCCGCTATCGTGTGATCTTTCGCGTTCAAAGAGAAGGGGATTGGGGTCTCGCAGACCGCATTATCTTATCGCTCGAAAATTCGATTCTAATGGGACATGTATTGGCGAAGCGTTATCTACATCCCAATAAGTATCGCACAAAATATGGAGAATTAAAGGCGTGGATGGAGAAATATGCTGACCATCCCGAAGCAGTGCAAATGTATAAACTTGCTCTAAAGCGTCGGCCAGTCAATTGGACATTTCCTAAACCCCCGTCAAGGGATAGAGTAAAAAACGTCAGCCGTGGTCAACGAAGCGGAAATTTGGTTTATAGCCGTGCTAAGAAATTATCGAACGTTGAACGTAGGGAGATGCTTGGATATGAGCGTCGCCTACGTCATTATCTGCGAAAAGGCTGGACGTTAGCCTTTAAAAATTTAATAGGTCAAAAACGAGTTAAAAACCTTTTTCACCCTTGGCAACTGGATAAAGCCAGGGCCCGTTTAGCTGCTGGTTATTATGCCGCTGGACGTGACGATTGGGCTTTTAACTGGGCTTGGAAGGCGATAAAACGTTCAGGAAAATACCTGCCGGAAGCTCATTGGACGGCGGGGCTCGCAGCGTGGAGGCTCGGTAAGTTTAAGGTAGCACGTGACCAGTTTAAACTAGTTTTTAGCTCATCTTACGCCTCTTCCTGGTTAATTTCGGCTGGGGCTTTCTGGGCGTCAAGGGCCACTATTAAGATGCGGCGGCCCCAGGATTTCAGCAAATATCTCCAAGTTGCGGCTGAGTATCCCCGGACATTTTATGGGATTTTAGCGAGCCATATTTTAGGTAAAAAAGTGGAGTACAATTGGACCCCACCGCCGCTAGCTAAGGAGATTGTTGCCGAATTAGCCGCGGCACCGGGTGGTCGTCGGGCCGTAACATTGATACAAGTCGGTGAGGATCGTCTCGCTGAAAGAGAATTAGGAATTATCTTTTCCACCGCTAAGCCAGAGCTGGCGCGGGCAATGTTGGCGATCGCCGATCGAGCGGAGATGCCGTCTCTGGCAATGAGACTTGGCACGATGTTGGTTGGTTCAGGGTCGACATTATATGATAGCACAGCCTATCCGGCGCCAACCCTTAAGATGGGTACGAAGGAATTTATCGATAGGGAACTAATATTGGCTATTGTAAGGCAGGAGTCGGGTTTTAATCCGAAGGCTAAAAGCCCGCGTGGTGCGCGCGGCCTTATGCAATTGATGCCGGGTACGGCAAGTTTTGTTGCAAGAGATAGAAGGTATAGAGGCAGTAAGAGAAAATCGCTTTTTGATCCCGGTACCAATATTACCCTCGGTCAGCGCTACATTGATATTTTATTGAAGGATAAGGGTATTAAGGGCAATTTGTTTCGCATGGTGACAGCGTGGAACGCTGGGCCAGGTAACCTTAATAAGTGGAACCGTAAAGTAAAATATAATAATGACCCACTGCTATTTATCGAGAGTATACCATCAAAGGAAACCCGTATTTTTATAGAACGTGTCGTAGCCAATTATTGGATTTACAGAGGCCGGTTCAATCAATCAACAAATACTCTTGGTGAGTTAGCAGCCGGAAATTGGCCTATCTACCACTCCGAGCGCTTGGATGCAGTCGAGTTGGCCGAAGGTACCCCAAAATAAAAAATCGACTGGTTAAAAACCATGAGTGACGAAAGAAACTTTTTGCCGGTTAATATTGCGGTTGTAACCGTGTCTGACACACGGACCCCAGCAAATGATAAGTCTGGTGATTTGCTTGATGACCGTATAAAGGCCGCTGGCCATAATGTAGCTTTGCGGGCAATCGTGGTTGATGATCAGGCCACTATAGTTCGGAAACTTAAATCTTTGATCAATGACAGAGAGATTGATGTGGTACTTGCAACGGGTGGTACTGGAGTAACGGGGCGAGATGTAACACCTGAGGCCTTTCAAGAGGTTTTCGATAAGGAAATTCCCGGGTTTGGCGAATTATTCCGCATGCTTAGTTATGACAAAATTGGGACGTCCACAATTCAGTCCCGGGCAACCGCTGGTGTCGCCGGTGGCACCTATATTTTTGCTTTGCCAGGTAGTCCTGGCGCTTGTCGAGATGCTTGGGACGATATTTTAGTGCATCAACTCGACTACAGGTTTCAGCCATGTAACTTCGTTGAGCTAATGCCGCGCCTGATGGAGAAATAGCCAGATAAATTTCTGGATATGTTCCTAGTGTAATTCTAAAGAATGGAAACGGGTGAACTGGCCCCTTTTGCTCAGAAAGGCGACATGACGAAGGATTTACTGAATCCGGCAAAGAGTAATACCAAAATTTTGTATTCTGTGAAGCAGCGCAAAACAAATATGCTTGCAAAATTTCAGATCAAGAAAAACCAGAGCTAAGTTTCAGAACTGACCAATACCGTTACGTGTGAGTTGGTTTTCAGGAAATAGGGCTAACCTAAGGACAGTATGTGATTTTTAACCTTCCCATTAAGTAATAAAAGTATCTTTATTAAAAAAGCTTTTTTTACGATAAATAGTGTTACAGTTTAACTGTCTTTTGTGCTCAAGGATCGCGAGATTTAAAAATAATTTAACCATGTTCAATAATCGTCCAAATAAAGCTCAAAAGGGGCGGGGTGCTGTAAGTAATCTAAAAAATAGACTTGATAATGAAGAGCGGGTCCCAGAGGACGATGGTTGGTGGAATCTAGAAGACGACCTTCTTGCCAAGTTTGAAACGCAGTTAAGGCCAGACACTTCCAAAACCATTATCTCACATAATACTTCGCCAGATATTCCATTCGATAGATCTATTAATCCCTATAAGGGCTGTGAACACGGTTGCATTTATTGTTATGCCCGTCCCACTCACAGTTATTTGGGTTTGTCACCTGGTCTAGATTTTGAGACGAAAATTTTCTTTAAAGAGAATGCCGCAGTGCTGCTTGAGAGGGAACTACGTCGACAGGGTTACGAGTGCAAGCCGATCGCACTAGGCGTTAATACCGATGCTTATCAACCAGCGGAGAAAGAGCTTAAGATAACCCGATCGATTTTGGAGGTGCTTTCAGCCTATAACCACCCAGTTTCTATTATCACTAAGTCGTCAAGAATTTTGAATGACTTGGATATATTGGCGCCTATGGGGCAAAAATCTTTAGTCCATGTGATGATATCTGTTACTACCCTGGATCCCAATCTCGCCCGTTCAATGGAACCCCGTGCAAGCCGACCGGCCAATAGGTTGGCTACCTTAAAAATGTTGAACGAGGCAGGAGTGCCTACTGGCGTTCTGGCGTCCCCCATGATCCCGGCCATTAATGACAACGAGTTAGAGGCTATCCTTGAAGCCTCTGCTAAGGTTGGCGCGGTTCAGGCTGGATATCTTTTGTTGCGCCTACCATTTGAGCTAAAAGAACTTTTCAGAGATTGGCTAAGGGTTCATTTTCCTGACCGTGAAAATAGGGTGCTAAGCTTGATCCGCCAATGTCGTGAGGGGAGCCTAAATACGGCTGGTTTTGGCGTTAGAATGCGGGGGACAGGGCCTTATGCTGAGATCCTAAATAAGCGATATAAGTTGGCCTGTCGGCGCTTGAAACTTAATCAACGTGATGAAAAATGGGATTTTAACTGTTCTCTTTTTAAGCCGCCACTTCGCGTCGGTGATCAAATGACGCTAATATAATTGTGTTGAATGTGGCGTCGAAATCAATACTAACACCAACAATTGAGGAGCAAAGAGTAACACGTATCGCGTGGGTTACTGGTGCCGGAAAAGGAATTGGTCGACAGTCTCATTAGAATTGGCAAATGATTTGGGTCAAGCTCATCTGCTTAAAATTCCTGTGGGTAGATCCGTGCCTGAACATGGTCATAATGGACGGGAAATGACACTTGTCTTAGTGGGTCGCTTTAAAGATGAGTTCGGAAGTATTTCTCGAGGTGATGTGCAGGATGTAGATCAGGATACCGTCCACCAACCTGTTGCTGGCATGGTTGAAGACTGTGTTTGTCTTGCAGTGACGGATGCTCCGTTAGATTTCAAAAGCTTTTTGCCTAGAATAGCTCAACCTTTTATCCGTAAATTCTTGAACGTGGATCTTTAAGAATTTCACCGTCTACACATAAATATTGGTCGTTATAAACCTTACTATAAAACCTAACGATTAATCTGCGGAAATTAATGGTTGTTTGGGTTAATAAAATCCTTGCGATCCTTGATTCGTAATTCCTAACTGAGTTTAGGCATAATTTTTAATACCTGCCAGCTTTGGTCCTTCATTACTACGATCTTTTATTGTTTAGACGTAAAAGCCTGTATATTTTTAAGGAATGGGGGGTTTGTATTGTCAGCATTTTGACTTTGTAATTTTTGATTGTTTAATTACTTGATAAAACCTTTTGAACAGACAAGATGCTATCCTAACTATTTTTTTTGAAACAATTAAAGCCACTGAGTTGACTTTTGAGGGCAGTTTGAATGGTTACAGGTTTGGCATGGGATGAACGCTGCATGTGGCACGATACAGGACTATACTTTGGCCCTCAGGAAGGCAATCCATGGATTGAACCAATTGAAAGTCCCGAAAATGCACAGGGGAAACGGAGAATTAAAAATTTACTTGATGCATCTGGTTTGACAGCACATCTGAGTATGATCGAGATCGAGCCAGCCAGTGAGACGGATATACTTATGGTTCATACACCGGAGTATCTGGCAGAAGTAAAAAGGGTTAGCGAATCAGGTGGCGGTAACTTAGCTCGGCGTTTAGGGACTACGCGAATAGGGCAAGGTGGACTGGATATTGCGTTGTTAGCGGCTGGTGGTGCTCTCAGTGCGGTTGGGGCAGTCTTGGATGGGATAGTCGATAATGCATATGCTTTAGTCCGTCCGCCGGGACACCATGCCGAACCGGACGAGGCTATGGGATTTTGTGTGTTTGGCAACGCTGCCTTAGCGGGAATGTATGCTCTCACAAAACACGATATAGATCGTATCGCCTTCGTAGATTGGGATGTTCACCATGGAAATGGTACCCAGGCGGTGTTCTGGGAGGATCCCCGGGCTCTGACAATTTCTATACATCAAGAGAATATGTTTCCTCCAGGTCGCGGTAGCATTGGGGAAAATGGAGCTGGGGATGGGGTCGGAACGGCGATAAATATTCCGCTGCCAGCGGGCTGTGGTGAAGCCGCTTATTTGGCTGCATTCGATAGAGTTGTTTTACCAGCGTTGAACCAGTATCGCCCACAATTAATTATTGTGCCGTGTGGCTTTGATGCTGGTTTTCATGATCCCCTTGGCCGTATGATGTTGACCAGTCAAAGCTTTAGCAAGTTAGCACAAAGAATTAGCAAAGCCGCAACGGACCTATGCAACGGAAAACTAGTTTTAACTCATGAAGGTGGTTATGCACCACACATGGTGCCGTTCCATTGTTTAGCAGTACTAGAGGAATTGTCTGGAAACCGCACCGACGTCATTGACCCCTATAGTTTTTCGGCTGAGGCGGCTTTGAAACAAAAATTACTTCCCCATCAAGATGAGGCAGTAGGTAACGCCGAAACCCTCCTTAATTTTCTTCCGGTTTAAGGAAGGTGAAAAAAACTTTGATGAAAAATAAATAGAAAAAGATTACCGGGTGACTTGCCAAACGATTTCGTTTTGATTTCAAAGTGGTAAGTTAATTGAATTATGATTGTCGTTTTTGGCCTACCAAATTGTGATGCATGTCGAAAAGCGTTGATTTGGTTGAGGAACCAAGAGATTGAATATCATTTCGTAGATTATCGTAAGAATGTACTTGAGGAATCGACATTATCCAACTGGATCAAGGATGTTGGATGGGAAAACATTCTTAACCGCCGGAGTTCGACTTGGCGGGGTCTTTCAAGCGAAAAAAAAGGAGGTCTTACAGCAGATAGTGCAAAGACCCTTATGTTAGAATTCCCGACTTTAATAAAACGGCCTATTATCGAGACAGGTGGGCGGACTCTGATAGGATTTAAAGAAGAGCAAAAGGCAAAATTGGCATCTAGACAGTTATGAGCAAAAAGATTATAGCCGCTGGTAAATTTTGAAAGGAATGACCGATGATCGCTAATCTTAATAGGCAGAAATTTATTGATTTGTTAAACAAGCTCGGTGATCCGAATGATGATGAGGTTGTAGCTGCTGCCCGGGATTTGCATGCACAGGTCGTTGTTTCGGGTTTGACGTGGGATGATTTATTGTTTCCTGAAGAAGAGGAAGAAGAGGAAGAAGAGGAAGAAGAGGAAGAAGAGGAAGAG
>PTLH01000107.1 GCA_002938035.1 Alphaproteobacteria bacterium MarineAlpha3_Bin6
TACAAAAATTTAGCCATGCTTAGACTAACAATAAGACCATAATACCACCAACAATGAGGACAGTACCTAAAATTTCATATGAGGTAATTTTTTCTCTAAAGATCAACGTCGAAGTCAAAAAGGTAAAAATCAACTCAACCTGTCCCACGGCCCTGACGTAAGCAGCATTTTGTAATGTCATGGCCGTGAACCAGCCCACTGAACCTAACATGCTAGCTAAACCCACAAGGGCGCCTTTGCCTTTATTTTGCCAAACCTTCGTCAACTCACCTTTCTCACAATAATAAAGATAGGCCGTCAACACCGCGGTTTGGATGATGAGCGCCGCCAATAGTGTTGCCGAAGCGGCCAAAAGGGCACTTTCGCCGCCAAGCGAGAGAGCGGCTCCCCGATAGGAGACGGCAGAAATACCCAAAAACACACCATTGGCTAGGCCCATCAGGGCCCCCTTATTGGCCCAAGAAAATAGAAACTCACGTGGGTTAACAGTCATTTTAGCAAGTGACAGAAAACACACCCCGATGAAACTGATAAGAATAGCAACGAAAGTGATACCCGTTACTGCTTCTCCCAGTATAAGTATTGTGAATATGGCGGTTTGGAACGTTTCTGTTTTTGAGTATGCAGTTCCAACAACAAAACTTTTTAAGGCAAAGGAACGTAATAAAAACCACATCGCCAACACTTGCGCGACACCTCCCAAGGCAGCATAACCCATAAATTCAATTCCCCAATCCAGGGGTTGAGTGTCATATGAGCGAAGTACAATCCAGTAGAGAACTGCTAATGGGAGCCCGAATACGAAGCGTGTGTAAGCAGCACCAGATGTCGACAAGACACTGTTAATCGACTTCTGAAGGGAGTTTCGCAGGTTCTGCAAGAAGGCAGCAGCGAGGGAGAATAGAAGCCATGCTTCCACGATTATGTTATCCTAGTGAGGTTATCAGAAAAACCAATTGTTACGACGGATCAAAGCCCATTCCATCTTGGGGGTAATTGTATCGAGTGGCCATTCCGAATTTTTCGGAACTAAGTCAACGCCCTAGAAAGCAAAAAACCGATGTAAGGCGATACCAATTTGAACAACCCCATAAGCGATCATGCCAAAGAGTAAAGCGTAAAGAAAAACTCGCAAGTGGATTTTAATTCGAGCCATATAGACATCATAATACCTTCCTTGACAAATTGAAATTGATGCGAGAGAGATCGGATTGGCGTTAGCAAATTCCTGTCAAAGGACATCCACACTTAATTCTATAATCTTTTGGGAGTAAAACATTACTATGCTTGGTGGATTTTTGGCCCTATTAGCAGCGGCCACCTTTGGTCTTAATGCCGTCGCCACTCGCCGGGGGGTACTGACGGGCACTGTAGCTCAAGGGCTAGCAATCACAGTTCCAATTGCCGTTCCCATTTTTTTTGTAGTTGGTTTAACGACAGATAGTTTAGGTATCCTAAGTGAATTACCTATTAAATCGCTCTTACTTCTAGGCATAGCTGGGGCAACCCATTTTATTGTTGGCCGCTATGCCAATTATCGTGCAACCAAGGCCATGGGGGCTAATTTGGTCGGACCTGTGGTCTCGTCTAGCTTGGTCCTCACACTTATCCTCGCAATTATATTTCTTGATGAAGTTATGACACCATTACGCGTTGTGGGGATAGTTCTCATCGCTCTCGGCCCTACCTTAATGCTTCGTTCACCCGCAATTGCAAGAAAAACACAACAAAGCGTAACCAAAATTGCTTTCACACCGAGGCTGATCGAAGGGTATGCATTTGGAATTATTTGTGCGATTGCGTTTGGCACCACCCCCATCTTCATACGATCCGCTTTCCTTGAATTAGGAGAGGCAAATGTAGGCCACGGGATAGTTGGAGGACTGCTATCCTATGTCGTTGCCACCGCATTGCTAGGGCTTTATCTTTTGAAACCTGGCAATTTACGGCACGCGTTGTCGATTGATAGGAACGCCGGCAAATGGTTCTTACTAACCGGATTATTTGTATGTGTTTCTCAAATGTTGCGTTTTATGGCGCTGGCGATCGCGCCAGTATCAGTAGTCGCCCCCATAATCCAGACTTCGGGTATTTTTCGCACCATCTTTGGCTGGTTCATTAACCGGAAGCATGAGGTGTTTGACGCCTGGGTTCTTCTTGGAGTTGCCGTGGCCATCGTGGGCACTACGACCTTGACCATCAGCACGGAAACAGTGATTACAGTTATTGATCCACCACAATATATTTCTGAGTTTCTGAGATGGCATTGGCCCTAGCCATTTCTCCTGTCCCTAAAGTGGTGACATTCAAAGCGAAGGCCTAACCCTTCAACTTCTCGAGTAAAAGCTCATTGA
Organism: Alphaproteobacteria bacterium MarineAlpha3_Bin6; assembly: GCA_002938035.1. Lineage (GTDB taxonomy): Bacteria > Pseudomonadota > Alphaproteobacteria > Rhodospirillales > UBA2165. The sequence goes on from PTLH01000107.1 coordinate 2,355, forward strand.
CCATCTGTGGATTGGCCTTCCCTTGTGTTTTTTTCATTACCTGGCCAACAAACCATCCAACCAATTTTTGGTTTCCCTCTCTAAATTTTTTCACTTGATCGGCGTTGTCAGCAATAACATTATTGACGGCAATTTCGATCTCACCTGCATCAGTAATCTGCTTGAGACCCTTCTCCTCTACAATCACGCCGGGATCTTTACCCTTGGCAACCATCTCCTCAAATACATCTTTGGCAATACGACTGGAAATTACGTTATTCGAAATCAAATCCACCAGATTTCCGAGTTTATCGGCAACAATTGGACTATCTGAGATACCCTTTCCAACTTTGTTCAAGACCCCGAATAGCTCATGAATAACCCAATTGGCGGCGAGTTTAGCATCGCGTCCCAACGCGACTTCTTCAAAATATTTAGCTGTTTCTTGTTCCGCCACAAGGATCCCGGCGTCAGATTCCGTTACACCATACTCACTAATAAACCTTACCTTTTTGGCATCTGGAAGTTCCGGAAGATTTTTCTTAATTTCTTCAACAAAGTCTGGAGTTAGATCAATCGGGAGGAGATCCGGATCCGGAAAATAGCGATAGTCATGGGCATCCTCTTTGGATCGCATTGATCGGGTCTCGCCACGATCAGGATCGTAAAGCCTAGTTTCCTGCACCACACTGCCCCCAGTTTCATAAACGTCCACCTGGCGTTCGGCCTCATATTCGATTGCCTGCATGACAAAACGCACGGAGTTTATGTTTTTAATTTCTGCGCGGGTGCGAAGCTCATCGGAGCCTGAAGGACGAACGCTCACGTTGGCGTCACACCGGAGTGATCCCTGCTCCATATTACCGTCACACGTGCCCAGATACTGAACAATCGCCCGTAGTTTGCGTAAGTAGGCACCAGCTTCCTCCGGACTTCTTAAATCAGGTTTAGAAACTATCTCCATCAACGCCACCCCGGACCGGTTCAAATCTATAAATGTTCTATTGGGATCCTGGTCGTGTATGGATTTGCCTGCGTCCTGTTCCATATGTAAACGCTCAACCCCTATTTCACGGGTGCCATCAGGCATGTCTAGCCTCACCATACCTTCCCCGACGATGGGGTGAAGATATTGAGATATCTGATACCCCTGTGGTAGGTCAGGATAAAAATAGTTTTTTCGTTCAAAAACAGAATGGAGGTTGATTTTAGCATCAAGTCCGAGACCCGTACGTACTGCCTGTTGGATGCAAAATTCGTTTATTACTGGCAACATACCCGGCATTCCCGCATCTACCAGAGAAACTTGACTATTTGGCTCAGCACCAAAGGAGGTCGCCGCGCCGGAGAAGAGCTTCGCGTCAGAGATAATCTGGGCATGAACCTCAAGACCAATCACCACTTCCCAATCATTGGTTCTACCTTGGATCAAGTAAGTCATCGAGCATCCTTGCTCAGATAAGCAGGTTTAGTGTGAAAACTGACCAAGTTTTCCAGTACATCTGCTACACAAAATAGCGTTTCTTCACCGAACGGCTTGGTGATGAGGTGAAGACCTAAAGGCAATCCCTCATTAGAAAGGCCCGCCGGCACGGTAATAGCGGGTAACCCCGCAAGGCTGGACGGCACCGTAAATACATCATTGATGTACATCTGTACGGGATCATCCATTTTTTCACCTATCGCAAAGGCCGCAAATGGTGTCGTCGGTGTCAGTATTGCATCGACTTTTTTAAAGGCATCACTAAAATCCTTGAGTATAAGGGTTCGTAGTTTCTGCGCCTTAACGTAATATGCATCATAATAACCCGCACTCAGTACGTAGGCACCCATCATAATTCGACGACGCACTTCCTGTCCAAACCCTTCACCTCGCGTGGTCTCATACATTTCATCTAATGTCTCAGCATCAACCCTCAGGCCGTAGCGCACCCCGTCATAACGAGCAAGATTGGAAGATGCCTCCGCCGGCGCCACAATATAATAGGTTGGTAAGGCATATTTGGTGTGAGGCAGTGATACTTCCAAAGGTTCTGCACCCGCGTCCTTCAGCATCTCCACTCCCTGAGACCAAAGCCCTTCTATCTCACTAGACATGCCATCGATCCTGTATTCAGAAGGTATCCCTATCTTTAGACCTTTAATTTCACCGGTGATAGATGCCTCAAAATTAGGGACGGGCTCTGTACTTGATGTCGAATCCTTAGAATCATGGCCGGCCATAGCCTGCAACATTATCGCGGCATCTCGAACTGTGCGCGTCAGAGGACCTGCCTGATCTAGACTTGATGCGAAAGCCACCATACCCCAACGAGAGCAACGTCCATAAGTAGGCTTCATTCCAACGACACCGCAGAATGAGGCTGGCTGTCGGATAGATCCACCTGTATCTGAGCCCGCAGCGCCGAGGGAAATATTGGCGGCCACGGCGGCCGCAGAGCCGCCCGACGAACCTCCCGGCACGCGATCCTTTCCATCGTTCACATACCAAGGATTTTTGACGGCACCGTAGAAGCTAGTAACATTGGCGGATCCCATAGCAAACTCATCCATATTAGTCTTGCCGAGCATAACGGAACCTGCATCCCGCAAATTCTGAGAGACAGTCGACTCATACGGCGGGATAAAGCCGTCGAGAATATGTGATGAAGCCGTCGTTAACACACCTTCCGTGCAAAAAAGATCTTTGACTGCAATAGGAATGCCATCCATTCCTCCGGCAGGCTTGCCTTTCGCCCGACGATCATCGGAAGCCTTTGCTCGTTCGATGGCTAAATCTAGGGTTTCAGTAACAAAGGCATTCAAGTCACGCGCAGCCTCCACCGCTCTGATATGGACATCAGTAAGTTCCACAGACGAGAATTTTCGGTTTACCAATCCATCCCGAGCTTCCGCAATTGTAAGTTCGGTCAATTCACTCATTATTCAATAACCTTCGGAACAGTGTAGAACGGCCCCTCCGGGTTTGGCGCATTAGAAAGCACGCGATCCGGATAGTTGCCATCGGTGACCTTATCCGCTCGCTTGGGCATAACCATTTCAGCCATACTTGTCATAGGGGTTACATTTTCTGTGTCCACCTCATTCAATTGTTCTATCCATTCTATAATTTTAGAAAGTTCTTCAGCCAAAGTTGGCACTTCATTTTCAGGCACTTTAATTCGTGCCAACTTTGCAATTTTTCTGACTGTTGCTTCGTCTAAGGCCATTTCTGATAACTTTTCAAAAATTTTTTCTGGGTTGTTCGTTTGGCATCCCTGCCGCGCAAACTAATAGAAAATCATTAAGCCTGAAAGAGGTCAAATCATAAATTGGCTGATTATGTTGACTTGATTTTTTGAGACTGAAGAGTGTACGCACTGGCGATAAAATCGCTATAATAGATTAGGTTTGTCACTAATTTTTCATGTATTTCGGCGGAGAATTTTTTCATGAAGAACCGCACGACCTCTATATCCATTCCCATACCTGCGCTCAGCGAAATCGTTTTAAAGACTGGCAACTTCGATCATCTTAAGGACTGGTATGTTAAAGCCCTTGCCATTGAACCATTCTTTACCCGCCCTCGTCCGGAGGAAGTGTCGTGGACAGGAGCTCAACAAATTGCATTTTTTAAACTTGCCGGTGTTTACCCTTACCAACAGGTACTAGGTATCTTTGAGGTCGACGGCACTTCGAATGCACCTCACACCGATCCAGGTCTCCATCATCTTCAGTTGGGACATGGGAGCTTCGATGAACTTTTTGACCGGTATGACGGACTAAAACAGGCAAACATTTTACCCTCTGAAACTTGGAACCATGGAGTTAGCACGAGCTTCTATTACCATGACCCGGATGGAAATTTAGCGGAGATGAATTGTGTGAACTTTGCTACCGAAACGGAATTCTTTGGCTATTTCGAAACTGACGCCTACAAAAGTAATGTCTCGGGCATCGCAATCGATGCGGAAGAGTACATCTCACGTTACCGAGGCGGAACACCCCGCGAGGATTTGGTGAAGATTCCGGCGTAGGAACGTCTTATCTAGAACCTCGCAAGATCATCACCAACAAATTAAACCATGTAATTTTTAAAACTTACACAATTGCCAGACGGATTGTTGTGTTTTTTCACCGTCACAGTCTTTTTGCAGCGATAAACACTATTTAAGTTCATGGATTTAGTCATCAAATTTTGCGGTAAAACCTACGTCAGTACCTTCGTAATTTCCGTGCTGGTCGATAGGCTTTTTCCTCCTATTTACGGTCTTTTTCTTTGAATTCGAATTTTGTATCGAAGTGGAGGTGAAACCAACATCAGTTCCTTCATAATTGCCATGTTTATCGATCGGTTTCTGTTGGGCATGAATTCTCTTAGACCTAACCTGGGGTTTCTTAAAATTTGACCTCTCAACTTTAGGCCGGAGTTCTTTCTTCAAAACCTTGTTGGCATATGCATCGGCATAAATTCTGTTGACATTATCACTCATGAATAAGAACTCTCCCTAATTTGCAGCCTAACGATGTATACCTTGAAAGCAGCATCAACTCAAAAGGCCAGTCTTTATAACACCTACTCAAATTTTGGGAGGTATAGAAATTTTGCTACCCAATTGTTTGGGTCTGGGAAGAGCCTGGTGGCTTACCAACATCCGCTCCAGTGGAGCTAATGCAGCGGTAGCAGCTTCCGTAACCCTTCTCTCTTTTAAGTCGACGTGTAGGGCTAACAGTTCATTTGTCGCAACTAAAATACGCCCTGTTACCCGGTACATCCGGTGAAAGTAGTGCATTCTTTTTTTATCAAATCCAATTAATTGAGTAGTGCAGTATACCTCCGTACCTGCAAATACTTCAGATACATAGCACACGTGTGACTCCGCAGTGAACCAGGAATGATTTGTGAT
>PTLH01000108.1 GCA_002938035.1 Alphaproteobacteria bacterium MarineAlpha3_Bin6
GGGGAATGGATACTACTCCAAATTCTAAATTGGTTAAAATTAACAATTATCTAAACGGTCACGCCGCATGGCCTTACGCTGCCTTAACTTTATCGATGTTATTCTTTGCCAGCAACCAGATCCTGGGGCGGATTATACCTGGCGAGGTGCCACCCATTGGGCTTTCTTTCTGGCGATGGGTTTTAGCGGGGTTATTAATATTACCTTTCACCTGGCGCAGGTTGCTGGAGCATATTGATCTAATATTGGTCAACATCAAGCTCCTTTTAAAGCTCACCTTCGCGCTAGTCATTCTGGGAAATACAACTATTTATATAGCACTTCATTATACGACGGCGATTAATGCTGGTGTCGTTTCGATGACGCAGCCAGCGGTGACAATTTTTCTTACGTGGCTATTTTTCAGGGAAACGGTAACTAGAAGTCAAATACTTGGCGCAGTAATTGCGGCATTTGGTGTTTTAGTAATCATCCTTAGGGGCGATATGCAAGCCTTGGAAAATATCACCATTAATATAGGTGATTTTTGGATGTTAGCGTCTGTGTGCGGCTTTGCTTACTATGCAGTTTTCCTGAGGCAATTGCCAAAGGAAATTCCACCACTTGTTCTATTAAATATCTTACAAATTTTAGGCGTCTTCGTATTGTTGCCCTTTTACCTTTGGGAAACTGCTTATGTAATGCCCATGGAGGTAAATTACACCACCATTATATCCGTTTTGTGGGCGGGTATAATCGTTGCCGTTGCGGCGATGGGTTTATGGAATTTTGGAAATCAGGCTGTTGGAGCGAATAAAGCCAGTGCTTTTGTTTATGTCAGGTTGTTATTTATAACGATATTGGCAATGATAATTCTGGGGGAGGTTCTTCAACCATACCATGTTCCAGCCTTTGCCTTCATAATTCTTGGCGTATATCTGGTTTCCAGGGTCAAGCGTCAGAAAGTATGAATTAGGCAGTAAAGTAGCAAGACAAGAGCATTGACTTTTATCCCTGTGTCTCTGGCACTACTTCACTTAAACATTTTGGATTTGACCCACGGAAAGCCGCGGTCTACAAGTTTTTTTACTGTTTAATGGTTCACCGAACCTCCATCGATAACCACGCATTGGCCTGTCATAAAGTCGCTATCCGGCGATGCTAGAAAGAGTAAGGCACCAACAAGGTCTTCCGGAACTTGGCGTCTTTTTAATGCCCGTGTTGCTGTATTGGCGTCTACAGCAGCGTCATCAAAATTCTCTTGTGCCAAAACATTTTCGCTCATTACCAGACCAGGTGCCAAGCTGTTAACGCAGATGTTATCATCACCTACTTCACGTGCCAGGCAACGTGTCATCGTCATGACTGCACCTTTTGAGGTGACGTAGTGCAAAAGAAGGGGTGTTCCTTTAAATAAAGTGCCTGAAGCAATATTTATGATCTTTCCATATTTCTGTTTACGCATTTGGCTAATGACGGCTTTTGCGCAAATGAAGACACCTCTTACGTTCACCGCCATCAGATTGTCCCATTCATCGACGGTGATCTCAGTGAAAGGTTTGGCTTCAAGTTTTCCAAAGATTGCAGCGTTGGCAACCAGAATGTCGATCCTGCCAAAACGCTCAACAGTATCTGATGCCAGTTTTGCAACAGATGCTTCGTCTGAGACATCGGTGGTTATGTTTATAGCTTCTCCGCCGCCTGCTCTTATTTGACTTGCTACTGACTCACCGTCATCTAAATCAGCAATGACTACCGTCGCACCTTCCTTGGCCATGGCTTTAGCGTATGTAGCTCCGATACCTTGTGCAGCTCCGGTAATAATTGCCACACGATCTTGGACCCGTTTCATATGTGTAACCTTTAAATTTCTGTATAAAGAGAGGAATGTGCGACAGGATGCAATTTGAATCCAGTATTAATTTTCATCTCACCGTTAGATCGGTAAGGTAGTAAATATTCTTTCCGTATTCTCAATTAATTTATGGCAAATTTTTTTAGTTTAGTTCTCAGATATTAACTTGGGGAATTAATTAGTGAGCTCCGTCCGAAACGTTCCTACCACGATACTTACAGGATTTTTTGGTGTTGGCAAAACGACTGCGATAAAGTCGATGCTGACTAGAAAGCCGCCACATGAAACATGGGCAGTACTGATTAATGAGTTTGGAGAAGTGTCGGTAGATCAGGCAGCAATCGAGAAGGAGTCAATTTCTGATAACGTAATTATCCAGGAAATTCCTGGTGGATGCATGTGTTGTATGATGAATGTACCCATGCAAGTTGGGATTTTAGAAATTCTCCGCCGTATTAAACCTGATAGATTGTTAATAGAACCAACAGGGATAGGTCATCCTGCTGGCATTTTAGATGAACTCCGTAGTCCCCAGTTGTCGACTACCTTAAATGTTAAGGCGGTCATCTGCCTCGTTGATCCAAGGCATGCTTTAGATTCTCGTATCCAGTCTGTGAATGTTTTTAATGACCAAATTCACCTTGCAGATATTCTGGTAGCAAGTAAGGCTGATATGGCAGATGCCGATGAACTTAAATTTTTTTATGAATGGGCTGAACAGCTTTTTCCACCAAAACTAAGAATTTTGGAAGCACGTAACGGCGATCTCGATTTGCTACTTCTTGATTTGGATACTGAAAATACAAAAGCACCGCTTTTTCCGCATGCTCACGGTCACGTTCACACGGAACTCGCGGCAAAGCAGGAAAAAATTGTTATAGAGCTAGGAAAGCCTCACCGGGCTTTAAATCAGGGGTTGGGGTATCAAGGATGTGGCTGGATATTCTCTGCCGAAGAAGTTTTTGACAAAGAAATGCTGATTGACTTATTGGGACCTCCTGGCCTGTGGGGCCTGCCAAAGGGTGCGGTTATAGAGCGCCTAAAGGGCGTATTTCGAGTAGAAAAGGGATGGGTGTTAGTTGATCGTGTAAATAGTGAATTTACTTTGTCGGAGATAGCCTATCGTAATGACAGTCGCCTGGAGGTTGTTGTCTCAGAACATCTAAAAGCTGATTGGGACGAACTAGAGAGGTGTTTAATGAAGTGTTCGATCGGTTAGCCGCCCTTATTATTTTCGCTTTACTAACGGTTTGACTTTCCGTTGTGCTTTTCCGCCGTAGGCGCTAAGGGGTCGTATCAGGCTATTGTCGGCATTTTGTTCAAAATAGTGGGCAGACCAACCTGTAATTCGTGCCATAACAAAAATTGGAGTGTAAAGATTAATTGGGAAACCCATAAGGTAATAGGCAGGCCCGGAAGGAAAATCTAAATTTGGATGTATCTTCTTTTCCGAAACCATAATGTTTTCCATTATTTCGTAAATCTCTAACCATTTTGTGTCGCCTGCCCATTCCGTTAGGTCTCTTAGACAGCTTTTCATTGTTGGGACCCTTGAATCTCCGAGTTTATAGACCCGGTGGCCAAACCCCATAACAAGATCTTTATTCGCGAAGGCATTTCGGAGCCAAGTCTCCGCATTTTTAGACCCACCGATCCTCTTCATCATTTCCATTACGGCTTCATTAGCTCCACCATGCAACGGTCCTTTGAGCGCTCCAATAGCACCGCAGATAGCACTATAAATGTCTGATCTTGTAGAGGTGATCACTCTGCCTGTAAAAGTAGATGCGTTAAAACTGTGTTCCGCATAGAGTATTAGAGAAATATCGAAAGCTCGGATTACTTTCTTTGGTGGTATTTTTCCGAAACACATATGGAAGAAATTCTCAGCCATGGATAGGTCGGTGCGGGGTGCAATACGTTTTTGACCCTGTCGGAACCGAAAATCGGTTGCAATCATCGTTGGTATTTTGGCAAGTAGATTTATGGCGCGTTCTAGATCGCTTTCTAAAGGCTCTCCACCCCAAGCGACTTCTGTCGTTCCAAGATAACTTACAGCCGTACGAATAGTATCCATCGGGTGCGCCCGGCGTGGAAACTTTGCAATCACATCGATGTGGGCCTTGGTCAGCTTGCGTTGAGAGCGTTCCTTCTTTTTGAAAGTGTTTAATTTTCTACGGTTGGGAAGTTCACCATGGAGAATTAGATAGGCCACCTCCTCAAATGTGCAATTGGCTGCCAAATCTTGAACAGCATATCCACGATAAGTTAGGGAGTTAGTTTCTGGCATCACCTTTGAGACCGCCGTTGTGTCAGTAACAACGCCAGCTAGCCCCTTGTAAATTTTGGGGGCTGTTTTTGTCCGGGAAATACTGCCACTTCTCACTTTAGCTTTCTTAATTGCCGCTTTCTTAGCCATATTTCTTCCTTCCGGTATACACTCTACAATTTGAAATTATAAAGATTTTGATCAAATTTATTGTAATCTTCGTAATGAAGAAGCTTATAAAGGCGTTTTCGCGTTTGCATTAAGTCAACTATGGGGGCGTTGGTTCCTTCATCCTTTAGTTGCTTGAATCCATCCTCAACAGCCTTGTTAGCGAGGCGAAGTGATGTAACTGGATAAATCGCGATATTGTAACCGAATTCTTGCAATTGTTTTTTGCTATATAATGGCGTTTTCCCGAATTCGGTCATATTTGCGAGTAAAGGAACCTTAATTTCTGCTCGGAATTTTTCATATTCTTTTGGTTCTGCAAGCGCCTCGGGGAAAATTGCATCGGCACCGGCATCGACGTATGCTTTTGCTCTATCGATAGATGCCGTCAAACCTTCAACACCTAAAGCATCTGTGCGGGCCATGATCATAAAATTCTGATCTTTTTTTACTTCCGCTGCCGCCTTGATTTTCTGCACCATAACCTCTAAATCGACCAGAATTTTATTATCCAGATGACCACATCTTTTATTTGTGATTTGGTCCTCGATATGGCAACCGGCGAGACCAAGTTCTTCAAGTTCCTGAACCGTCCTGGCGACATTAAGAGCTTCACCAAAACCGGTATCAGCATCAATGATCGCAGGTAAATCAGTTACACGCGCTATCTGACGGCCTCGTTGTGTTACCTCAGAGAGAGAGGTCAAACCGATGTCGGGTAAAGCTAGTTCTGCAGATAACGCTGCGCCTGAGATATAGATGCCATCGAAACCCAGTTCCTCAATAATTCGGGCGATAATGGGCGAGTGGGCGCCTGGCATCATCAAAAGTTTCCCGTTAGAAATGGCGTCTCTAAATTCAATCCGTTTTTCGGCAGCGGTCTTATTCGCGAATAGCATCAGAAAATCCCCTCACTATTTCGCGTGCTAGGAGCCAAACTATCGGTACCAAGTTGCACATTAATTTCCCCAATATCGTTTGAATTAAGTTCTGGGAGATTCTGAACCAACTCTAGGAAGCGTGTGCTTTCTACATCAGTGACGAGGCCTTCGGTTAAAATTTTAAATTTACGGATATAATCTTGTCTTACAAAGGGTTTTTTGCCTGCCGGATGGGCATTTGCAACAGCTAATTCATCTACAATCTTTTTGCCAGAGGAGAATTCCACTTCCAGACGACCGCCAAAAGCCCTCTTTTCTGGATTAGGATCATGATACCGTTGGGTCCATGCCGGGTCCTCAACGGTTGATATCTTTTGCCACAATTGAACAGTATCAGCACGATTTGCGCGTTCCGGGGCGTAGGAGCGAACGTGATGCCATTCGCCATCCTGTAGTGCGACAGCTAAAATATACATGATTGAATGGTCAAGCGTCTCCCGGCTAGACATTGGATCCATTTTTTGAGGATCTTTTGCCCCGGTACCAATTACGTGATGGGTGTGATGGCTAGTGTAGAGGGTAACCTTCTCAATGCTTTCCCAGTCTTCGATCTTTTTCCGAATGCTGAAGGACAGGTCGATAATAGCTTGGCTCTGATATTCGGCAGAATGCTCCTTCGTGTAAGATTCAAGGATAGCCCTTTTGGGTTCACCATTGTTAGGGAGGGGCACCTGATAAAGCGCATCCGGGCCACCTAGGATCCAAGCGATAACGCTATCTTCACCCTCATATATTGGAGATGGTGAACCTTCACCTCTCATGCAACGGTCCACGGCTTCAATGGCAAGTTTTCCAGCATGGGCGGGTGCGTAGGCCTTCCAGCTTGAGATTTCCCCTTTTCGGGATTGGCGGGTAGAGACGGTTACATGAAGGGCCTGTTGAATAGACTGATAGATGGTCTCGGTATCCAATTCTAATAACGAGCCAATACCTGCTGCTGCAGATGGTCCTAAATGTGCGATGTGGTCAATTTTATGTTCGTGGAGACAAATACCCTTCACCAGATCAATTTGAATTTCATAACCTGTAGCTAAGCCACGGATAAGATCCCTACCACTTTTGTTCATCTGCTGGGCGACCGCTAAAATTGGGGGAATATTATCTGCTGGATGGGAATAATCTGCGGCAAGGAAGGTGTCATGAAAATCAAGTTCCCTGACAGCAGTTCCGTTTGCCCAGGCAGCCCATTCAGCGTGGATTGTTTGGTTGTTGGGAATACCAAATATTACTGCACCGTCGTCTCTTGGATGAGCTAATGCCTGTGCCCGGGCACTGGCGACCGGGTGACGATTTATTGATGCGATAGCGACGGCAGCGTTGTCAATAATTCGATTAACGATCATTTCCTTGACCTTATCTTCCACCGCTACAGGATCCGCGGACACGGCGGCAATTTTCCAGGCCAACTGTTTTTCTTTGGGTAACGTTCTCGAAGAAGGATAAACTTTAAGATTATGCTTTTTCACTGGCTCCTTAAACCTTCGTTGTTTGCTCTTTAAAGGTGTTACGAGCGTCAAATGACCAGATTAAAAGCAGCTCTGCAAGTAATAGTGATTCAAGCAAATGGTTTTGCAAGTTGCCTGGTATAACGGTGATTGTTATGTTTTTGTAATTTAAAGAGATTAATAATCCTTTCCATTAACGAGGCATTGATATGGTTACTTCTAAACAAAGCCACCTTAACGACAGTCACGCAGCACTGGGTTTGTTGCACTACGCCATAATGTCTGAATTTACGAATAAGACAGGGGATCGTTCTGTAGTGCTCGAAGAACATCTCGCATACCAAGTCAAATTAGAGGAGGAAGGAAAACTATTCGCTGCTGGACCACTCCTTCGAGAGGATGGTGAGATGGCTGGTATTGGCCTGATTATTGTCAAAGCAGGGTCCCTGGATGAAGCCAGGGAAATAGCAAACCAAGATCCTTTTCATCAGAGTGGACTTCGGGCCTATAAAATATGGCCCTGGAAAATTAATGA
>PTLH01000109.1 GCA_002938035.1 Alphaproteobacteria bacterium MarineAlpha3_Bin6
GGTTCTCTTGTAGTGTGGCAGATGGAAATAGCCATAGAAGCTGGCGCTTGTGTGCATAACTGTAAGGCCATCGGCGGGTTTTCCGGTGACGTAGAGGACAGGTTCGTGCTGCGATCCGCCACTTTTAAAAATTACCTTCATGGGCTGGCCTAAAACCTTGGAAAGCTCTTTGGCCATGACATGGCACCAAATCGCGACACTTGAAGCAGGGCGCGTCGTGCAGATCCATTCCATGGGTTTGGATGGAAAATCTTTCGCTTTCTGTGCTTGGGCGATAGCCGGGGTAAATAGCGCAATTAACGCAACCCCAGCTAGAGTTCGTTTAATAAGTGACGTCATATCGATTTCTCCCTTTATTACGCCTGATGTGAATTATTACTTCGATTATAATTATTAATCTAAGATATCACCAGAAATAACGAAAATTATTTACGTATAACTGAAAATATAACCCAATTTGAACAAATCATTCCTAATTAATCATTATTTTGGAATTACTTATCAAACTTCAAGGATACCATGAATTTATTGGTTTGCTCTACATATGCTGAGAGTTCTGCGTGAAGTCAGTAAATTTCTGGTTCTCAAAATAGTACCAAAAACCTGGATTTTAGATTTTTTGGCCCATTCCCCAAAAATCTTTATAGTTTTATTTCACACATTCTTTGGTTAGGATTTCCGGCTTTTCCCAGTGGCTATCAGTGGCTATGGAGACAAGCTTTTAAGATATAACCTATTGCACCGATCCGTGTGTCTCCATAGTCGGTCTGATTAGATATTTGCGGCCTCGCCAAGCATCCTCTCACTTTTCATGCGGATCCTTGGCGGAAATAATACTGGTTGTCATAGAACGCCTGTCCCTTAATTCCCAGCGACCAGAATCTACTTGATGGATGAACGTTTCGCATAATTGATTAAACAAAGATGGTTCTTCCAAATTACATGTATGCCCTGTACGCGGAAGGAGGGCCAAGGCCGATGAAGTGATCGTTCGTTTAAGATATAAACTGACATCCAAGCAGGGTTCGTCCTCATCACCATTCAAAATAAGAGTTGGAACAGTAATTTTTTTCAAGTCATCTTCCAAATTGTATAAGGACGGCCGTCGGCGTTGAACGCCCCGCATCGTATTTGCAGAACCAAGACTTGAATGGTCTCGGAGTTGGGTTTCAAATTCTATCCACCCACGTGGGTCCTTATTTTGGAACTGAACCCGGGTAGGTCCCAAGGCGTATGTACTGCCAAACACAGCCATTGTTTCTGATTCCATTCGGTCCGCAGCTTCCGTAGTCTCACGTTGAAATTGCTCACGGGATCCTTCACCAGCACCGTAACCACACCCGGAAATGACTTGCGAAATTACACGATCGGGATAGTGCAAACTAAAATGTAACGCAGCGAAACCACCCATCGATAAACCAATAACATGAGCCATTTCGATATTTAAGCTATCGAGAACTGTCCGTATATCCTCACGCGCAAGATCCTGGTCATACATCTCAGGATCTTGCGGGACATCAGAAGGTGGATATCCACGTGCGTTAAAAACGATACACCTATATTTGCGTGAAAAGTGCCGAACTTGTGGTTCCCAACTCCTAAAATCACCAGCAAACTCATGGACAAATATGATTGAAGTACCTTCACCGACTTCTTCGAAATACAATTTTACACCATCATTGGTAGTACAATGTGCCATGGATTATCCTATAGAATAGTTGAATACATTTTAATTTATAATCAGGGTTGGTTCAAAGGCGCACATAATGTTCTTTTGCTATAATAGCAGTATAGTTGACAGATAGCATCCACCTCGCCCATGCCAACTTTGAAATATTTATAAATTAGCCATCCGGAGAAAGTCATGCCACATAAACCAGCTTCATCCGCACTCAAAAAGTACACCGTATTGGATCTCACTCGTGTACGTGCAGGGCCGACTTGTGTGCGCCAACTTGCCGATTGGGGCGCCAACGTCATCAAGATCGAAATCCCAGATGAACTGGCAGGCAGCAATCAAATGGGCGGCTCCCGTGAAGGATCAGATTTTCAAAACTTGCACCGAAATAAACGCTCACTTTCATTAAATTTAAAAGACGAGAAGGGCCGAAATATATTCCTAGAATTAGCCCAGACGGCCGATGTAGTAGTCGAAAATTTCCGGCCTGGTGTTAAATTTCGCCTCGGTATCGATTACGAAACGCTGAGTAAAAACAACCCTGGTTTGGTCTACGCCAGTATTTCCGGTTTCGGCCAGGATGGGCCTTATGCCGATCGACCGGGCTTTGATCAAATTGCGCAAGGCATGGGCGGATTAATGTCGATTACCGGTCTGCCCGGCCAAGGCCCGGTTCGGGTCGGAATTCCCGTAGCCGATTTGACGGCAGGTATATTTGCCGCACAGGGAATTCTCGTGGCCTTGCTCGAACGTGAAGGATCTGGAAAAGGGCAATGGATTCACACCTCACTGTTACAGTCTCAAATTTTTATGCTCGACTTTCAATCTGCACGATGGTTGGTGGAAGGTGAGGTTCCGCGTCAGGCAGGCAACAACCATCCAACTACCATTCCTACCGGTGTTTTCAAGACTAGTGATGGTGAAATCAATATCTCGGTAGCAGGTGAAATTATTTGGCAACGTTTTTGCCGTGAACTCGGCCGCGATGATTTGTTCGACCACCCCGATTACAATACAGAAGAAAAGAGATCCGATAATCGAGACGCCTTAAACGCCCTGATAGAGGAAACCATTTACCTAAATACTACAGCCCACTGGGTCAGTGCATTTAATCTGGCGGGGGTGCCATGTGGACCCATCAACACCATTGATCAAACATTTTCTGACCCTCATGTAAGACATCTAAAAATGACAAAAAAAGTCCATTCGAAAGCCCTGGGAACATTGGAATTTGTCGGGCAACCAATGACGTTAACTCGAACACCTAGTAGCTTTGCTCTGGCATCACCTGAATGCGGTGAACATACCGAAGAAATTTTGGAAAGTCTTGGATACTCTACCGAGGAAATTGCTGAATTGCGCGGGAATAATATTGTTTAAAGATTAGCAGTGAGTGGAGGGATGAATGAGCCCCACATATTTTCCATAGCCATCGCCGCACCAAACAATATGGCTTCTTGATAGGCGGGTGCGATGAGTTGAACCGCCAGGGGCATACCTGAGCTATCCAATCCCGATGGAATTGTGATTGCTGGGTATCCGCAAACGTTTGAGAGCGCTGTTAACTCAGCTTGGTTATCCGGGATCGGCCCATCGAATGGAAAGGCAGTTTGCGGTGCCGTTGGCGAGATCAAAAGATCTACTCCGTCAAATATATGAGATGTTTCTGCTTTAACTTCTGCGATAGTGGTTAGAGCATCTTCAATTTTTTCTCTTGAGGCGTACCGACCGTAATTTAACATTACCTTTAAGCCTTCAGAAAAGGACCCGGAGTGATCCTGTAGCGGCCTCGCCAGAGCCTCTGAACCTTCCTTTTCTATGATCAGAAAGGCTTGCCGGCGTAATTTTCTTAAATTCAATCTGGGTATTGAAAGCGAAGTAAGAGTGGCCCCGTTCTGCCGGAGCTCGGCTTTTGCCTTTTCAAATCCACCAGAAACTTCTTTGGTAAGATCAGACGCCAGGATTTGTTCAAGTACACCGATCCGAAGCTCCATTAGATCGTAGCATTTTTTGGGATCGTAGCTCCAGCTATTGGGAGACTTATCCACCAAAATATTTAACAACAAGATAGTATCGCGAACACTCAGACATATGGGACCAACATGGTCCAAAGTAGGGCTTAGCAAAACAACACCATCAGTGCTGATCAAACCCAACGTGGGCTTAAGGCCCACGAGCCCGCAATAGGCTGCAGGCAACCGAACAGATCCCAACGTATCGGTTCCTAACGCTGCCATCACCATTCCACCTGCAACAGCTGCACCGGCTCCACCGCTTGACCCACCCGGGATATATCCGATCCGCCAGGGGTTATGAGTGCGACCGTGGTGTGGGTTATCGGTAATAGCCCCAAGGGCACATTCATCCATGTTTAATTTACCAAGCAGGATAGCACCGGCAGCCCGTAGTTTTCTTGCTACCTCGGCCTCTGCACCAAAGGGGAAAATCAAAGTAGTACCATTGCATGTAGGCTGGCCATTGACGTGAATGTTGTCCTTTAGAGCTATAGGAATGCCGTCAATAAGAGATAAAGGTGAACCTTCTTTATATCTTCGATCTGATGCATCGGCATCCTGTTTCGCACGGGCTTCGTCGATTGAAACAAAGCAATTTAAGGTCCCTTCAAACTTTTTAATTTTCTCTAAATGTCGAGCCAACAGCTCGGTCGAAGTTATCTTTTCGGAGGCGAGCTCAGTTCCGACGACGGTTATATCTGGTTTTTCACTCACTTGTGTTTAGCCTGGTTATTTTTAAACGATTGTACAAACATGGGCGACCAGCGGTTTGCCTTCGGGCGGCTCCAAAATTTAGCGCTCCGACACCATTTGATAGGGGAAGCGGGGATTGGGCATGATGGTTCCTTAATTATCCGCCTATCCTAATGTTGCCGAGGGCGATGTCGCAATCAGGAAGTGTGCAGACGCGCCGACGCGGTTGGCCAGACAATGTAGGCAATATCACCGTGGGTCAATCGGAACGGTTCGCCGGAAGACTTTGTCATGGCGACGAACCCATTCCCATCGGGCAGTAGAATTTGATGCTGGGAGCCGAAGCCCAAATAGGTTTCCTTTTCGTAAACGACCTGAAGAAATTGCGAGACTTCATTATCTTGCGGTGCTTCCTTGGTGATCTCGATCATTTCGGCGGGAACCGAGACCGTCACCTCGGCGCCTTTATCAGGGCTTTGCTCCGAGCGAGGGACGGTAACCGTCGCAAAACCCAAATCGATAGTGACGTGGTTGCCGTCTATCCCGATTATTTTCCCGTCAATCAGGTTGTTCTGGCCGATAAAATCAGCGGTAAACTTTTTGCGGGGCCATTCGTAAATTTCCTTCGGAACACCTTCTTCGATCATTTTTCCGTCGGCGATGATCGCGATGCGATCAGCGATGGTGAGCGCCTCTTCCTGATTGTGGGTGACGTGAATAAAGGTTATGCCCACCTGTTCCTGGATCCGTTTCAATTCGTGGCACATATCTTTGCGCAGGTTTGCATCCAAGGATGCAAGGGGCTCGTCGAGGAGCAATATGTCGCTTTCCAGCACCAGGGAGCGGGCCAATTGGACCCGCTGCTGCTGGCCGCCCGACAATTCGTGGGGCATGCGGCCGTTGTACCCTTTCAACCCCACCAGTTCGAGAATGCTCGCCACCTTTTCCGCGATCTCCGGGGCCGGTAGCTTGAGCAGTTTTAGGCCATAGGAAACATTCTTCTCCACCGACATGTGGGGGAACAAGGCATATGACTGGAAAACCATCGAGGTAGAACGTTTATTGGGTGGCAGATTGGAAACATCCTGGCCGTGAAGCAGCACCCGGCCGGCGTCCGGTCGGACAAAACCGCCGATCAATCGAAGGAGCGTAGTCTTGCCGCCACCGCTGGGGCCTAGCAGAACAAAATATTGCCCGCTTTCCACCTTTACAGATATTTCGTCGACCGCCCTCACCTGCCCGTAGGACTTCGAGACGCCGAAGGTTTCGACGGCTAAGTCCCCGGTGATGTCCTCGACGGCGGTATCGGATTTATTCATAGCCATAAAACCATCCTATTGCGACATCAGGGGTTGGGCCTTGACCCGTCTCTCGCGTTCAAGGCGTTCCGACCTTGCCATGCTGTAGATCAGGATCGAGCCAATAATAGCGATCGACAGGATGCTCATGATGCCGGCCATGGCGTATGATTCCTCCGACATGCCGATGTTGAGCATCTGCGCGACCAACACATTCGCAAAAGTGTCGAAGCCACCTTTCAATAGCGCGGTCCGGGGCGCCTCATTGAAAGACAGGATTGCGACGAAGGCGCAGCTACTGGCTACACCAACCCAAATTTGAGGGAATTCGACCTGCCAGAACGCCTGCCACGCGCTCGCGCCGCAGCCGCGTGCAGCTTCGGTTTGTTGATCCCGGTAGCGAGACATGGTGATCAGGATCACCACAAATGCGTAAGGAACGGTGTAGAGTACTTGGCCGATCCACGCGGTGAGAAATCCGAGATCGAACCAGCCATAAAATAATTCGCTGCCTAAGGCGTCACTCAAACCTTCAAAAACCCTGTTTAAATTCTTGAAGTAAACCAGCAGGCTCGACGCCATAATATCGGCAGGCACAAACAACGGCAGCAGCATCAGCGTCACGAAGGCAACTTTATGCCGGGTCCGCTTATAAAATTTGGCCGCCAGTAACCCCATCGGCACCGAGGAGAGGACCGAGGCAAGAGCGAGATAGCCGGTCCATTCGAGCGAGGCCACGAGAATTTTGTCGCCGAGAACCACCACGTACCATTCCAAGGTGAACTCGTAGATCCGGGCGGCAAACCCATATTCGTTGAACGAGATATAGATGACGTAGAACACCGGCGCCAGGAGCATCCCTACCAACGCTAGAAGATACGCCCATTTAGCGCGGTAAGACCAGATACTGCCGTAATCGTCCTGCATCGCACTCAGCTCAACGGTTCAAGGATCTTGGTGAGATCAAACATGCGATGGCCAATATAGAGCAGCAACATCAGCGTCGCCATCATGATGGCGCTGATCGCCATTGCCAGCGGAAAGTCAATGGCGACGATCGCCTGGTTAACGATCAACCCGGCGTTGACCGCTCCTGGCCCTCCCAGGAGAATCGGCACAAGCGCGCCGCCCACCGAATTGACGAATATGAACACGCTGCCGGCAAAAATGCCGGGCGCGGCAAGGGGGACGATCACTTCTCGGAACGCCCGCAACGTCCGCGCGCCGAGATCTTCGCACACCTCGAACACGTAACCCTGGACGGCCTCCATAGCCAGAAATCCGGCGAACACCATGAACGGCATAAATGAGATTACGTCGCCAATCACCACACCGATGGGCGAAAACAGGATGACGGTGATAGGCTCGGAGATGATGCCGATATCCATCAAGAACGTATTTATCACCCCATTGCGCCCGAGGACGGGGCGCAATGCGAAAACACGCACCAACTCCGAAATCATGAATGGCAAAATAAAAAGCAGCACC
>PTLH01000011.1 GCA_002938035.1 Alphaproteobacteria bacterium MarineAlpha3_Bin6
GTGAGAAACATCCACGATTGTGCCCGGTGACTGACTGACATGCTTCAACTCAACCAAATAGTCTGTGCCACCCGCCAATATACGAACACGGGGACTATGCGCTGCGAGTGCTGAAATTACACCCTCCTGGTCATCTGGTTTAACAAAATCAAAAGGTTTCAAAATCTATCTCTCTATCTGGTTATTTACCTATTGCCTTATTCTTTACGCCAAACTTTCATCTTCATCACAAGTGTTTTTCAAGTTCTTAAAACTTTCTAAAATGATCATCCACCACATTTAAGGCATAATCAGAGTTGAGCCCCTTGTTTTACCCGCCTCAAAATCCTGATGTGCCTTCACAACATCTTCTAGTTTATATGTTTGTCCCACCTCCGTTTTTATTTCCCTAGAACCCAACTTAGCAAACACCTTGCCCGATGACATCAAAAGATCGGCTCTATCTGCCGTGTAAGTTACTAAAGTAGGCCGGGTAAAATAGAGTGAGTTTCGTTTTTGAAGTTCCGTCGCTTGAACTGCCGGCACGGGGCCCGAAGTTGCCCCAAATGAAACAAAAAAACCGCGGGGACCCAAACAGTCTAATGTTGTCGTATAAGTCTCTTTACCAATAGAATCATAAACTACAGGCAGACCAATACCGTTGGTCAATTCTGCTACTTTAGCCGACACATCTTCGTCAGCATGACGATCCAGACAAATTTCGTAGCCATTTGCCAGTGCGAGTTGACATTTTTCTGGTCCACCGGCAACACCAATCATATGTGCTCCTAGGGATTTACCCCATTGGCCGGCTATCAACCCAACACCCCCAGCCGCCGCATAGAATAATATCATTTGGCCCGGCTGCACAGAATAAACCCGTTCCAAGAGATATTCTACGGTCATACCCTTCATCAGGCTTGTCGCAGCCTGCTCATCCGTAACATTATTCGGGATCGGGACAATCCGGGTTGCCAATACGTTACGGTAGTCGGCGTATCCACCGGGCGCGCCGCCTCCATAGGCAACTCGATCACCTTCCTTGAACTCTGTAACGCCGGCACCAACTTTAGCGACAATGCCCGCCGCTTCGGTGCCGATACCAGTCGGCATGGAAAGGGGATAAGCTCCCGAACGGTGATAGACATCTAAAAAATTCATTCCTAAGGCTTTTTGATCAATGAGAACTTCGCCTTCTTCGGGATCTGGAAAGTTAAAAGATCTCACCTGCATAACCTCAGGTCGACCTTGTTCAGTAATTTCGATTATCCGTCCTTCGACCATATCACTCACTTAATAATTGGGGGGTTTTCGAAAACGGTAAAGAACCGTTTCTGTGATTTCATTACGTGACCGCTTATTAAGCGTCCAGCTGCTGTTTTGTCACGTGCCTGGATAGCATCAATAATGCTACAATGTTCTCCTACCAACTTTTCCGAAGACGCGTCTGATGGTGCAGTCACCACGCCCATAAAAGTTAGTCGATCAAACTGATCAATAACATCCTGGGTCATCCTCGTAAGTCGAGCGTTACTCGAAAGTTGGGCAATAGCACGATGAAAATCCCTATTATAAGTTACCCAATCGGCAAGACTGCTATTCTCACCTGCCGAACGAAAATGATCGAGATTGGCCAAATCCTGATTTGTAGCATTTTCGATAGCACGTTTAATGCAAGCCCTCTCTAAAAGGAGTCTGATTTCGTAGAGTTCTCGAGCATCAGAAACAGATATTGGCTGAATTCGATAACCCCTTCGGGGTATAACCTCAATTAGACCCTGTTCCTGCAATCTGAGGAGAGCGTCTCTAACAGGTGACTTGCTTACTTCATAGCGGGTAGCCAAATCCTTTTCTTGAATAAGTGCACCGGGAGTTAACGCGCAAGTCAAAATATCCGCACGCATACGATCATAAATACTGTCTCGAATTAGGCGCGAGCCATTGGTTGTTAATGGAGGAGTGTAATTATCAAGCATCAAAAAAATATCAAAAATTAGGATAAATATCATATACAGATATTTCACCAATTTCCACTTTAAATAATAAATTATTTTAAATCAATGGATTATAAGTTCACATTTGTTTAAAAGTGGTATTTTTTAGTATATTTAATATTTCTTTAGAGTTTATACATTCTGTTATGGGAAAATAGTTCCGTTGAATTATTAGCCTGACTTACTGCCACCCAGACATTTGGGAGATGGCATTATTTTCTCCCCTTTATTGTCCCACTCCTCGGCAGTTAGAGCTTGAATTGATAAAGCGTGGATCTCTCCCGCGAGTTCATCCGCAAGTATCTGGTTTACTCTTTGGTGCCGTTGCAGCAACCTTTGCCCTGTAAATTCATCAGAAATTATTACTACTTTAAAATGCGATTCGGAACCCGGTGGCACATTGTGCATGTAGCTTTCATTTATAACTTCCAATCCAAGTACGGGGATGGCGTCAACAATCTTCTCCTCAATCTTAGTTTGTACAGACATCTTTTCTATTCCCCAATGACTAAATTCGGTACAAATACAATCTAACAGGCAAACTCCCCCTCGCCAATATTCTATGCTACCAAGAACTTAATTTTCGCCTTAAAACACACTGCTAACCTAGAAAAAGGAGTAAAAAATATGACTGATCAGATTAAGTTGGAAGTTTTTAGCGACTACGTTTGACCTTGGTGTTACCTCAGTACCGGGCGTATTGAAAAAATCAAAGAAGAATATTCGGTTAAAGTTGACCTAATACACTTTCCCCTGCACCCCGAAACACCAGATGACGGGATGTCGCTAGAGGAACTTTTTGCCGGCCGTAATATAGACATAGACGCAATGTATACTCGTATGAAGGGTTTAATGGATGCAGAAGGACTTGAATACGGCAAACGGACCCATACCTATAATAGCCGATTAGCCCAAGAATTGGGCAAATGGGCGGATGAACAAAGCAGACGTGGAAACAACTACAATGCAATTCATGATGCCCTTTATAGGGGCTATTTTGTTGATGGCCGAAATATTGGGGATGAGGACACTCTTGTTGACATCGCAACCAATATAGGATTACCCAAAGATGAGGTTAAAGCGGTCCTTGCTGACCGCTCGCATAAAAATGCTGTCGATGCCGACTGGGCAAAATCTAGGGAATATGGCGTTACCGGTGTCCCTACGTTTGTAGCGGGAGGATACAGTCTTGTGGGCGCGCAACCCTACGAAATGCTCCAACAAATGATGGATCAAATAAAAACCTCTGCAACGGAAAGCTCGCCTTAGGTAACACTTTTTGTCACTAGAATGACGAATTATAGTTAACTTGGCCAGTCCGACCCTTGCTTCGGCTTATTTAATCTTCAGACACGGCCCAAGTCTTAAAGTATTCCGGCACTTCTACGGCTTTAGCAGCATCAGTCATTGTAAGTGGTAATTCCACATCTATATTCAATGCCGTTACTTCAGATCGAGCATCTTTTTGCCAATTTTTTCGAGATGCTTCACGAACACCCGGCTCTGGTCCGTGATGCAATCCCGCCGGGTTAAGGCTGATAGATCCCGTAGCGGCACCCTTTCCCCCTTCCGTTCTGGACATTGTAAATTGACCATCATGAATAAAAAATACCTCATCAAAATCAATGTTCCTGTGCCCCCAAGGTACCCTCTCTACATTTGGGTTTCCCTCGAGGCTGCGAGGTCGGAATGTACACACATATAAGCCTTTTGCAGTAAAGGTAGAATGGACACTAGGAGGCAAATGCATGCCTTCGCTCATCAGATTACTAATATCGCGGACATTGAGCTTTAACACTGTAAGAGACCCAGCCCATCCCACAACATCCATTGGGCAGAAAGGGTAAAACACAGATGTAAACCGATCGCATTTCTTGATTTTTAGCTCCCATTCGCCTTGATCGCTTTCATAAACCGGATCGGGTTCAGGGGTCTCGAGTTTTGAGTAGTCAAATGGTGCATGTTGGCCAATAACGCCGCGATCGGGAAAGCTGATCGCATACCGTGATTCAACAATGATGGAAAAATTTTCATTTGTATCATAGACAAATCGATAGTTTGTTCCCTTAGGAACGAGGATATAATCCCCAACCTCGAAGGACATCGCACCAAAGTCTGATTCGAAACGCCCTCCTCCTTTATGTATAAAGTGCAATTCATCACCGTCGGCGTTGCGAAAGAAAAACGGCATCGACTCACGGCGGCGGGAAATGGAAAGAGAGATGTCTTCGTTATATAACAACTTTACGGGGCTACCATGCGGGTCGTTCATATCTTCTGGAATTAAATCGTAACTTTGGATTGAGTGAGGCTGTAGCGGCCCCTCTATCCTAGTCCAGTTGGTGTTAGGATTTAGGCGATAAAACTGTACTTGATCTCCAAAGAACCCGTCTCTACCAAGTTCCTCCTCGTAGGTCCCTTCAGGTAAATTTGCATGGGCTTGTCGTGAATGAATCCCCTTAGCATAATTGAATCTCATGCTATTCTCCCCCCATAAAATTATCTCAATCTAATAAGGCATCGTCACAATATAAAAAATTAAAGGTAATTGCTAATGCCCCTTTTTAGAGGGTTCGAGTTATTATAATATTTTCAGTGGTTAAACAGAGCCAAGGTACGAAGAGCGGCAGTTTAATTACTTGAATTTTCTGATATGTTTAATCAAGAGATCGGACCCAGAAGCAAGAAAATCGCAACAACAAGTCTATACCTTATATGCTTTTACGGCTTCGTTTTTAGCTTCTACTTTGATTACTGTTCCATCCACTTAACCACACCTGCAACACCGTCAACAGCAACTTGGGTTCCATCAGGAATGTTCTGAGTTGCGTCTAATACGCCCAAGACCATCGGGATACCCCTTTCCCGTGCAAGAGAAGCAAGATGAGAAGTGCTGCCACCCAATTCTGTCACGACGGCGGAGACCATAGGCAGAACCTGGCTTAAAGAAGGCCCTGCAACTTGAGTTACTAACACATCCCCTGGAGCAACCCGACTGAGTTCACATTCACAATTGATGACGCAGGCACGGCCAGAACCCCAACCAATTCCAGCAGGGTGACCGCGAAGGCCCGGATGATTAGCCCAGTTCTCGTCAGAAATTGTCGTATCTTCCATCTGTAATGGCCGAACCTGAAGTATCTTAAAGCCTATCTCATCTCTGGCCCATTCAATTTCGGCAGGCATACCAATCATCGTTTCCGCCTGTTTAAGATACCCGCTGAGTTCTATTACCTGTTCATCACTCAAACATCTCAATTTTGCCATTTCCTTGGAAACTAATGCTGAAGGTGTTGCGTCATGGAGATGGCAGCCAATTTTGTGAGTTTTTCGCCCCGTATCGACGCTAGTGATGGTACCATTCACATCCAGTCCATAGCGGTCGGGAACGATTTCGCCTTGAGCGATCGCCTCCCCTAGACCCCAGGTGGCACTCAAAATCATACCGCCCTCAGCAGTTTGGCTTAGGCCCCCACCAGACGAGACTGCATCAATCAACGGCTGTATTAACAATGCCATGGCGGTGTCTGAGGGATCAATGGCGTGGGTCCCCATGTAACGAAGGGCTCTGACAGACCAGAGTGCGGCCCAGCAGGCCCGCACTGCTGTCATAAATTCTTTCTCATCTGCTAACCCCAGGAAGCTCTCAAACTGACCCGCGAAGCTGGACCCTTCACGGTCCTCTACTAATGCAGATGAGCGAACCACCAACGGAGCATTGGTGCGGCCCAACAGATCTGCACGAGCCTCAAGCAAAGGTTCCAAAATCTCAGACGCGATGGGTTTGTCAAAGAGCCCCATTCTTATTTCGTTGACAATGAGGCGTGCCTCGCGGTTATCCGCATTTGGCAGTTTTTCTATCACTTTCTTCAAGTTATTTGTTTCCAGCTGTACACGGTATGCTTCCGAACTTAGACAAAAGCCATCCGGGATTGGCAGACCAGCATGGCCTAACGCCGCTTGGTTAGCGGCTTTTGGTCCATAGACTTCAGCATTCGCAGCTTCCAGTGAACTTAACGGGACAACGAGTAGAACCATTTTATTTAACCAACCAAAAGAGTATCAAATTGATTCAAACGAAGAGGCCCCAAAGAAACCGATTGGGGGCCATCCTAATTAAATAACCGCGTCAATCTTTATGATGAGCCGCTATAAAACCTTGACCGGCATAATTCGATCAATCGGGAAATGAGTGATTAACTCGGTTTCATCTTTATGGACAATAACCATTTCCTCAATCCGGCAACCCCATTCGAGCGGTTTTCCATGCTGTGTTTCCAGAGCAAAAACCATACCTTCCTCAATCTCAATGGGATGGTCTAGCGACCATATTCTCGATATCACCGGTGGGTCATATTGAGCAAGACCCAAACCATGCCCCCATAAGTTAGCGGCGGCTTGGTCTTCCTCCTCGTAACCCCATATTTCCTTGGCCGATGGCCATTTCTCAGCAATTTCCCTGGTTGTTGTACCCACCTTCACGGCATCAATGGATGCCTGAAGCCATTCCAAGGCTCTCGCATAATATTCCTGTTGCTCCTTAGTAGGTTCTGCACTAACACAATATGTACGGTAATAACACGACTTGTAACCATTCCAGGTAAGGGCTGCCAAATCCATAAAGACTATATCGCCCGGCTGAATAATCCGATCAGAGAAGTTTCTCCAATTTGGCCAGGTGTTTGGCCCCGAAGAGACGATAACGTCTTCAACGTCTTCCATGCCTGGGATGTTATAGAGAAACTGCATTATATGGGCGGTAACCTGGTTTTCGGTGATGCCCGGCTCTAAAAACTTCATTGTCTCCCAGTGTGCCGCATCACCTATGGCTCCAACAATCCTCATGCATTCGTGTTCATCTTCATTTTTTACCGCGCGGGCTTGCATCATGGGTGTCATACCGTCCACCCAGTTGATGCCTTCATCTTCAAAGGCCTTGAGCATGTTGATATCAATAAAATCGACGCCTAACTTTTCACCTTCAACGCCATGTCGCTTCATCTCATATTTTGCAGCTTCCATGAATTTCTTCACCTGCTGGGTGGACGCCGGTCCAGCTGCCCCTTTGATCCAAGCATATGAATACCGGATATTTTCCGGAGGGATCCATGGCGCATGACGTTCTATCTGTGTTCCGATATCACCTTGTTCAAACAAAACAGGTGCCCCATCACCGCACAGCATAGCATATCTGAGACCCGGCTTTAGGCGGTTCCACCCTGGTGTCAAAGTGCTTGTAACATAACGGATATTCTCGTCATACATGAGGAGCATTGCTCCAATGCCGTGCTCCTTCATTTTCTGACGAGCTCGCTCGAGGCGATAATTGCGTAAACGGTCCCAGTTAATACGTTGTTGCCAATCTACGCCTGTAATACCAAAATTTGCCGTACCCCTGGACATTAATTATCCTCCTTAGTCAAAACTACCCCAAAAAAAGTGATTCAAAACAGCAAAACTCAAATTTCTTTGATCCTTTGGAAAGTTTATGTCTAGATCAACCGTTAGATCTAATCAAGAGGGTTTCCAGTTGCTCACTTTTTCCAGAGAAATATTTTTAAGGGCACCCCTAAAATTTAACTACAATTTATTTGACCCGGAGATTTGAATGGGATCAAATTTCTACTCAATCTCCATGGGTTTGCCACTTTCCGCTGACATACAGATTGCTTCAAAGACAGCAATATTCTGTAATTTTTCTTCAGTCGTAAATGGATATGGTGCACCTCCAAGGCAAGCCTCGGCAAAAGCATCAAAATTCAGACGAACTGTATCCTCCCACGCATAGGTAGTGCTTTGAACTTCTCCTTCCTCCCGGCAAACGGAAAAGTAAGTGGAACCCACCTCACTTGGATGGTGATAGTCTCTCGCCTCGACCCATGCATCTGAACCAAACACGCAATATCGCAAATAAAGCGGTGTCTCCAGGACAGAATTAAAAAAACCTGTAGCTCCATTCTGAAACCTGACTTGGAAAGATAGCACATCACCGTTCTTGTTGGCATCATTACGCCGGGCCGTTTGTGCGTAAACTTCCTTAATAGGACCAAACATATTCAAATAGGCGTCGGTTAGGTGGATACCCGTAGCCGTCATAGCTGCCGCAGGACTTTCTTTCGATGAAACTCTCCAATTATCCGGTGGTAAATTTGCTAGCTTGTCGTGTGAAAAGTTTGCCTCAACATGCATAATCTTTCCCAATTCACCCGTCTTGATCATCCGCCTTATTTCTATCATTGCCGGCTCAAAGCGCCTTTCGTGACCCACACCCAAAATCACGCCGGCGCTTTCACAGGCATTTATTGATCTCTCGGCGCTTCTCTTGGTAAGTGCTAGAGGCTTTTCGCAAAAAACATGTTTTCCAGCTTTAGCTGAATTAATAATTTGGTTTTCGTGATGAGAATGAGGCGTTGCCAGCACGATTGCATCTATGTTGTCATCATTTAGGGTTTCCTCAAAATCAGTTGATAGTAACAGCCCGTTTTCTTTGGCAAATTTATATTTTTCTTTAAGATCTATATCCACCGCCCGCACAAATTCTAGCTTTTCGCTTTTGTTTTGAAGGGTTGAGACAATATGCTGCCCCCACCAGCCCAGACCCACGATAGCCGCTTTTATCATTTTGGATGTCCTTATAAAATTAGGGGCGAAGTTGTCTCCAATTCCTATTAGGTTTTTGGCATATAAACTCTTATAGCCAAAGCATTCAAATCAATATGTCAAAGCACTCCAAACGAGTACTATAATTAGTGTTGTAGTGCATTCATTCTATAACGCTATGACTTTAGTAATATTGACCTAGGGAACAGAGAATTCTAATCAATAGTCTAAAATGTTCAGGGATTTATAATGATTGATAAACGGGTTGATACTATAGATGCAGCGCTTTCCGGAATAGAAGATGGTTCCACCATCTTGGTAAGTGGGTTTGGCAATGCAGGATCACCAATCCGGCTTCTGGAGGCCTTAATTGATCAGGGCGCTGCTAATCTCACCATTGTTTCAAATAATGCCGGGGAAGGGGAATTCGGTTTAGCAGCCCTAATGAAAGCCGGTCGAGTAACAAAGGTTATCTGTTCTTATCCGAGAAGCGCCGGTTCAATCATTTTTGAAGAACTTTATGATCAAGGGAAAATTGAGCTTGAAGTTGTTCCGCAAGGCACCCTTAGTGAACGCATGCGTGCAGCCGGCGCCGGGATTGGAGGTTTTTTTACTCCTACATCGGCAGGAACGTTGTTGGGAGCTAATAAAGAAACCCGAGAGATAGAAGGCAAGCTTCATGTTCTTGAAACACCATTAAAAGGGGATGTAGCACTCGTTAAAGCCGATGCCGGAGACAGGTGGGGGAATTTAACTTATAATAAATCGGCAAGAAATTTTGGCCCTACAATGGCTATGGCCGCAAAATTGACGATAGCTGAAGTTAAAACAATCAAGGAGCTCGGAGAAATTAGCCCTGAACATGTCGTTACACCTGGCATATTCGTCGACCGGGTTATCAAATTGAGAGAAGAACGATGAACACGGCACTTAACCGAAAACAAATTGCGTGGCGCATCGCTCAGGAAATTAAAGAAGGAAGTTATGTCAATCTAGGCATTGGTATGCCGGAAATGGTAGCCAATTATATTCCTAAAGATCGCGAAATTGTATTCCATAGTGAAAATGGATTGCTGGGAATGGGCCCCACACCTGATAAAGGACAAGAAGATGGGGATTTGATTAATGCAGGGAAGAAGCCTGTGACTTTGTTAGAAGGAGGAAGCTATTTTAGTCATACCGACTCCTTCGCTATGATACGGGGTGGACACCTTGACCTCTGCGTTCTGGGGGCATTTCAAATTTCCGAATCTGGAGATCTTGCAAATTGGGCAACTCTTAATAACTCCAAGCCACCTGGCGTCGGTGGAGCCATGGACTTGGCAGTTGGGGCAAGACAGGTATTTGTAATGACGGAGCATTGCACAAAAGATGGCCAACCCAAGATTATGGAGCATTGTTCCTACCCACTAACCGGAACGGGAGTGGTAAATAAAATTTTTACCGATCTTGCGGTTATTGATGTAACGGAAGAAGGTCTCGTAGTTAGAGAAAAAGTTGTAGATATAACTTTAGGAGAATTACAGAATAAAACCGCTGCAGCACTTTTTGAACCAAAGGTTTGTGAGCTTCGGGCACCTATTCTCTAAACTGGATGATATACTAAAGAGCTTCAATTAATTACGCTGACCGGATATTAAAAAGACCAATCCGATGCCTTCCTTCGTAAATTTTTTAAGTAGACTGTGAAGTAATTATCCGAATCAAACATCCTCAATGTCGTCTAGATCATCATCTTCAATTACTGAAACTCGATAATCTTCATTCAGCCAATTACCCAAATCTAAATTGGCGCAACGAGAAGAACAGAAAGGCCTATATTTATCTTGAGCATTTTTGCCACAGAGGGGACATGTGAGGCTTTTCATTTAAATTACTACCTCAACATTCAGGAGACTAACGACTTCATTAAACTACCATCAACTTTGCACTTAATGCCCACCTATATCAGTTATTATACTGACTTCTGGAAAAGCTTGTCCTGATTTGGTCTTAACTTCAATCGGACCACACATCTCCTTTTCCAATACCAATTTTGCTTCTAACGCTGGACCAGAACAAAATGCCTCGGTCACCTCTGGAGGAGTGTGAATTAAAAATAGTTTTCCAGGATTAATGCGCATTTCCCTCTTAACCTGATAAAGAGCATCCAACGCCAATGTGAGAGGCGATTTTAGGTTTTCCAAGGGTTTAAATAATTTCTGATTTAAAGATTTTCCACGACGACGCCTCGTAAGCTCAAACATGCCGAGACGTGTAAAACCAATCAAGTTAATATTTCGCCTATCCTCATAGATGGCCTCTTGGAAAGTTTTCATTATTAATGTTCGCTTCTCGCGATGTTTTTGATAAAGAAGGTCAACAACTATCTGGCCCCCTAAATTGCGAAGTGTAACCTGTCGAGCTATTTCTGTGACCGCTTCAATATTGATCGCCAGATTACTTTCTTCGGGGCGTATTCCATGAACCTGTTTACCACTATTTACGTCAATAGCCGTCATCGCGGCCGTCTCCTCAATGATAAGGGAACCTCCTGACGGCAATTGCACGGTGTTAGAAATGACTTGCTCCCACTGATCAGTCAAATCGTGCATAGCAAAGATTTCTTCCACGCTATCATGAAGTTCCAAAACCGGCAAAAGTTCCGGAACCCTTCTGTCAAGAACTCTCTGAATGTCCGCAAATAATTGCCTGTCGTCCACCCGTATCTGTTCCAACTCACCTTCATATGAATTCAACAGGAAACTTATTAAAGGAACTGGCGGTTCCAACAAGATGGAAGGAGGCCTTTTCAACTTTTTCAAAGATTTTATGTTATTCCAGTCCCTACCAAGCATTTCAGCTTCCCGAACCAATGCTTTTTGCGATGCAAATGTGGCTCGGGTTCTCGCTATAAAGCCAGCGTCAAATAGCGAGATTTTTTGAAGAATGCGTCCCAAGCGGTCCCTCTCTTTCTGATCCTCAATTTGCCTCGAGACAGAAGTTTCCGGGCGCCCAGGTTTAAGTACAAGATTGAAAGCACTGATGCTGAGGTTGGTAGTAAGTTTTGCCCCTTTCCCATTTAAAGAATCTCGTGTCACCTGTACCAAGACAGTCTCACCTTCAGAAAACAACTGCCCAATGGGTTTAGGTCGTTCTCGCGAATGGTCAAAACTTTGGGCGTCAACAGCCGCAAGAAAACCCGCATTGTCCATACCAATGTCAACAAAAGCAGCATTTAGACTTCGATTAACTTCGGTAATGCGTCCAAAGTAGATCCCATCTACCGCACTTTTCTCGCCAGTTCTGTCAATCTGAACCCGATTTAACTTACCATTTTTTGTAAGAGAAACCCTTCTTTCCCCTGGACCTGTCCGAATAAATACTTCCAGGGTCATCGATTAGATTTCCTCGATCATTCTATACCTCATGCCAACAAGAAGATTAACGGTTTCATATATGGGTAATCCAACAACATTTGGGTAAGACCCACTAATTTTCTTTACGAAAGCAGCAGCACGCCCTTGAATGGCGTATCCCCCAGCTTTATCACGCCATTCTTTTCCGCATAAATATAGGCATATATCTTTCTCTTCGAGTCTTTTGAAAGTAACTATTGTCTCAACCGCCTTTGATCGAATAATTCCAGCGGGATCAATGACACAAATTCCCCCGAATACGCGGTGACGACGACCCGACAATAATTCCAGGTAGGAGCGGGCAGTTTGTTCGTCCTCAGCTTTTCCTAATATTTTTCGTCCACACGCAACTACCGTATCTGCACCCAGGACATATGTTCGAGAAAATTTATTAGCGCCTGCCAAAGCCTTTAAAGTTGCGAGGCGTTCAACCAAGCGCCTCGGTGATTCGTCTGGTATTGGTGTTTCATCTATATTTGGATGGTAAATTTCATCTGGCGTTATGCCTATCTGGCGCAAAAGGTCAAGCCGCCGAGGCGATGCAGAAGCAAGCGTTAAGGAACAATATGATCGGTCCGTCATCGGACCATTTTCCCCTGTCAATAAAATACTATTTAAACCTAAAGGTAATCCGGCCTTTAGATAAATCATAGGGGGTCATTTCAACATTGACACGATCTCCAGCCAAAACCCTGATCCTATGCTTTCTCATTTTACCAGCGGTATGCGCTAATATTTCGTGCTCGTTCTCCAATTTTACGCGGAACATTGCATTGGGGAGCAATTCGGTAACAGTACCTTCAAATTCTAGTAATTCTTCTTTAGCCATAAATCACCCATAAGCTGTTCTTGAGGCCATCAAATTGATCTGGTTAAGTTGGGAAATCAAGCGTTATTAGCTCAATCAAATGGAATTTAATAAATTCTTTTCTCAAACCTTTCAATTGCAGAAATCTCATACCCTACTATGTCTATTTAACCAAATATCTCCGAGTAGGTTGCATCTTATGGAAACCAAAGTAGAAAAATTTTCAAACATAAATACCATTTAATCTCTTTTCCTCACGACTAACGACTGGACCAAAGGAGGTGGTGTTATCCAATATTTTATTGTTGCACGCCCCGATATTGAAATGCCAAGAGATCAAAATCGAATTTGCAAAACACTTAAGGTTAAACATTTAATCTCTAAAGGACTATCCTCCATTATCAGAATCCAGCCTGATAGACAGGGATAAAGCATGTGCATCCAATCCCTCAGCTTCTGCAAGAGCTAATGCTGCTGGAGCAATAGCCCTGAAGGATTTGGCGTCACCTCCAATTAGGCTAGTCCGTTTCATAAAATCGAGCACCCCTAGGCCAGAAGAAAATCTCGCGCTCCTATCGGTCGGAAGGACGTGACTTGGACCTGCCACATAATCACCCAACGCTTCCGGTGTATACCGCCCAAGAAATATGGCGCCGGCATTCTTAATGTTATTAGCCAAAGCATCTGGTTCCTGAACCGCCAATAGAAGGTGTTCGGGAGAGATCTTATCAACAAGAGGTATGGCTTGATCAAGTTGTTCAACAACGAATATAGCGCCAAACGTCCGCCAACTTTCTTCTGCAATTGCAGCGCGGGAAAGATTGTTTAAATGCTGATTGATTGAAATACGTACCTGTTCCGCTAACTTTTTGCTATTAGTAATAAGTATCGCCTGCGCACAAGTATCGTGTTCTGCCTGTGACAAAAGGTCGGCAGCAATCCAATCTGGGTCATTGCTCCCGTCGGCAATCACTAATATCTCCGACGGGCCTGCTATCATATCTATACCCACCTGACCAAAAACCATCTTTTTGGCGGCCGAAACGTAAATGTTTCCTGGTCCAACGACCTTATCTACCGCCTCTATAGACTCTGTCCCATAAGCAAGAGCGGCTATAGCCTGAGCTCCACCAATTCTGTATATTTCGTCCACCCCGGCGATATCTGCAGCCGCTAGAACCAATGGATTAATTTCACCGTCAGGAGTAGGTACCACCATAACAATACGTTGAACTCCCGCTGCCTTAGCCGGCAAAGCATTCATCAATACGGACGAGGGATAAGAAGCTGTACCTCCTGGTACATATAATCCAATCGCACAGATAGGCTTCCATCGGTATCCCAACCGAACTCCGGTTGCATCAACGTAATCTAAATCTTCAGGCAGCTGCCTTTTGTGATAATCTCTGATACGTTCGGTAGCAACGCTAAGAGCGCTAAGGTGTTCTTTAGTGCAACATCGGATCGATCTAGCTTTTTCATCTTCTGTAAATCGCAACGTATTTGTATCGATGTCATGCCGATCATGTTTTTTTGTAAGCTCGACCAAAGCTGCATCACCATCTAGGCGAACCTGCTCAATTATAGCCTCAACAATGGCATCCACATTCGCTATCGTTTTCCTCTTTAAATTTAGGAATTCGCCAAATATTTTTTCAAAATCAGGCTTCCTAATATTAGCTATAAGCGTCATCAACAGCCTCACGGAAACGATCAATCCAAGCAGTCATCTCCACAGGACGGGTTTTCATGGCCGTTCGATTTATTGCCAGACGCGACGTAATAACTGATATCTGCTCAACTTCCACCAATCCGTTAGCACGAAGTGTTTCACCCGTAGAAACAAGATCCACTATTCTTCTACAAAGACCCAATGACGGCGCAATTTCAATGGCGCCGTGAAGTTTTATACATTCCGCTTGAACTCCCCGGGAAGCAAAGTGCCGACGAGTTATCTGTGGGTATTTGGTTGCCACGCGAATTTGGCTCCAACGGGTAGGATTGTCTTGGCTTGCAAGATCAACTGGCTCCGCTACCACCATTCGGCAAAATCCAACTTTCAGGTCTAGAGGAGCATAAATCTCACGCGAGTCTAACTCCGTTAGAACGTCTGCACCAGCGATTCCAAAATGCGCCGCACCGAAGGACAAAATAGTGCCCATATCGATGCTACGAACTCGAATAATATCAATGTTTGGATCGTTGGTAGCAAATCTTAGTCGACGATCATCACCATCCTCGAAAGCCGCTTCGGGCTCAATACCAACTTTATTTACCAAAGACATAACGTCTCTAAGAATTCGCCCCTTAGGCAGAGCAAAGATAAGCTTGTCGTTAGCTAGCACGGGTAGCCACTCCAGTCATT
This sequence comes from Alphaproteobacteria bacterium MarineAlpha3_Bin6, assembly GCA_002938035.1. Classification (GTDB taxonomy): domain Bacteria; phylum Pseudomonadota; class Alphaproteobacteria; order Rhodospirillales; family UBA2165. Next base: position 15,145 of record PTLH01000011.1, read on the forward strand.
TTTCAAGAAAGGGCGATTTAATAAACGTTTTTTATCAATAAAGCCAGAGGTGATGGGGCTTGGATGCTAATGCTAATCCGGAAAGTTTTAAGATCCACACTTTTTAAACTGCCATATTAACATGTTAATTAGCCGTCACTTATCCGCTCTATTTCAGCTCCGCAGGCTGAAAGCTTTTCTTCCACTCGCTCATAACCGCGATCAAGATGGTATACTCTGTTGACAAAAGTCTCTCCGTTCGCTGCTAATCCTGCCAACACCAAAGAAACGGATGCACGCAAATCCGTTGCCATTAACTGTGCGCCCGAAAGGGTAGGAACACCGCGCACGATAGCAGATGAACCGTGAACATTAATATCCGCCCCCATTCGGCACAGTTCAGGAACATGCATAAAACGATTCTCAAAGATTGTTTCGGTAATCATTGACACACCGTCTGCTACCGCCAACAAAGCCATAACCTGAGCCTGCATATCCGTAGGAAAACCGGGATATGGCTCAGTCATAAGGTCGGTACCTTTCAAACTTGAATTTACACGGCGCACACGTACCGTAGTACCGTCTCCTGCAATCTCGACCCCAGCTTTCGCAAGTACATCTGCCAAAGCATTTAATAACTCTAATCGCGTTCCTTTCATAATAATATCACCTCCGGTCATAGCCGCGGCAACAGCATATGTACCAGTCTCTATGCGATCAGGAATTACTTCATGATTTGCACCTTTAAGTTCGGAAACACCGGTGACTTTGAGAGTATCCGTTCCGATACCTTCAATATTGGCCCCCATGGCGACGAGACAATTAGCAAGATCCCCTACTTCCGGTTCCCTGGCTGCATTAGAAATTTGTGTTTCGCCCTCAGCTAAGGTCGCCGCCATCATTACATTTTCTGTTGCTCCTACAGAAACCGAGGGAAATAAAATATTAGCCCCTTTAAGACCCTTTTTTGCATGCGCTTTAATATAGCCCTCTTTAAGTTCTATTTCCGCTCCCAGTGCCTTAAAAGCACCCAGGTGAATATCCACCGGTCGCGTGCCAATAGCGCAACCTCCAGGCAAAGACACCGTTGCCTGCCCCCATCTTGCCAACAGTGGGCCTAACACCAATACCGATGCGCGCATCCTACGAACTAGATCATATGGTGCAATTTTTTGGACGGGCTCGGACGCCACTAGTGTAAGTGCACGACCGAAATTTCCTCCATTTGAAACATTACCATCCATGCTGATAGCAACGCCCAATTCGGCCAACAAGTGAACCATTGTTGTTATATCTACCAAATGTGGAAGATTACTGAGAGTCAACTTTTGAGAAGTCAAAAGCGATGCCGCCATAAGCGGTAGGGCAGCGTTTTTCGCCCCCCCAATACTAATCGTTCCAAGAAGCGGGTTCCCTCCGCGAATGCGTATTCTATCCATACCTATAAGATGATCACTATCCGTTTAGAACTAAATGCTGCACTGGAAAGTTGAAACTGAAACTAAAAAGCAACCTAATATTATGCCACCGTTGGTTTTTTGTTTAAGGCCATTGAAGCGTTCCGGACCCGGCGGCGCTTTAGGTTCTTACGCAATTCCACAGCCAACATTTCCTCTCGCTCCAAGGCACGAAGTAATCCTTTATTACTAAGTCCAGGCTTCTGTTGTTTAGTTCTTTTGGCCACTCCGTTTCTTCCATCGATTGATTTTATTTTTTGTAAGTAAGATAATGTGAGGTAACTTCTGAAAATCACCGTAGCAGCTTATGGGAGTATTGTAGAGGCTTACCTCATATGTCATGTTGAGTCCTCTCACAAACACGTTATCATCATGCCGCCGTAGCTCAGGGGTAGAGCGCGCCCTTGGTAAGGGCGAGGCCGAAGGTTCGATTCCTTCCGGCGGCACCATTATTTGGCAACAATACCTTTAGTTAACCCAGACATTATCTCTGATTGGGATGTATAATAAATAATCGAATGGAACAGTGAAAAATCAACCCTTCATAATATATTTGGTAGTTATTGGACTAACTCCCGGTCAATGGGCTCTCTAGTGAATAAAGACAACCCTCCGAATGCATTGATTGAATACACCAAATGGATATCTAAATGGGTCGCCGCCGCACTCTTGGTGTTAGTCGTTTTGGGTTTAAGTGGGTGGGGTGTCGTTTGGTTTATTAATACTAAGATACCGATGATTTCCATTCAGTGTGAAGCTGAAAAAATCCGATTAGTTAGAGGCAAACTAAGTCTTTTCTATATGGTCCAGAAGGAACGGTTTTCCGATATACCTTATGCTATTTATTTTGGAGCGGATAGCAGGAGAAATTTTCACAAACATACGGACGTTAAAGAAATTGTGTTAGGACCCAAATTAGAGGGCGTTACAGATGACCACTACCTATTTGGCAATTATTCTACTCCTCTGAAGTATCGTATAAACAGGAAGACCTTAATGGTTGAAATGCTCGGAAAAAATAACCAACCTTTAAAAGGTAATTTTCCTATTAAAAGTTGTAAAAAAATCAGCTCAGAACAATTTTATGAAATGACGGGTGAGGAAGTTAACAGGAGGAAAAAAGAGTTAAAATTCTGAGTATTTATCATACTCTTACCTGTCGCATTCAACTTAAAAGACAACCTCATATTTTATTTAGTTTAAACCGATACCAAGTATTGAATGCTAAATAGCTTGTTTTGGTCGGTCCAAGTTTTCCTAACTGTAAAACCGTTATTTTCTGCTATTTTTGAGAATTCTTTAAGTGAATATTTATAAGAATTCTCGGTATGAATGGTTTCATCCGGTAAAAATTCAAATGTTGATCCCTCAAAAGTAATAGTCTGAGCTCGTTTAGATACGAGGTGCATTTCTACACGGCTTTGTTGCTCGTTAAAAAAAGCTAAATGGTAGAAAGAACCAACATCAACTTCCGCCTTTAACTCGTTTTTCATCCGCTTAAGAAGGTTAAGGTTAAATGCTGCAGTAAATCCCTCCGCATCATCATAAGCTCTATTCAAAATATTTTTATCTTTCTTGAGATCCACTCCTATCAGGATACTGCCGTTCGCCCCAAGAAGATTACGCACTCGCCCCAAAAACTGACCAGCCTCCCCTGGCGTTTGGTTGCCGATCGTGGATCCAGGAAAAAACAACAAGGGTGCCTTACCTGTAACACCAAACTCTTTTGGTAAATCCACAATTTCCATGAAATCGGCACAAAGCGCACCAACTTTTACTGCAGGAAATGTTTTTGCAACGCTCTTAGCCGTTTGGATTAAATGCTCGTGAGAAATATCAATCGCGAGATATTCTGCGGGCTCATGAAGGGCACTAAGTAAGGCATTAATCTTAAGGCTAGACCCACAACCATATTCCATTACATTGCTCGCAGTACCTATTAAAGCTGAGATTTCCGTTCCATTATTGTTTAGAAGAGCAATCTCAGTTCTTGTCACATAATATTCTGGCGTTTCGCAGATTTTGTTAAATAGGTAAGAGCCCGTTTCATCATAAAAAAACTTTGGGGGGATTGACTTGGGTGATTGTGAAAGTCCAGAGATTACCTCCGCCAAAAAGTCTGATTGCTCTGGTATTTGGTCAACAAAATAAGCTAAACCGTCAGGCACTGCATTAGTAGTTTTGGAAAGTAGGTTCATAAAACAATTCACCGTATTGTATATTGGCGATGCTCCCGATCAAGGAGAAGGGAATGGGCAAAATCTTATCTTTCAAGGCGCCTTCTGGCAGTATTGCCATATATTCAATCACCCACCATGCAAACCAAAATACCTCAGGCCCCCTTTCTCGCGAGATAGATGCCAACTAGCACAATTATGCCTCCAATTATTTGCAAATTGTGTAGAACCTCACCAAATAAAAACCACGCTATCATCGCAGCTAAAACTGGCTGCAGTAATAGCCCGACAGAACCGAGACCGACTGGTACATGCGCCAAAGAATATGCAATTAAGCTTTGACCCCCAGCCTGAGAGAGGAGAGCAAGCAATAACAGTATTAACCAGCCATAGAGACTTGTTGCGATAAAACTCTCTCCCGAAAGTATTGTTACGGGGATTAAGATTAGACAGGAAATGCCTCCGCTCCAAGTCATGACAGTTGCCGTTGAAAACTCAGACCTCAACTTGCCAACGACTAAAATATAGGCGGCATAAAACATTGCCGTCACAAGACCTAAGATGTCTCCAACAAAATGTCTTTGATCTAGACCGTAACTATTACTCATTAATAAAATTATACCCGTAACGGCGCTAACCAAACCAAATAGAAAAAGAGTTGAAAAACGCTCACCAAAAAACAAAAAAGCACCAAGCGTTACAAATATTGGTGCCGCATTTGCCAAGAGCGTTGAATTGGCAACAGATGTTAGACTTATCGACCAATGCCAGACAGCAAGATCACAAGAAAAGAAAAGTCCTGCAAGGATTAATAAAAAATACTCACCATTTGTTGAGGGGTTCTTTCGCTGTCCTTTGGCTGGATTAGATAAAGACATCCAAACCCAAAGGACAGGTAGCGCAAAGGTAATTCGGTAAAATCCAGTGGCACTGGGTCCCAATTCGCTCAAACGCACAAAAATTGGCGAAAAAGAAATAGCCGCCGCACCTATAAACAACGCTATCAATGCTTTTTGCTGAACGGTTCTCAAATTATTGAGGCTACGCATCTCTGGCGTTTATAAAAGTATGCATCAAAGGGAGCCAGCATCGTCTTTGTTTGCTTTTCCTCATCCTTCAAATTACCTCTCTTCCAGCTTAGTCAACTCACCAAAATGAAAGTTCTACAAATGGGGTTGCTAAATTTGACTGAACCATATCCTTTTAAAACCATTAATAAAAATGGTCGTGCTCCGGTCCTGTTGATTTGCGACCATGCCAGCAAGGCTGTCCCCTCCAACCTCAATAACTTAGGTCTCGATCAAAATACTTTGGCTAAACATATTGGTTGGGATATCGGCGCGGCTAAGATAACACATGGTCTCTCAAATTCATTAGATGCGGTAGCCGTTCTCGCCGGCTTTTCCCGATTAGTAGTAGATACTAACCGCCACCCCGGTAACCCAAACTCAATTCCAGAAGCGAGCGATGGTATTATAATACCGGGCAATAAAGGTCTGTCAGAAGCTTTAAAGACACTTCGAATGAAAAAATATTTTTGGCCCTACCATCAAAAAATATCCGATGAAATTTCTCGACTTTGGAGTAGAGGAAAACCCCCAGTGTTATTTTCTGTACATACGTTTACACCTTCAATGAATGGTGAGGATCGGCCGTGGCATATGGGTGTCCTTTGGAACAGAGATCCAAGGATAGCAAAACCCTTGATTATTAATCTTAGAAAACATCCTGATAACCTCATCATCGGCGATAACTTTCCCTACTCAGGCAGTCAATTTGCATACTCGCTAGATGTTCACGCTGGCGCAACGGGGCTTTCCCACTGTGCCGTTGAAATCCGTCAGGACCTAACAAATACGGACGAAAAGGTCTCCTATTGGGTGAATTTGCTATCTGACACGATGAGCAAGATTATTAAACGTTCAAATATTCATTTAGTTGAGATCCATTAATTACTTTACTGCACCTTAGGTCTAGAAAACGGGAATCTAAAGGGACGGCTTGTGCTTTAGGTCCATATTAAATTGAAATATATGTAGGCATTCGTTTATAGATGATTGCCAAGTGCGCGCCTTGACAGATATCTTCACGTCGCCCTTAAGGGTAAATTCTCATAAGGTTAATCATTAGGAGACCCAAATGGTCGAAGTTGGTGGTATTGCACGTGAACGTTTAAAGTCTCTTATAGAACGCATTGAAAATTTAGAGGAAGAGAAATCTGCCTTAACCGCCGACATCAGAGAAATCTACTCCGAGGCCAAAGGTATTGGTCTGGACATTAAGACATTACGCCAAATCGTCAGGTTACGTAAATTGGATAGCTCGGATCGCCAGCAGCAAGAAGAACTCCTGGACCTGTATAAAAACGCTCTTGGCATGTAATTCTATCATCAAAAATTTTCAACCCAAGGGCGAACCTCAATTTCCCATGACCAGGAACTACGATGCTGAGTATGAAGGTGCCAGTAAGTGCTCGCAATTGCATCAGGATCTAGCCATTTATCCGGGTCATCCTCTTGGGTTTCCATTCTATTCTTCTCTGCACTTCGAATACCGCCATCCACCACTACATGTACGACGTGAATGTTCTGAGGATGAAGCTCCCGCGCCATACTCTGTGCCAAACCTCTTAGGCCAAACTTACCCATTGCAAATGTTGCGGACATCGGGAACCCCTTTACCCCGGCGGATGCTCCCGTAAAACATATTGTACCCCGGTTCTTAGGCACCATAAGCTTGGCTGCCGCCTGACCCACCAAAAACCCGCCATAAGAGGTTATAAGTAAGGCTTCTTTAACATCATCAGGATTTATTTCTGTTATAGCGCCGCGGACGCGAGCACTTGCATTAAAAACGACAACGTTGGGAGTTCCCAGTTCGGTAACAACAGTACTAAATAAATTATTTACCTGTTCTAAATTGGTGGCATCGCAACAAAAAAGCTTGGCGTCAGTTTCAACTGCAATGTCTGTTAATTTTTCCGTATTTCTGGCAGCTAGGGCAATTTTCATACCTCGGTCAGAAAACGTTCGGGCTAGCGACGCGCTCAGACCGTTGCCCGCACCAACAATAAGTGCAACCTCTTGTTCATCCATCTTTGAATTCTCCTCTAAACTAATCACTTAATTATTGTACTTAAACTGAAAGTATTTAAAGCCGTCTTGTTGATTATCCCACGAGGCACTCTCTAAATTTTTATAATTTATTGAAACTCATATTTGTTTATTTTTGTTTATAAGACAGTAATCATTTGTCCAGTAAGATAAGAAGTGAAATGAACACGCCTGGGTAATAGCAACATCAATAGGAATAGCGCTAACATGGCCATTACGAACGGATCAATCAATGGAATTGTGGATACGCAGTTGTCACACAATCAGTTTAATTCTATGTCTGCAATCTCCTTAATAACCCAAAGATTACTGGAACGAAGCAAAGAAGAGAGTGCGGATGTAGCCGTCAATTTTGAAAGTCCTGCAATCCTTCGAGCAACGCGGGAGATTTCTAAAATGGTAGCATTTAAGGAAAGAATTTCTGACAGTGTTAGCGCTGTCAGCAAAGCCAAGGACGCTATTAATTGGACTAAAACCTACCTTAATAGAGCTAAGACCGATCTGAGCAACATACTGGGGTCCTCCTCCAGTGCCGATAGGACCGCCGCCGCCACCAGCTTTGACGGACACCTAAGCAATATTCACGGTAAAGTAAATGGTGCAAACCAACTAGTAGGATTTAACAACATAAACTTGATTGGAAATACCGAAGGCCCTGATTGGAAAACGGATGATATTTATACACCCACAAGTAATGCTGGCGGTGGCATATTAGAAATCAAGGGGGCGTTTCTAGGCGTAGACTTTCAAGTCACCGATACTAATGGTTTGCATTGGCGGCTAGATGCTATCGATAAAACCTTCTACCAGTATAGCTCTGATGGGACCGGTAAACGGACAGGACAATCCATGCCAGCTGAGGGTATGACGATAGAAAGCTATGATCCAATCAGTGGCGCCATCACGTACGGCGGTACAGGCACACTAGATGGCACATTACAACGAGTAGGCTTAAATATCTTGACTTCTGAATATTATAAAAATTTTGCCGATGACGCTTCCGTTCAAACTGCAATAAGCGACATTGATAAAGCCTTGGCAATTTTGAATGTTGAAGGAAACTCTATTAAAGCTGATGCGGCTGTACTTGAAGGGCGCATCAAACTTGTTGACGCTAAAATCAATGGTTTTGAGGCTGAAAAAGATCTTATCGTATCAGAGGAAGTAGATGCCTCGAACGCCGTAACTAAGGCGGCAGACCTAAAACTCAGGATGTCACTGATTAATCTCAACCTACTCTCGTCAGCAAGTAACGGATTGGTTGAAAATATGTTGAGTTTGTCGAGGGGACCACAAAAAGCGAGTGGTTTATTCGGTTTGATGGGATATTAATAACCTTTGGCCGTAATCAGTATAGCAATTTCACCCGACGGCTGATCAGAGTATTCCTACAGGGCGGTATTTATAGCGTAGCGCTCAGGTTGAGAAGGGACGACTGAAGAACATACGACCGGTCAACATGTTCTAAAATTTCACATGTTGGGATTTTAGCATCACCTCTTCATGTAAATCTTTAATTATCCCCCTAAGTACCTGGAGGACTAGGTCCACCAGTGGCCCAATCCAGTAATTCTACTGTATGAACAACTGGCCTTTTCAGACCAGTTTGCAACTGAACCTGGCAACCTATATTACCGGTAGCAACAATTTCGGCTTCAATTTTCTCTATTGCCTCTAATCGACGTAATTTTAAAATTTCAGCAATTTCAGTTTGAATTAGATTGTAAACTCCCGCAGATCCACAACAAAAATGCTTTCCGGGTATTTCTTTAACATCAAATCCTACACTTTTTAGTAATAGCCTTGGTTCCTGTTCAATTTTTTGTCCATGAAGTAGAGAACAAGCATCATGGTATACAATGGTATGGTGCTGCATGTTGGCACTTGTAGGAAAGTCTATTTCAGTTAATAACTCAGTGATATCTTTGGTAAGAAAGGAAATTCTTTCTGCCATTCCATGCCAGATTTCATCGTTCTTGAAGAGATGGCTATAACCTTTAACTTCCGTCCCACAACCCGAGGTGTTTACGACGATAGCATCCAATCCTCTTTCTTCTATTTCGTTATTCCAAGATGTAATATTAGCTTTCGCAAATTCCCGCGCTTCATTTTGGCGACCCATATGATTAACAAGGGCGCCGCAACACCCTATTCCCTTTGACAATACAACTTCACACCCCAACCGATTTAGTAACCTTATCGTAGCTTCGTTAATAGATGGCCTTAAGACTTGTTGGGCACACCCTGCCAGAAGAGCCACTCGCAGGCGGGGCTTACCCACTGCCGGAAAACTCTGCGGAATGCTCAAAGTCGAATTTAAAGGTATCTTTTTTGGTAAAAGCTTGATCACAGACTTAATTCGCCTCCCTAACAACCCTGAAATAGGCCTTAATAGGCTAGCGGCGACTAAAGAAAGTCGAAACCAGTGCGGATTGGGTATAGTTCGCGCAAGGAACCAACGTAGAAAACTGTCAGGTATTGTTCGCTTGGTAAAAGGCTCTATATAGGACCGCGCAAAATCTACATAATGCTGATAATCAACACCGGATGGACATACCGAAGTACACGCCAAACATGAGAGACATTTATCCAAATGAGGCATGACAAACTTGGCACTTTTACCATCACTCTCGATCAATTCCTTGATGAGATAAATTCGCCCTCTGGGGCTGTCTCTCTCATCACCCAAAATACTGTATGTTGGACAATCGGAAAGACAAAATCCACAATGGACACATTTACGCAGGATTGATTCCATTTCCCGCACTTCGGGTCGCGCACGTTGGTCAGAAGTAAAGTTGGTTTGCATTCTCTATAAACCGGGCAGCAATATTTTTCCGGGATTGAGTATTCCCTGCGGATCAAAATTTTGTTTTATTCTTGCCGACAACGCGGCCACGCCTGGGTTCTGTGGTTGAAAAACCGGCGTGATACTGCGAATATCATTGGGTGCTCTCATTAATGTTGCATGTCCTCCTATATCAGATATTAAAGATCTTATCTCCTCGGAAAGTGCCCCTCCAACTGGCAAAACCCCAACCCATATTAGCCCACCACCCCAATCAAAATAAATATCAGCGTCAGAAAACTCCCGTATGGAATTTGCAATGTTAGCTCCTTCCTTTGGTGGAACCGACAATCGCCAAAGAAGTTTTGTTGGATCATTAATTAAATCAACAACTTCAGCAATTTCGGTCCAAAGCATATTCGAGTTGTCAGAGTGCAATTCTTCCATATCGCCAAATCTACTTAAAAGGTTCCTCAAGGCAATAGACCGTGCTTCAACGGAGGGAGCAGGGCCTTGCACACGAATTACCGTAACAGCTTCACCGGCGTCATGTACGTAATCTACCTTTGATTTTTCAGACAAATTTTCAGGAAGGTGAGCAACCGCATTAACCTCATTAGGACTAGAAAGAGCGGTATTCATCACGGTAATGGCGTCTTCAACGTTTAGCCCAAACACTAATATGCTTCTAGTTTTTTCAGGTTTGGGCAATACTTTAATAGAGATAGAAGTCATTATTGCGAGCGTACCAAAAGAACCGGCAAGAAGTTTAGAAAGGTCAAATCCTGTAACGTTCTTAACGACCCTACCTCCAGATTTGAATATCTCGCCACGGCCGCTCACCGCTTCAAACCCAAGAAAATGATCTCGAGCTGCACCTGCCTGGATGCGTCTCGGTCCAGATAAATTACACGCCAATACGCCGCCTAATGTACCCATCCCCATCGATTTGCCGTACAATCGGTTTATATCCGGCGGTTCAAATGCTAGCTGCTGGTTTTTCCCCTCCAAAAGTTTTTTTATATATTCGATGGATGTACCTGCCGCCGCTGTCATCACCAATTCTTCGGGCTCATACATGGTGACGCCAGAGATGTTACTGACAGAAACCATGTGGCCACTTCCGTCTGGTTGCCCCCATCCCTCCTTACTACCCATCCCCTTTACCAAAAGTGGTGTATTTGAGGCTAATGACGATTTAACCAGATCACTGAGTTCCTCGACATTTCCTGGATACAGTATCTGGTCATTCATTTTGCAAATAGTTCGTTCAAAATCGTGGAATCTCGGGAAACCGGTTACGACCATCACGCACGTGCACACGCCCTAGTTCCGCACATCGATGAAGCGTTGGAAATACTTTGCCAGGATTTAAAAGAGAGTTTGGATCAAATACACACTTAACCCTTTGTTGTTGATCTAGGTCAACTTGGGTAAACATCGTTTCCATTAAATCACGCTTCTCAACACCAACACCGTGCTCACCCGTAAGAACACCTCCGACAGCAACACACTTCCTAAGAATTTCCGCCCCGAATTGTTCGGCTTTTTCTAGTTCCCCTTTTTCATTTGCGTCATACATAATCAACGGATGTAAATTACCATCACCGGCATGAAACACATTAGCAACATTCAATCCGTACTTTTTCGATAAGTCAGCCATGTGCGATAATAAAATTGGCAATTTTGCCCTCGGTATAGTCCCATCCATACAATAATAATCAGGAGTAATACGTCCAACTGCAGGAAAAGCAGCCTTCCGACCCGCCCAGAATTTTTCTCGTTCCTCATCAGATTTACTAGTTCGCATATAACTCGCACCTAACCCCTTGGCGATTTTTTCGACAGCATCAATCAAGTGGTTTACCTCTGGCTCGGAACCATCTAATTCAACAATCAACAAAGCCTCTGCTTCTAAAGGATAACCGGCCCTTACAAATTCTTCAGTAGCATGAACTGCTGGCTTATCCATCATTTCCATCCCTCCGGGAATAATGCCAGCACCGATGATTGCGGCAACACAATCACCAGCAAGTGAAACTTCAGAAAATCCAAGAAGAACCGCGCGGGCAACAGATGGCTTGCGGAGGATACGGACAGTTACCTCCGTTATCACCCCAAGTAACCCTTCGGAACCAGCAATCACTCCAAGCAGGTCATAGCCGCCGGAATCCAAATGCTTGCCACCAATGCGGATTACCTCGCCGCTGATTAATACAAATTCAATGCCAAGAATGTTATTTGTGGTTAGACCGTATTTTAAACAATGAACTCCGCCGGAATTTTCTGCAACGTTGCCTCCGATAGAGCATACAATCTGACTAGATGGATCGGGCGCATAATAAAACTCACGTTCCGCAACTGCGTCACTGATTGCTAAATTGGAAATACCGGGTTGAGCTACCACACAGCGGTTACCGTAATCAATTTCGATAATACGATTTAGCTTTGCAAGCCCAATCATCACGGCATCCTCCAAAGGGAGTGCTCCTCCTGATAGTGATGTTCCGGAACCACGTGGTACCACTTTAATGCCATTATCATGACAATAACGTAACACTTCGGATACCTGTGTAGTAGAATTCGGGAGAACCACCACCATAGGTCGCTGGCAATAAGCAGAGAGCCCGTCGCATTCATATGCCCTTAAGGAAACATCATCGTAAATGACAGTCCCCGCATTTAAACCGTCTGACGGCACACGTGAAATGATAGTTTTCAAATCACTTATGATCTCATCGCTTCTATCAAGTATATCGCGATCCGGTTCAGGCATTTTCATGAGCCGGCTACTCCATACAAAAATAAATAAAATGAAACATCATACAAACGATACATATCACCGATATATACCACCAGAACTAAAAAACCGCACCATCAGGCGCGGTACCAACGTTCTCTATATTAGCCCCTCAAATACGCCCAAGGCGCCTACCCTTGTCGGGCCTTAAAACGCGGGTTCCGCTTATTAATCACGTAAAGACGACCGCGGCGACGGACAACGCGACAACCTCTGTCACGTTGCTTTGCCGTTTTTAGGGAACTACGAACTTTCATAACACTTTCTCATTTCTAAGAGTTGCGCAGGTTATGCGAGCAACCTAGCAAAAAATAGGCGCGCCGATCCGTTCTGTCAATGCTTAGACGCCTCATGCAATTAATTTGGCCCCCAATAGATTGTGATCATGATATTCCCGTTTATATGACCCCCTCGATTGACAGTTCGTCGATTTGTTTGTCATCAAGATTTACAAGGCTTTTAAGTATCTCTTTCGTATGCCCACCCAATATTGGCGGGGGCAAATCCACACCAACTGGCGTTTCCGAGAAACTGTAGGGAATGCCCAATGTCCTGATAGTACCAGAGGTTAAATGGTCTATTTTCAAAACCATATTATTCTCATTCGCCTGCTCACTTTCTAACGCGTCATCAACAGAATTGATCTTACTGCAAGGAATTCCATCTCGCTGCAACAAATCAATCCAATAATCTGCATTCTGTGATGATAGTGCAGCCCTTATAACACCATCACATTCCTCTCTATGCTTAACCCGATCAGAATTTTTTAGGAAACGCTTATCCGCCACCCATTCAGGGTGATCCAAGGCAATTGCCAGCTTCTCGAACTGCATATCGTTGCCAACAGCAATTGCAATTTCACCTGTATTACAGGGAAAATCTCGGTAGGGGACAATGTTAGGATGTCCATTCCCATAACGCGCAGGATTTTCCTCTCCAATCAAATAATTTGAAGCTACATTTATAAGCATCGAAAGACTAGTATTGAAAAGAGATAAATCAACTCTTTGACCTTTGCCATTATTCCTCCTCGCATTTAAGGCAGCCAAAATGCACATGGCGGCATACTGACCGGTGCAAACGTCAACTATTGCTACACCAAGTTTTTGGGGTCCTCCATTCTCTTCACCAGTGACACTCATCAAACCACTTTCCGCTTGGAGCAAAAAATCATAACCGGGCATACCCGCTTTCGGTCCTTTGTCACCGTAGCCCGTAATGGAACAACGAATCAGTTGGGGCGTCTTGGACTTAAACCATTCTTCCGAAAACCCCCACGCCTTTATCGTACCTGTTTTAAAATTCTCAATCAAAATGTCAGCGTTTTTCAAAAGATCACCTAAAATCTTTTGTCCTCGTTTGTCTTTGAGGTTCAATGTGACGCTTTTCTTATTACGATTAATGCCTAGAAAATAAGCTGCTTGGTCACCTGCAAAGGGTGGACCCCAACTTCTCGTATCATCACCTTTACCTGGCTGTTCAATTTTAATGATTTCCGCACCCATGTCTCCAAGGTTCATGGTGCAAAACGGCCCTGCCAAAATACGCGTCAAATCAATAACCCGTATTCCGCTTAAGGGGCCTCTTCTTGATATCTCTTTTGAAGGCATAATCTACTTGGCAGGTGCCCGATTACGATCATTTTTGAGATCATCTAGATATGCATCAACCCGTTTCCTGCGTAATAACCGAAATTGATGAAAGTCAGGTTTACGCTTTTCTAAAAATGCATTCATACCTTCCAGTCCCTCATCCGAGCCCCAGATTTCCGCTAGTAATTCCATTCCGTGTTGCCACGAAGCATAGAGTTCGTCTGACTCAAAATTGAGGGACTTTTTAGTCGCTCTTAAAGTCTGGCCGGAATATCCTTTTATCTGCTGGCACCATTCCGAAGTTGCTTTACGCAATTCCGCCTTAGGAACTACGCGGTTAATCAACCCAATCTTTACGGCTTCTTCAGCCGAGAAAGTCCTACACAGGAAAATCATTTCCTTAGCGAGACGCTCCCCAATCAATCTGGGTATATATTGGGTCGCACCAACGGTGGGACAGGCACCCACCTTAGCGCCCGTCTGCCCGAAGACACCATCATCCGCCGAAATAACAAGATCGCACCATAGTGCTAGTTCATGCCCACCACCCATACAGTGTCCGTGCACCATTGCAATCACAGGTATTGGAAGACCACGAATTGCCATAGCCAAACCGAGCATTCTATCATTCCAATGAAGCGCATTATCTCGATTTAATTTCATCATGGCATGAAAGTCACCACCAGCAGAAAAGGCTTTATCCCCTGCACCTGTTATAACCGCGGCAACTATCCCAGGGTCCTCTCTCGTAAACCGCACAGCATCCGTTAGTTCGTCAAGCGTCTGCTCACGGAATGCATTTAAAACTTCTGGTCGATTAATCGTGATCCATGCAACGTCATTTTCTATCTGAAATAATATTTCTTTGTAGTCTCTATTACTACTCACTCTTTCTCTCCTACTATTACTAGATTTGTTGGACATTAGTTATCTTTGGCCAGGGTTTCTTCAATTTCAATGAGTGAACCAAGTGTGTCTTTTGGATGAATAAAAAACAATTTTTTACCGTGGTGACCAATAGTGAGAGTATCTCCGCCTAAAATCCGCATTCCGGAATTGTTCGCTGTTGCTGCGGCTTCAGACACATCGTTGGTAGTTAAACAGAAGTGGTGAAGTCCACCTTCAGGATGGTTTTCCAAAAATTTTGAGATTGGAGAACTGGAACCTAGGGGCTCCATCAACTCCAGTTTTGCATTTCCCAACCCTACATATGCTATGCGAATGCCCTGCTCCGGCAGTTCCATTGGGTTCGAGACAACGCATCCGAATTTTTCACGATAAAGGTCTATAGCCTGGGCCAAATCCGGAACAGCTATCGAAATATGATCCAAACTCTCAACGGAAATACTAGTCGTTTTTTGAGGTGCATTATTTGCCACGACAACCTCCATGTCTTACCAACCTACATTGGGCAAGTATTTTTGATCCGTAAAGACGTTGACCAAAACAATTATAGACTTTTACATCATTAACCGACACCCGAGTGGTTAAAGCTATCTTCATATGGTCCTAAAAAACGGACCTTTATTAAGAAACCTTAAAAATATTATAACTGGGGGATTAAAATTTAGACCTCACTAAACGGTGAGTCCAAAATTATTAGAATTCAAACCTAGAACTTGTAGGCTATGCCAATTCCAGCTTCTGTAGTCGTATTTGCCGGCTCAAATGCCTCGAATACTAATGCACCTGCAAATGTCCCATTAGCAGTATCAGATTTGTCTATATCCCAATGCCTATAAAATGAATATAGACTGGTTGCACCTGAGAATTTGTAATCAATAGTAAAATCTACGCCCCAACCGTATGACTGATCATTTTCAACGTCGCTAAAGCCTGCAACATCCGATAAATACGATGTCTGTCTTCCAGCAATTAGATAATTAAACTGACTTTTTATTTTTATAGCCTTATTAATATTGAATATACCTCCAACAGGGATGTACAGGTACTGTGACTGACGGTCGTAACCTAACGCACCCGTTGACGATGTCTCCCCACCACTATCGTCATATAACCATCTATACCCCAAGCCAATTATTGGTGTAAAATTATCCAGTTGGTAACCAGCATAGGTCTCACCCCTGAACTTATAGTAATCTTTGTCGAGGGTACCAGAACCACTGTAATTGACCCAACCTCGAGTTACTTCCGTAGTATAAAGAAATTGCCATGCATCGTCAGGATCGTCGGAGACGTCCCACTTTCTCGACCCTGCGGAATATAAAACAGGATTGGAAGTGTCATCCATGAAGTTCGGTTCTTCGTAATAGTAATAGCTTATATCTAGCGTCACGTCCGCAGACCTTGCAAAGTTCGTACTAAAAAAGCACCCAATCCAAAATACGAGAAGCGTAGCTTGTAGTCTTTTCATGAACTTGCCAGCCAACTTTTCAATTCATAAATTGATCTAAAGTATTCGAGACATTCATCATAATTGGGAATCCTCGGTTGTGTCCAGCGTGTTAATTCAGTCAAAGTCTCAAAATCACCTTCTCCCTTAACCGCTATACAGCAAAATAGGGTCAACGACTTAGCCTGGGCATGTCCACGACTTTGTATTTGGCTATTACCAAACCCCACTTTAAAACGATTGTGACGAACTGAGATGATAACCTACTGACAAGACAATCCTCCAAAACACCGCCTTCGCTATACGCCCCATCCTAGCGAGTAAGGAATTTGCCCCTGTCCATAAAGTATTCAGTATCCACCCTATAAAAATTTAAAAACACTAAGGGTTGATTATCTTAACTTTCCACATCTCCGCCAGCTACTATAGGCCGATATGTAATGTATATTTCTCGCGTTATTTTATCCTCGACTTGAACCATCTCACCTCTTGCTTGGGCTTGTATCCGTTCAGGTGTTTCGTTCATCTCCAGGCAATCAGTGGGTGACAATCTTTTAAGGCTTACATAGAAGTCATCTGGATCATCACCTGCCACCACGGCATATTTGTCCAACCCCTCTGCCATTGCAGAAGCTGGAGCCAGTCTATCCGGATGAACATTCCATTTCTTAGATACCTTGTATTTGTTTAGAACGTAACCTGCTACCCCCGCCATTATTTTTTTTTTAACCAGAGGCCAATGTTGAATTTTGGGATTATCACTATCAAAGACATATTGGATCATTCCCTCTGGAGGATAGGAACACGTATGAGGCACTTGCCCTGATTTAGTAAGCCAAACAAGACCGGGTAATAGCGAAGGTTGGACACCAGGAGCCGCCTCTACTCCTGTGAGCTTCAAGAAACCATCATTAGTAATCCTCTCTATCCAACGGTCCCTGGCATAATGAAAAACCCTCATCTTTCCCTTTCAAAACTACCTGGTTATCGAAATTGGTAAGGTTTTAAAGCACTCAGCATATCATAAAAAAAAAGAAAAAGTGTGTAGCCTCGAATAAAATACATATTGTTAGTTATCTGTTCTTTGGCTCCTGCTAAAGGCACACCGAAAAACTATTAAATAAAAATTTCTACAAATCCTTTAGTTAAATGGAAGAAAGCGACTAACTCTTATAGGTCAGAAGTAGATATTTTCTACTCTTCCGTGGTCTGACGTTGCAAACCACCTAGAAAAGTTATGTCATCATTCAAACCTCTTCTCCGATGGCCTGACCAAATACTTTAATTGCTGTTTCTAACTCAATGATCCTATCTTTTAATCTTTTGTTTTCTGCCTCAAGGATTTTGATTTGAACTTCATATTCTTCACTGATCATCTCCACCTCTTAGATAACTGCATTCCACTTTACATCAAGTTCAGTAAATATCTTGCAAGGCTGTCATATCCTTCTTTCATCAACCAACCGGAAACAACACCAAAAACAAATTGGGTATCAAAAATGAAATTCAACAGCCAACCTGCTACCAATAAAACAAAAGCAAAAAAAGTTCGCTTAATAAGTCTCATGTCAGACTATCCCGACCTCTTCACCAAAACACCTTCTCATAGATTAAGTATAGCGTTAAAGCATGCGTAAGTCTTTATCTCCCGGATCAGAAAATTATTGCTAGACCATCGGTGGAAAGAAAAGAGTTTGCTGGGAATGTTGCATTCAATTGCCTAGGCTTTATTAAGGCATGCTAGTCCCCACAAATTTTTATTCCGGTACCAAATGGATTGTTAGGACTATCACTTCTATAAGGACTTCCAGCCCTATACCGATTATTAATGCTATCGGGAATATATCTGATCGTTTGAGAATTAGAATCGGTTAGGTGTATTTAGTTTTCTTGAGCTACACCTCATTTAGTCCCATAATTGGAGTATGTTCGACAATACTTCCGAAAAGCCACAAAAACCACAAAAGCAACTAAATGTTTTGGGAACAGATTTAGAGGTTTGTGGGACCGATCCGATGACAGGGTTTTATCGTGATGGCTGCTGTAACACGGACAATGATGATGTTGGGACGCATACCGTTTGTGTGATCGTTACGGATAAATTTCTGAATTATTCGAAGAGTAGAGGCAATGATTTGAGTACCCCAATCCCTCAATATGGGTTTGAAGGGCTGAAGGCTGGTGATCCTTGGTGTCTATGTGCGCTGCGTTGGAAAGAAGCGAAATCGGAGGGCTTTGCCCCACGCGTAAAACTTACAGCAACCAATAGAAAAACACTGGAATTTGTTGACCTTGATGACCTTAAGGAACATCAAATCGACTTGAATTGAACAGCGTCAATACGCCTCCACCTTTTCTCTTTCTAAAACTGGCCATAACTGAATCTCACTGTGACACGATTGTGACAAAGTTGATTCAGCTGATGCCTGACGACTGGCTAAGTCAT
>PTLH01000110.1 GCA_002938035.1 Alphaproteobacteria bacterium MarineAlpha3_Bin6
TATAAACTTATAGACGATGGCGTGATTTCTGGCGGGATGATACCTAAAGCAACAACTTGTTTACAGGCGGTAGAGAAAGGTGTTGACGCAGCTGTTATATTAGATGGCCGTGTTGCCCACGCAATTTTATTAGAGCTTTTTACTGACCACGGCGTCGGAACACTTATAAGTCGGGGATAATTAGTCCCGACTGGCCCTGTCGGGAGGGAAGGCTTAATCTTTTACAACTCATTTTCATTACTCCATAGCTCAAACAGACCCGTTTTGAATGTTATTCTACAACCGTGAAAACTAGATCATGCAGCCAAGCGAACTAAAAAATTTCGAGACCTGGATATTTGATTTGGATAATACACTTTACCCTGTGTCAGCTAATCTTTTTGATCAGATCGATGAGCGTATGTGCTCTTATATCGCAAACTTTCTGAAAACTAGTAAATCTGAAGCCCACAAGGTTCAAAAACGCTACTTCCAAGAATATGGAACTTCGCTCAAAGGGATGATGGAGAACCATAAAATGGATCCAATTCCGTATTTGGAGTATGTCCATAAGATAGACCTCTCGGCTATCATACGAGATGATCAGATGGAAAGGGCTCTGGATAAACTACCCGGACGGAAGATTGTCTTCACGAATGCCGCGGGTAGCTATGCAGAAAAAGTATTAGAACGGCTCGGAATCGCACATCATTTCGAAGATGTTTTTGATATTGTTGCCGCTAATTTTATACCGAAGCCAGCCCCCCTGGTTTATCAGCGCTTTGTAAAACAATACAAAATTGATTCAGAAAAATCTGTTATGGTGGAAGATATTGTCAGAAACCTAAAGCCAGCAGCGGATATGGGGATGAAAACCGTGTGGGTAGAAACAGACCGAGCTTGGGCACATGCTGACGCAGAAACTACCAAACCTGATTTTACGACCAATAATTTGGCCCCTTGGCTTACCGAAGTGACAAAATTTTAGAAAGTGTGGCCATTGACACCACCTATTCGGTACACCATCTTCCCGCCCTCTGAGATAATTTATTTTAACCAAGAAAGGTAATCGGAACCGTGTCAATTACCGATATCGAAGCTATTATAAATGCTGCTTGGGAGTCTCGGGAAGAAATCACACCGGAGACGACTGGAAACCAACGAGAAGCCGTAGAAGATGCACTACAACTTCTGGATTCGGGTCAGGTACGGGTAGCAGAAAAGACAACACAAGGTTGGATAGTCAACCAGTGGTTAAAAAAAGCCGTATTATTGTCATTCAGACTTAATGACATGGTCACCATTGAAAACGGCCCAGGAAATAGCTTTTGGTACGATAAAGTCCCCTCAAAATTCTCGGGATGGACAGACAATGATTTTGAGTTGGCCGGATTTCGTGCAGTCCCCAATTGCATAGTGAGACGTTCTGCTTTCATTGCCCCTGGTGTAGTGTTGATGCCTTCCTTCGTCAATTTGGGAGCCTACGTGGACAACGGTACCATGGTTGATACATGGGCAACGATTGGTTCATGTGCCCAGATCGGTAAGAATTGCCATATTTCTGGAGGGGCGGGTATAGGAGGTGTACTGGAACCTTTGCAAGCTGATCCCGTAATTATTGAAGATAATTGCTTTATTGGTGCTCGGTCGGAGGTTGCAGAGGGGGTATTAGTAGAGAGAGGTTCGGTGCTTTCTATGGGCGTATTTATAGGAGCATCAACAAAAATTATTGATCGAAACACTGGCGAGGTGTTCATTGGGCGGGTTCCGGCCTACTCTGTTGTCGTACCTGGGTCCCTACCAGGCAAGGATTTGCCTGATGCTTCTAAAGGACCAAACCTATATTGCGCCGTTATTGTAAAGCGGGTTGACGAAGGAACACGAGCTAAAACATCTATAAACGAACTTTTGAGAGATTAGTACCCTATTAAAGATAGCCACTTATGACAATTGACCCCCTTAATTTATCCCAAGCGTTAATTAAATGCCCAAGTGTCACCCCGGATACCGGTGAGGCCCTAGACGTTCTGCAGGATATCCTGAGCGAAATGGGATTTAGGTGCAAACAAGTCAGCTTTAGCGCGGCAGACACCCCAGATGTTAATAATCTTTATGCAAAGTTTGGTCATTCATCACCAAACTTTTGTTTTGCCGGCCACACGGATGTGGTGCCGGTCGGTGACTTGGAAGCTTGGACCGTAGATCCATTCGGCGCGGAAATTAAAAAAGGGATGCTATGTGGCCGTGGAGCGTCAGATATGAAGACGGCAATCGCCTGTTTTGTCGCCGCAGTCTCACGATTTATTGATACCCGAGATAACAACTTCAAAGGATCCATCAGCCTGTTAATCACGGGTGATGAAGAAGGGCCAGCCATTAATGGAACAAAAAAACTTTTAGAGTGGATAACCGAAGAAGGTGATGTCCTGGATGCATGCTTGGTTGGTGAGCCAACTAACCCTAACGAACTCGGAGATATGATTAAAATTGGACGGCGCGGTAGTTTAAACGGGTATCTGACCGTATCGGGAACACAAGGCCACACAGCCTATCCCCACCTCGCGGACAATCCTATCCATCTCATTGTAAAGATGCTTGAAACCATCACTTCGAAGGAATTGGACCAAGGCACCGACCATTTTCAAGCCTCCACCATACAAGTCTCGACAATAGACGTAGATAATCCAGCAACTAACGTAATTCCTGCAAAGGCCAGAGCTACCTTCAATGTACGCTTTAACGACTTGCACAAGGCCACTGATATAGAACGTTGGCTTAGAGAACAATTTGATATGGTAACCAACCAAACTGATAGCAGTTATGATCTAATTACCAAGGTATCTGGGGAAGCCTTTTTTTCACCCCCCGGCCAACTAAGTGCCGTACTATCTGGTGCAGTTACAGAAGTCATTGGTCGCACTCCCGATTTAAGCACCTCGGGCGGAACTTCCGACGCCAGGTTTATCAAAGACTATTGTCCCGTAGCTGAGTTTGGAATGGTTGGCGCAACCATGCACAAGATCGATGAATCTGTTAAACTAGTTGATTTGGAAACCCTTACTGCGATTTATACGACCACACTTAAGAACTATTTCGGTGTTAATTAGTTTCTGCCAATGATTTCCGCAACACATTTAACGACCGCCCTGTATGGCGCTTATCGCCTGGCCCGGGCCGATCGAAATGGCATGGCTTATTTTGATTCATCTCTCGATGGCTTTTGGTTATCGTTCTTCGCTGCCGCACTAGTGGCACCAATTTTTTTTCTCTTGATGATGATTAGGTTTGAAAATGGCGGCGTTGATGCTACGGCATTCCGTTTTGTTTCCATAGAAGCTATTGCATACACCATTGGCTGGTTTTTGTTTCCTTTGATTGTCTATTACCTCGTCCAAGCTTTGAAGAGGGAAAGGCGGTTTTTTGGGTTTATCGTCGCTTATAACTGGGCGTCGGTAATCCAGAATTCTGTTTATCTCCCTTTCGCTATATTTTTTGAGCTAGGAATATTTGAGGGTCACAGCGCTGAACTTATTAATCTATTTCTACTTTGCCTAGTCCTCGCATACACCTGGTTCATAGCCAAGACAGCGCTTGATGTTAATGGTTTTGTTGCTAGTGGCATAGTAGTTTTAGATGTGGGAGTATGGATTATGCTTAATATGGTAACCGATACTATGCTTATGGCCTAAATTTGAATGCAAATTACCGGCTCAATCGAAATTAAACTTCTTCGAAGCAACTTCATTTGAAGAAAGGCCAATAGAACTTAAACAAGGGCTTTCCATATAGCTTTTCTTTTCGATTACTTTTTAGTCCTACACTTTCGTGCAAGCAGACAATGGCTAATATAATATTTTCCCCAACTTCTAATGTTTTTGGACCATGATTGAGATAACATCAGATTGGTTCGAAACCTACCGAAGTGTAGTTTTACCCAAACATTGCGATCACTATGGTCACATGAACGTGCGATTTTACGCCCAGCACTTCGATGATGGCGGATTTCAAATGTGGAACCTTATCGGAATAAAACAGTCGGAATTGATGCGGGGGAACATGGGTATCGTGGTAGCTAATATTTCTATCAACTTCATCCATGAAATAACTGTGGGGCAATTAATTGTCATAAAGGGTGGTTGGATTAAAGTTGGCAACAAAAGCATGACCCATGAACAACGCATGTTTGAGGCAGATAACGGAACACTATGTGCAGTCCAAACAACCGCTGAAGTCCGCTTTGACATGAAGGCTAGAAAATCAGTACCACTAACGGATGACATCAAAACGAAAATTGAAATGCACCTTGTGCCCCCCAACCGAATGTCGCCATAAATATTTTTACTATTAACAGTATTATTATTAAAATTAAGTAGTAGGACTTATAAATCGTGAGATTGGTTACATTCAACAAGGGCGGAACAGATGCAATTGGAGCCCTCGAGCCTAAAACTAATACTATCACGGACTTTTCAAAAGCCGCGCCAAATCTACCCACCACTATGCTCGGATTAATTGAATTGGGCCAATCTGGATTAAACCAAGCGGCGAATGCTATTAAAACCGCTGGAGATCACGCTCTTCTTGACCTTTCTGAGGTAACTTTAAAAGCACCCATCCCACAGCCTCGACGTGATATTATGGCGGTGGGTCGAAATTATCATGAACACGCTCAAGAATTTCATGATTCCGGGTTCGATGCTACGTCTGGAACAACTGCCGTACCTGAAGACCCCATAATATTTACAAAAGCAACTACCAGCGTCAGCGGCCCCTTTGATCCCATTCCATCCTATCTGGATAACACCCACTCCACTGATTATGAGGGTGAATTAGCCGTCATAATCGGAAAAGCTGGACGCGGTATTTTAAAAGCTGATGCATTTCAATATGTTTATGGATACTCCACTTCGAACGATGTAACTGCAAGAACACTTCAGCATAAGCACAAACAATGGTTCATAGGCAAAAGCCTGGACGGTTATTGTCCTATGGGACCTGTGTTGCTGACAAGAGAAGAAGCAGGCAATCCTGACACTTTTCATCTCAAAACCGAGGTAAATGGCAAGCTAAGACAAGACTCAAGCTGTTCGGCACTAATTTTTAATATACCTACACTGATTGAAACAATTTCTGCGGGTATTACCTTATTACCTGGAGATATTATCGTTACTGGTACTCCTGTAGGTGTAGGCATCGGCTTTGATCCACCAAAATTTCTTGTGAAAGGGGATGTGGTCAAAGTAACCATTGAACCAATTGGTTCTATTGAGAATAAAGTGGAGTAAACTCATGAAATTCTACGACGTCAACGGTGCACCCAGTCCACGGAGAGTACGAATTGTTTTGGTTGAAAAAGGGATTGAGTATGAGACAGTCCCGGTCGACACCCCAAATAAAGCCCATCTTGAGGCAGATTTTTTAACGCTTAATCCCTGGGCCACTGTTCCGGTATTACAACTGGACGACGGCACCTGCATCAGCGAAGCTATAGCATGCTGTCGTTACTTAGAGGAGGCCTATCCAGAACCTCCGCTTTTTGGCAAAAATTCTAAGGAAAAAGGTATCATCTCCATGTGGGAACACCGTATGGAGTGGGATGGTTTTCTAGCGGTAGCAGAATACCTGCGTAATACAATTGAACGTATGAGGGGCCGCGGATTGACTGGGGTCGTAAACTTCGACCAGATACCGGCTTTAGCCGAGAGAGGAAAAAAACGGGTCGCCCACTTCCATAATTTGTTAGACGAACGTCTTGGCCACAGTGAATATATGGCGGGCGACTATTATACTATCGCAGATATTACTGCCCAGGTAAGTCTCGACTTTGCAAGCCGAGCTGGGTTGAAATGCCCGGAAGACAAAAAAAATATATTACGCTGGTACAACTTAGTAAACTCTCGCCCAAGTGCGGCTGCCTAAATTATACTAGATTAGCCTGAAACAAAATATCCGAGAGATTGTCCCCATAAAAAATGGATTGGTAACAAGATAATTATGCTCATGATCATGTAGACTAAGAGCATTCGAATGACCCACAAAATTTTTAGTTCACCTAAAGCCACGGCCAATACCACCGGTGGGGCCTGATAGAAAAATGGGAACATTATCCAGGTAACCACAGGCGCCATAAGAATACTCATCAACGGCCAACCTGACGCCGACGCCATGGCTGATGCCATCGGCACCATTATTGAAGGCTGGGCGGGCATTGTAGTAAAAATACCTACAACCGTTCCGATCAACACAATCATGGAAAAATTGGTTCCATCTGCCCCAGGTTCCAAAGGCACAACTTCCAAGAGTGACGTTGCAATCAATTTTCCTAAACCAGAATGTGTCGCGACTGCGCCTAAACCAATGACTCCCGCCACGAACAACACAGGACCGTAATCCATCTCTTTACTTAGAGTTTTTGGAGGTAGCAAACCTAACTTCGGGAGCAAGCATATAAGAGCAGCGCCTAAAGCTACCCATGCAGGCGACACACCATGCAGAGTATCGGTTAACCAGAGAAAGAGTGCCCCCATCACTATAATCAAAAGCTTTTTCTCATCAATACTCCAGGATTTAGTCACCTCACTTCCGACGGCTGGCTTTGGTTGGTCTTTAAACAAAACAAAAATTACGAGCGGATAGATTAAAACAGATCCAATACCGATGACCGGAAAATTGAGAAATAAATACTCTGCATATGCGATGCGTATGCCGTGAATACTTTCAATAGCACCAAATAAAGCCATGTTCGGAACATTTGACGGTAGGATGCCAAAAGCTGGGGTCATAGTACCCATAGCACTGGCGAGCACCAGACCATTATGACCCTTCGACCCTACTTCAAAACCCAGTCTTTTATTCAAAGACAAAACGATGGGCACCAAAAGTGCTACCCGAGCCGATGCCGAAGGGACAACCCACGCTAACATGAAGGCGACAAAAAAAATGCCGTAAACTATACCTAAATAAGATGAAGGGAGACGTTTTAATAGGGTGTTGATCAGACGAACATCTAACCCGGAGCGTCTAACCCCGAGCCCAACAACCAGCCCACCAAAAACCAACCAAGTTGCACCGGCATAGAAACCCGAAAAAACAATTGATGCTGGCGCTACCGACAGCACAACCGCAGCAAAAAGGAATATTATTGATCCCAATGCCGATGGAACGACGGCCGTCGACCAAAGCGCCACGGC
>PTLH01000111.1 GCA_002938035.1 Alphaproteobacteria bacterium MarineAlpha3_Bin6
CAGAAGCGATGCCAAATTGTCTCGCCTGCAATTGCTATATTTATGTTACCATCTGATGTTGGAAATACGCCCGTCGGTATCGAAGTGGGGTGGTCATTACCTGCCTGCCCAGCAACCTCATTTTCCATGAGGTAGCGAGCTGCCTGAAAATCAAGCATGAAGGTCTGAGCCTGTAAAAGGGAACTCTGCACCCATTGTCCTTCACCAGATTGGACGCGCTCAAACAAGGCAACCAATATACCAAGGGCGCAGAACAATCCCGCCGTCAAATCAGCAACCGGAATACCGACACGCATGGGGCCTTTTCCGGGTTCACCGGTGATAGACATTAGCCCGCCCATACCTTGCGCAATCTGATCAAATCCCGGTCGCTTTGCGTAGGGCCCATCTTGTCCAAAGCCAGATATACTAGCGAGTATAATGCGTGGGTTAATAGCCTTCAGGCTCTCATAATCAAAGCCGAGGCGTTCCTTTACGTCAGGCCTATAATTTTCAACTACGACATCGGCGTTAGCTGCCAGTTTCATAAGCACTTTGCTACCGTCAGGGTCTTTTAAATTGATGGTTATGGAGCGTTTGTTTCGCTGGAGATTTTGAAAGTCTCCGGTGTTTCTACCCGCACCCAGAGCGCCATCGCCTTCGACTGACTCCGGCGTTTCAACTTTGATAACATTTGCACCCCAATCACCCAATTGGCGAACGCAAGTTGGTCCCGACCTCACTCTGGTCAGGTCGAGTACAGTTACGTGTTTGAGAGCATCTGACGCTGGCTGATAAGGCATGCGTATTTCCTCTTTAATTTATGCGATTTATGTTGAACGTATTCAAAAGTCCTCACTTTTCGCCATGAAAAAACGTTCCCAACTATAAGAAACACAGCGGTTTTATCGGAAGTAGATTTGCCGTTTGAAGCGTTAGCCCTACATTCTTCGAAAGCGCTATTTCTCCACCTAATGTTGTTCAACGCCTCCACGTAAATGGGCCTGCTTCATTTCATGTATTGAACCACCCTAAAGAACCATCCGCAAACGCCCGCGGCAATTGGTGGGATATTCTTTCTTTACTTGAACTCACGTGTGACACAAAAACACTAAGCCAGATAAAATCTTCGGTCAACGCTAGAAATTATGGTATTTGATCACATCGGAGGTAATCCGATTATCCTCCGTTATGACTATGAAAAACCTTATTCAGGCCTGGAATTGTTGAAAATGACAAATCTCATTGAACTTATTGAAAATCGCTTTGGCACAGAAACTGATGTTTCTCAAAATGTGAAAACAACTAGCCTAACTGGAGACGTCCTGGCTCGGCGCAGTTTTCGCCGTTACCTAGAAAGGGAGGTACCGGAAAACCTGAGGAACCTGCTTCTGGCTTGCGCGCAATCGGCATCTTCCAAGTCCGATCTGCAACAGTATTCAATTATCGATATCCAAGAGCAATCGACAAAGGACGAACTTGCGGAACTGTCGGGTAGTCCGTTTATGATCGAAGCGCCGGTGGTTTTAATATTTTGTGGCGACACCCACCGGGGACAGAGGATATCTGAATTGAGGGGATTCCCTTACGCTCAAAATACCCTGGAAAATTTCATGAACGCTGCCGTAGACGCCGCGCTTGCGATGCAGACATATATTCTAGCTGCTGAATCACACGGTCTGGGTTGCTGCCCTGTTAGCCATGTGAGAAATGATTTGGAACAAATTCGAGATCTGCTTCACCTACCTGATGGTGTCTTCCCCATGGCAGGTTTAACAGCCGGGTGGCCGAGTGAAGAACGCGACGTCACCCTCCGTCTACCTCCATCCGTGGTCGTTCATAAAAACACCTATAACGATAAAACCCTGAAAGAAGAAATTGATATCTATGATCGCGGGCGCCATGAAAAGAGACCCATCCCAGCGTCCAGCTATCTCCTCTCGGAAGAATTTGATCTCCCTGATTTTTATGGCTGGTCGGAGAATATAGCCCGCCGCCTCTCAAGGCCCAATGGTCTGGAAGGTTTAAAGCGTTTTCTTAAATCCCATGGATTTAAACTAGAGTAATTACGGGTCCTGTTAAATCTTTGGGAAGAGGGAAAAATGTGACTGCACGCCCTCCCTAGCTAGAGCGTGGCATCAAGTCCCTTCATCAGCTGCTCTACCTCAGCATCGGTTGTGTAATGCACAAAGCTAAGGCGCAGAACGCCTTCTTCCGGATCGCAGCCCAATGCTCTGATGGTACGCATGGCATAAAAATCACCTGCACCAGCCATAATCCCATGATCTGCTAAATCCCTGGCAATGGCTTCGGCTGGCCGCGCGGCATGTACCGCCACGGTTGGCACCCTACCTGTTGATGTCTGGATATGATTATTTCCAAGAATTCGTACATCGTTACGGCTGCGCAGAAACTCCAGTAGGGGTGCCAGCGTCTTATCCTCGTGCGACCGCTGTAGATCGGCAACGGCGCGCGCGCGCGCGGCAGCATCATCATTTGTATCAAAATGATGTGAATAGAGGGTGTCAATATAATCGGCCAGTCCAGCGGCAGCAGCTATCTGAGCGTGGTCAGGGCCAGCCGGCGTAAAGCGTTTGGTGCGTGCATCGGCGTTAAAGAAATGCGCCTGATTTGGTAGACTATCAGCGAGCGTCCGCCGCACTACCATGATGCCTTGATGCGGCCCATAGGTTTTATAGCTTGAAAAAAGATAGATATCAGCGCCTAGCGCGCCTATATCGGGGAAGCCGTGCGGTACCATGCTGACGCCATCGACACAGGTAACAGCCCCTGCCTCATGCGCCATCGCCACTATTTCGGCAACCGGGTTTTCCTGACCTACGATATTCGAACAATGCGGGAAACATACCAGCCTTACCGGGCCTTCCAGCAACTTCCCCAGATCATCGAGAGACAACTGGCCCAATTCAGGGTCAACATGCCATTCCCGGACCTCAATACCTCTATCGGCAAGTCGACGCCAAACCCCTGTATTGGCCTCATGATCCTGATCGGTAACAACGATGGCTTGACCTGACACGAGCACGTCAGCAAAGGCCTGTGCCAGAATATAGGTATTCTGGCTTGTCGATGGACCAAAGCTGAGTTCATCTGTCTCAACATTCATCAGCGCCGCAAGCCGGGTGCGCGCCTCGTCCATCTCATCACCACCATCCTGAGATGCTTTGAAAAATCCATAGGGTTGTACCTTGCGTTCGGTATAAAAGCGATGCAGCCGGTCAATAACCTGACCGCATGTAAAGGATCCACCCGCATTTTCAAAGAAAGCATGACCTTGAAGTGATGGTTGGGAAAATGCAGGAAACTGTGCCCGCACAAAGTCAATATCCAATTCGGTCATTGTGTTTCCTTTCTTTTTGAAGAAAAGATTAATTTAGAGGCCAACCATTCCAATGATAAATAAATATATGTACAGTAGGAATAAGATAAGAAGTTAATAGGAAAAAAGCTTTATGAAAATTAGCATTTTGGATGACTACTTCGATACCCTCCGTCACCTTCCTTGTTTCAAAAAAATTGCTGAGCACGATGTAACAATTTGGAACGATCATGTTCAGGATCGAGATGTTTTGGCAGAGCGCCTAAAAGACACCGAAGTTCTTGTATTGATCCGCGAGCGTACGCAAATTCGTGCCGATCTTCTTGAACGCCTGAGTAACTTGAAAATCATCAGCCAAAGAAGTGTCTACCCACATATCGACGTGGATGCCTGTACCCGTTTAGGCATCATATTATCATCAAACCAGCACACCGGCACACCCTCCTTTGCCACGGCTGAGCTAACCTGGGGATTGGTTTTAGCCGCCATGCGACAAATTCCGCAGCAAATGGCCTCTCTCAAATCAGGCAATTGGCAAATGGGTGTAGGCAGCACATTAGCAGGCAGGACATTGGGGGTCTTTGGCTATGGTCGGATCGGGCGGACGGTTGCAAATTATGGTCGCGCCTTTGGAATGAAAATATTAATCTGGGCCAGTGAAGCATCTCGTTCGCAGGCGGAAGTGGATGGATTTAATGTGGCCAAGGATAAGGCAGCTTTTTTCGAGGAATGTGACATACTTTCCCTTCATCTGCGGCTTTACGACACGACCAGAGGGATAGTTACAGCCGAAGATCTCGCCAGGATGAAGCCAAAGGCCCTATTAGTAAATACCAGCCGCGCTGGATTGATTGAACCAAAGGCCCTGGTTAAAGCTTTGCATGCCGGTCGCCCGGGCATGGCCGCGGTCGATGTTTACGAAAACGAACCTCAAAATGATATCAACGATCCTCTGACCACAATGGACAACGTAATCTGTACGCCGCATATTGGATATGTGACCGAAGATGAGTTTGACGTACAATTCTCTGATGTGTTCGATCAGATCGTAGCCTACAATAGTGGCAAACCGATACACGTCATTAATCCTGAAGTCTTGAACTCTTAATCCCCTGCTTATTGAAGATGAAGTCCGGCGGCTAATTTTTGATGATACAATCAACTTAGAGACCTGGATGAAAATAATATCGTGGAATGTAAACGGCATTCGAGCCGTCGAACGTAAGGGTGAATTAGACGCCCTGATAAAAAAAGAAGCTCCCGCCATCCTGATGCTCCAGGAAACAAAGGCTTCTCCCCATCAACTGAGCAAAAAACTCACCGAACATCCAGACTACTTGCAATTTTATCATAGCGCAGAAAAGAAAGGATATTCCGGAACGTCCATCTGGGTTAGGCGGAACCAAGCGGAACCTGCAACATACAACACAGGCATGACGGGTTTTAAAGATATCGAAGGACGTGTTTCACGACTGGATGTAGGTAAATATACATACTTTGGCGTTTATTTTCCTAACGGCGGAAAATCGGAAGAGGCTTGGCACGGTAAACTGGTATTTTACGAGAAGTTCCTTAAACACATTAATAAACTTCGAAAGACCGGCCGGATTATAATCTGGGCAGGTGACGTTAATTGCGCCCACGAGGAAATCGATCTCGCACGCCCCAAAAGCAACATGAAATCGATCGGTTTTCTGCCGGAAGAGCGGACATGGATTAGTAAAGTCATAGACAATGGATGGGTGGATATTTTTCGCCATCAAAACCCTGATAAGGTTGTCTATTCATGGTGGCACCTGGTATCCAAATCCAGAGAACGTAACGTCGGATGGCGCATCGACTATTTCTTTATAGATAATAATATTGCGAAAGACGTAACAGACATTACCTATATCAACGAACAAATGGGTTCAGATCACTGCCCCGTCAAATTGGAAATTAACCTCCCCCAAGATGCCTAAAATTAATATAAAGGAAGACGGAGATCATCAGTAAACTCGAATCGTTCGCCAAGACTATCGTATGGGAGGTTCATTCAAGCACAGTGGAGCATTTGACATGGAAGTAAATATTCCGGAAATAGTCGAAGAAGTTACAGCGGCCTTCATGAGTTATGAAGAAGCCATAACCGCAAACGATGTGGAAATGATCAATCATCTTTTTTGGAATGATGCCAAGACGCTCCGTTATGGCCCGAATGGAACCTTGATCAGTCACGAAGCGCTCTCTGCTTTCCGGCGCAATCGCGTTACTGATGGTGTCCGTCGTATCCTAAAAAACACGTCGATCGTTACATTCGGACGCGATTACGCCGTTGCAAATACGGAAGCTAACGACGAAAACATCCCTGGAACAGCCCGACAGAGCCAAACCTGGTTGCGTACAGACGAAGGATGGAAGATTGTTTCCGCCCATGTCTCGTATCTCCAGGATAGCTGATCAAAGTAATGGATTAGTTGGCGGCAACCCGACGGCTATGCGTCCAAATTCGGGTGCATTGATATCCCAAGATAAATGTATTTGGTGTGCCGCGGCATGTACGTCCCGGTGACGTAGTTGAAGAATATTATCGAGGTAATTTGCCGTTGCCCCTGAAACACCGTGAATAAGATCAACGGCATCAACGCAACATTTAGAAGCATATGCAGCATCGCGACGCCAGCGGGCTCGATCAGAGACACTTGATCGGTCGCCATTTTTTATAAATTGGTGGGCTTCCATCCAATTTTCTCGGACCAGCAGTTTGGCGGTATCAATTAAAACACCAGCCTCGGCAATTTTTAGCTGGATCGTCGTGTGTTCCGCTAAGCGGGAGCGATTATAGACAGAAGTTTGAGATTGGAGCTTGTTGATAAAATCTTCATAAGCGCCGGTTGCTATTCCGATTATGGGACCCACATTGAGATGGGGAATGAATGGGACAAGTGGAAGGCGATAGGCTTCGCCATCCAGGTTTTCGGTACCCGGCGTATAGCCTTCTCTCGTTAAAGCCGGATTTAAAACTCTATAATTAGGTACAAACAAATTCTCGCATGCAACATCCTTGGAGCCGGTTCCTGCAAGTCCAGAAACGAACCACGTATCTATAACTTCTAATTCACTGGCTCGAACAACTACAATACGCGGCTCATTTCCTTCTTCCTCATTTGGGATCATTGATCCTAACATCATCCAGTCGCTTGCATCTATGCCACTTGCGTAAGGCCACCGGCCTGAAAAGTGGTATCCGCCATCAACTGATTTCAGGTTTCCGGAAGGAAAAACCAACGTAGATCCAATCAATGCGTCAGGGTTTTTGCCCCAAATTTCCTCCATCGCCTCTCGCGGCCATAACGGAAGCATCCAATTATGTGAAATTAAGTTGATGTAAACCCAAGAGGTTGATGCACATCCGCGTCCAAGTTCAATTGAAACATCTACCATTGCGCCGAAATCTGTGATGTACCCGCCATAGCATTCAGGTCTTAGAATACGCCATAATCCGGCGTCCTTAAGGTCGGCTATAGTTTCGTCAGGGATACGACGCAATTCTTCGGTCTTAATTGCTCTTTCACGCAGTGCCGGTACTAAAGCGGCTGCCCGTTTAATTAATTGCGTTCTTGATGGCTGTGGCTTTGAATTCTTAATAGTTTCGGTTACCACTTTTTCTCTCCAGCTTGCCCGTACAGCATTAACTGCCATTTTTCCGAAAAAGTGTTAGTAGTTTCTCCCATAATAGCCAGGATAGATTTCAGGGTTAATTAAGGAAAACAAAGGTTTGGCTTTCTGTCGGGAGATCATAAAGCATCGCACTCAGATCCTCTGGTGCAGTGCCCAATGTGACCGCTTCAA
>PTLH01000112.1 GCA_002938035.1 Alphaproteobacteria bacterium MarineAlpha3_Bin6
TCAGTCATCAGATTGGCAGCTTCCTCGGCATTTGGCTTGGTGGCGTCGTCTATGACCTGACCGGTAACTATGACTACATTTTCTGGGGTGGTGCCATCTTGGGCTTGATTGCAGCAATCATTCATGTCCCCCTTGACGATAAACCGCTACCAAGAATTGCTTCTGCAGCTATCAGGCCGGCTCACTAAATTTTGGTTATTGGAACAGTATTGAAAATTTTATCTTACACCTGCGATGTACTACTAACGGGTTGAAATCCTGGTTCATAGTGCGGTCCGCTCATAGTACCATCTACTGCCATACCAATAATACTATGGGACAGATCTTTAAGTGCCAGGAAAATGACATCCTCATCTTCTGTTGCGACAATGGAATGGGGAGCATTAGCTGGAATGAAGATAAGCGAACCTTGTGGGGCTATAAATTCTTTTCCACTAATCACTCCTTTGAGGGTACCCTTTACAACAAAGTTGAACTGTTCATTTGGATGGGTATGCATACGAGATCCTGTTCCCTTAGGTTTATGTATATACCCTACGAGCATACGTTCCCCTTCAACCACACCCCCTCTAGATGTTGAATAACCCGGCCCAGCATCAATGCTCTCTAGTTCACTAACTGCAAAGCAATATTCGCCGTTTCCCGCCTTCACCGCACCTTCCGTTTTGGTTTCAGTCTGCGTCGTTTGTATACTCATCCCTAACACTCCCTATTTATTTCAAAAGGTCGCAAGAAGATAAAACCTAGTTCATATTAGTGGCATTTTAATTTCGAATTCCCTAATCTACTCGGCAATCACGGGATTGTCATTTTTAAGAAATTTGCTAAGCCTACCATAGTTGCTGCCGCATATTTCCTACAATACTTGTAATTGACGCAACGGTTGCCGTTCGTTCCTCTATTCACATCCAACGAGCCGTTAAACTCCACCATTGATAGCTTTTTGTAAAAAAAAATTTTATATTTGGGATTTAAATCATATACTAACCATAGTTAAAGTGCCTCGGAAAAACCCAAAGACCTATCCAAAATAAGCTTATTTTGTCACCCCCGTTTTACCCTGAGTTTATTAATAAAGAAATATGAAGATGAAACGACAAAACCTCCATTTTGGGTTTCTTAATATGGGACATTTGTTAGATCACCTCTTCATGCTAATTTTTGCAACAGTAGCTGCGCTTGCTTTAGCCACCGACTGGCAGATGACCTACGCAGATCTTATCCCTTACGCCATGCCGGGTTTTGTAGCCTTTGGTATATGCGCAATACCTGCCGGCTGGATAGCCGATAAATGGCACCGACATGGCATGGTTAGTATTTTTTTCATCGGCATCGGGGTTGCGTCGAC
Organism: Alphaproteobacteria bacterium MarineAlpha3_Bin6; assembly: GCA_002938035.1. Lineage (GTDB taxonomy): Bacteria > Pseudomonadota > Alphaproteobacteria > Rhodospirillales > UBA2165. The sequence continues at coordinate 1,349 of PTLH01000112.1, forward strand.
TGCAACCAGTTTCGCAAACTCGCCGTTACAGATTGGTTGTGGTTTATTTGTCATCGGTCTGTTTGCTGCAATTTATCATCCTGTAGGCATCGCGATGGTGGTACAAGGCCGAGTCAAAACCGGTATGCCACTAGCGTTAAATGGCGTTTTTGGAAATATTGGCGTTGCGGCAGCGGCCCTAATCACTGGAATTATAATTGATACCTTTGGCTGGCGAGCGGCTTTCCTTGTACCAGGTGTAATCTCTGTCGCGATCGGTTTTTCTTACGTGATTTTTACACGGGCGGGAGATCTGGAATCCTTGTATCCAAACGAAATATCAAGTGATCCCACGAGAACATCGAAGGTTGAAATTGACCGAGCAATCTTGGTTCAAGTCTTTTCAATCATCTTCTTCACTACGGCTATGGGCGGCTTGATATTCCAGAGTACAACCTTCTCTCTGCCGAAGATCCTAGATGAGCGTCTGAACGATTTTGCAACAAATGCCACCGAAGTAGGCGCTTGGGCTTTCATTGTCTTCACCGTAGCTGCTTTCGCCCAGCTCGTCGTAGGTTATCTAGTTGACCGGCATTCGGTAAAGCTGGTCTTTTCTATCATAGCTGGATGCCAGGTGGTCCTGTTCGCCTTGATGATGAACCTCGACGGTGCAGCTGCAATAATCGTTTCGATTGGCTTTATGCTGATGGTGTTTGGCCAAATTCCTATCAATGACGTGCTCATCGGGCGGGTCGCAAAAAGTGAATGGCGGAGCCGTGCCTTTGCCATACGCAGTTTCATCACCTTTACTGTAATGGCTACCTCAATTCCTTTGATCGCATGGCTTCATGCAACTTGGGGCTTCCCCGCCCTTTTCTTGGTACTTTGCATTAGCGCTGCCTTTATTTTTAGCGCTGTTGTTATGTTGCCCAAAATCGAAGTAGTAATGAGAGTTTCAACAAAATAATACGGCGGCCTACCTTCATAGTGTCGACTTCAAATTGACTTGAGATCAAAGTTATTCATGGGAACCTCATGTTTCCAAACTTAGGCAGAAATATATTCACCCCGAAAGAAACAACTACCTAGATGTTACCATCTAAGAATTTAAAAAATTGTAAGAAGAGATTGGTTGCGTGAACCCTGAATGTGCTAATTAAGGAACTGCCGCTAGATAAATTGAGATTAAACCTCCCATAGTTGATGTGATAATATACCAACCCTATTTTCAATGACCTGAGCAACATCCAAACACATCGTCTCATGGTAACGACGCCCGATCAGCTGGACGCCCGTTGGCAGTCCATTGCTTATGCCAGTGGGAACGGATGCCGCCGGCAAACCCAAGAAATTGGCGGCAATGAGCCACCTTTGAGCCTCTAGTATTTGTTGGTACCGTTCATTGCTTTCTTTATCTTCTTGGGGGCCTATGGGGGGTTCCAGAGAGGCGGGCGCTAGAATTAGCGGATAATCTTCCATTATTATCGACCATTGTTGCAGTACTTCAATGCGCCTGGCTAATGCCTTTACGTAGTCTTCGAGTGTAGCATCCGGATATTTACTCAATCTAAAATTGATAACTGAAACGATGTCTTCAGAACCATGGTCCTCTATCATTTCTTTCTGCATTACACGAATATCGGTGAATAATAATGTACCCCAAAGTTCTAACATCTCCTCCACAGAAGGAAGTTTAACTGTGTCCACCTGGAAACCGGCATCGGATAAAATTCCGGCGGCGGTGTCGATTGCTTGCTTGACCGAAATATCGACTTCGTCACCTAACTGGTCGGGTTTCGCAATACGAAGAGTTGGGTTTTCCGGTATCGAAATTTCGAGCGGCGGGCTCCAGAGTGGATCCAAGATATTTCTGCGGGACATGACATCGAAAGCAAGGCACACATCTGCAACGCTACGAGCAATCGGCCCTTGTACCGCCATTAGTTGAAAACTTATGGGACGGGAGGCTCCGATGGACGGGTTAAAGTTAGGAACACGGCCAAAGCCTGGTTTGATAGTTGCCAGTCCGCAGCAATAACTTGGATAACGGAGAGACCCCCCAAGGTCGTTGCCGTGTGCAATTGAGCCGATACCCATGGCAACTGCAGCGGCTGCCCCACCACTTGATCCCCCAGGTGTACGTTTTGGATCCCATGGATTATTAGTTGAGCCCCGAAGAGGGTTGTCAGTAACCCAACGCAGGCCAAATTCTGGCATGTTGGTCTGACCAATGATGATTGCTCCTGCCTCCTTAAGAGATCTAACAACTGGAGCATCGCCAGGTGCCACGTTGTTGAGAAAATGTGACACTCCAAGGGTAGTCGCCTTACCTTCTAGATCAATATTTTCTTTCAGGGTAATTGGAACACCATATAGAGGACCCGGGTTAATCCCATTCGACAGGGCTAGGTCAGCTTCTTTTGCAGCATCCAATGCTTCTTTGGTAAGGTCCACTGTTACCGCATTGAGGTCCGGATTAACACTTGATAATCGGGCCGCGGCAGATTGAACAACCTCAAGGCAGCTATATTTGCCTTCCCGTATTGCCAACGCTGTTTCACAGGCACCCAGCCGCCAAATTTCCTCTGTCATACATAATTCCCTTATTTATTTCTAATCAAAAAGACAACAAAATCGAGATACAAATATATACGAAATCACACCAATTATTTAAGCTACATGAAACCGACCCATATCAGAATTATGATTTTTTTTCTAATCGCTATTTGTATAACCCGGCAACAGACGTCTAGCTATTGACGGTTGCTCCGGATCAATTTGATATTCTTCACAGAACTTAAGAAGATCCGTTTCATTGCCAAGAAGGAAATCCAATACACCCCCTAAAAATTCCTTTTCGTGAACGGCTTGTCTGAAATCTATCGGCGTTATTCCCGTTATTGACATGAACCTGCCTTGAAGAACTTCATCAGCAAGAACAAATTGCAACACCTCAAGAGCTAATGTTTCTGCTTCATCGCTATTTTTTATAGATCCCTGGGTCATTCTTGAGATTAATCCTTGAAAAAAAATCAAGCTGTAGGCACAAAATGAAGACACCATCGCTCACAAGAAGGGGGCAAAGAAAACGCTTTTTCCGTCATAAACGACTTCCGAACGCAACTGAATACTAGCCTTGGCAAGTTCACACTTTCTCTTCTCTCTGGATAGGCATGTCATTGGTTGGCTCACGCCCAACCCTAGTCTATCATCGCTGTGAGATAGAACCCAAATCGAGGAGATCGTCAAACATGAACATGATGAGTATCGGACAGCCAGTCCGACGGGGGGAAGATGAGCGGCTACTTCGAGGTCACGGCCGCTACACTGACGATGTCGATGCGAGCAAGCAGGCTCGAGCTTTTGTTCTCCGATCGCCTCACGCCCATGCTGACATCCTCGCTATCGATACCTCGGCAGCACGTTCAGCTTCAGGTGTATTGGCCATCTTCACAGGACAGGATCTCGACAACCGTGGGCTCGGCACCTTGAAACCGATAATGCCCAGTAAACGTAGTGACGGTTCTCCGGGTTTTGTGTGCACACAGCCCCTTCTCGCTCAAAACAGGGTCCGCTTTGTTGGTGAAGCCGTGGCGTTTGTAGTTGCCGAAACTGTTTCGCTAGCGAGGGATGCCGCTGAAATGATTACCGTCGATTACGCAACTCTCCCTGCCGTCGTAAGAGTAGACGATGCCCTTACTTCTGATGCGATTTCAATCTGGGAGGATAACCCCGGTAACGAAGCCTTTACCCATGAGGTGGGTGATGCAGCTTCCGTTGACGACGCCTTCAGCAAGGCTGTTCATACCGTTCGACACCGTGTTTGCGTAAACCGTGTTACGGGCAACCCCATGGAGAATAGGGGTTGTATCGCGGAGTACGATGCATTCGAAGATCGATACACGTTAAGGGCAACCATCCAATCGGCTCACGGCATCAGAGCCATTCTTGCTGGACAGATTTTTGATCAACCGCAAAGCAAATTCAGAGTTATCTGCGACAATATGGGCGGAGGTTTTGGAACACGTGGAGGATGCCATCCAGAGTACGGATTATCACTTTGGGCGTCGGAGGTAGTCGGCCGCCCCGTCAAGTGGATCGCGGAACGATCGGAAGGTGTGATGACCGATGAACAGGGGCGCGGCGGCCTTGTAGACGCTGAACTGGCACTCGACGAAAACTATAGATTTTTGGGGCTTCGAACCCATACGAAGGTGGCGATTGGCGCCTACTTCACGTCTGATCGCAATATCGGATCAACAATCGCGGGTTTAGGTGGACTTGCAGGCGTATACATGACACCTGCAATTCACGCCCGCGTCACTGGTGTGCTCACTAATATTATGACACTCGCTCAATACCGAGGCGGCGCAAAGCCCGAACCATGTCACATCATCGAGGTGATGGTTGATCAGGCCGCTCGTGAATTGGGAATTAATGCAGCGGAGCTTCGTCGGAGGAATATGATAACACCCCAAGACATACCATTCCGGACCGCCCTCGGGTACTTATATGATTGTGGTGAATTCTCCAAGAACCTGGATGATTGCCTGGAGATTGGGGATTACGAAGGCTTCAAATCGCGACATCAGGGTGCACTGAAGAAAGGTAAATATCGCGGCATCGGCATGTCCAACACCATATCCGGCGTCGCACAGGTCAATTTCGAACACGCAGAGGTCCGCTTTGATAATGCCGGCGGCATCACACTCCTCTGCGGCGCCATGGACCATGGACAAGGCCACCAGACTACCTTTCGTCAAGTCCTCTCCGACAAACTGGGAATTGATGCGGACCTCATCGAATACCGCTACGGCGATACCGACAAGGTGACCACAGGCGTTGGCACCTTCAATGCTCGCTGCGCCGTGCTCGCTGGTTCTGCAGTCGTCCAGGCCGCAGAGAAAATTATTGATAAAGGAAAACGGATTGCAGGCCATATGCTGGAGGCTGCGGATAGTGATATAGAATACGGAAATGGTAAGTTTTCCGTGATTGGAACGGATCGATCCTTGGATATTTCTGAAGTGGCGAAGGTCGCGTTTCAGAAGGCAAAACTGCCACCTGACATCGAACCGGGCCTCTATGAGCATGGCGATTTTGGCAGTGATGCGGGGCCGGTCTTTCCAAATGGCGCCCACCTTGCGGAAGTAGAAATCGACGCCGAGACCGGCAAAGTGGAACTGATAGGCTATTTCTGCGTGGACGATGCCGGAACCATCCTCAATCCACTTCTATTCGATGGGCAGGTCCACGGTGGGATAGTCCAGGGAACAGGCCAGATATTGATGGAAGACGTTAACTACGATCCTGAAAACGGGCAACTCCTGTCCGGCTCCTTTATGGATTACGCGATGCCACGTGCCACAGATTTCTGCCATTTCGAGCTCGTTACCAATGAAGTACCCACAAAGCACAACCCACTAGGTGTTAAGGGTGTAGGCGAAGCTGGAACAGTTGGATCGATGCCCGCGGTAATGAACGCCGTCAACGACGCCCTTCACCGTATTGGTGCACAGCAGGTGGAAATGCCGACCACCGCTGAAAAGGTTTGGAGGGCGGTTCAGGAAAGAAGTGGCATTTGACGTAGTAGGTGGGAGATCATTTTAATTTATATCCCGATCGAGAAATTCGGCGATGATCGGATTTACTAATTTAGGATGGGAAACAGGTAACATATGACCACAGTTGGGAATATCCAGAACCTCTAGGTCAGGTAGGTTAATTTTCAACAACTCCACGATCTCGCTGATTGCTCTTCTCGTGTCAGCACCCTTTAAGACGAGCATACG
>PTLH01000113.1 GCA_002938035.1 Alphaproteobacteria bacterium MarineAlpha3_Bin6
GGAAAAAAATGTTTTGTCATTCGAAATGGATGGTTCAGCTATCGCTGGTCTCAAATATTTGAGGCTGGAAATATCCCCTCTGAGGAAGTCGTCTTCAAAGCGCAACTGATAGAAAAAGGTAATCAGGCAGCCTTTGCGCCAGCCCCGATCGAGGAGGTCGTATCAAAAATTAAGTCGGAAAAATGTGATGTTGTTTTCGCGCCGCATGTGGAAACATCGTCCGGGATAATTCTGCCGGATGATTACATGAAAAAAATTGCTGAAGCCGTGCATTCCGTTGGTGGACTATTTGTTCTGGATTGTATCGCTTCAGGAGCAATTTGGGTTGATATGGAAGCTATAGGCGTGGATGTGCTGATCAGCGCTCCCCAAAAGGGCTGGAGCGCATCACCCTGTAGTGGATTAGTGACATTGAGTCCCCTGGCCCGCAGCAGAATAGATGAAACAGCCAGTTCTAGTTTTTCCTGTGATTTACGGAAATGGCTACAAATCATGGAAGCCTATGAGAATGGCGGCCATGCCTATCATGCGACGATGCCGACCGATGCCTTGGTCAAATTTCGGCATGCAATGAAGGAAACCGAGGAATATGGATTTGAGAAAGTTCAATCTGAACAGTGGGCATTAGGTAAAAAAGTCCGTGAACTTTTAGTCAGCAAAGGATTTAGAAGCGTTGCCGCAGAAGGTTTTCAAGCTCCTGGCGTGGTGGTCAGCTATACCGATAATGCTGACATTCAAAACGGGAAACTATTTGCTGAATTGGGCATACAGATTGCTGCTGGCGTTCCCTTAAAATGCGATGAACCAGAAGATTTCCAGACCTTTCGGCTTGGTTTATTCGGTTTAGATAAACTTCACAATATCGATCGCACTGTGAACAATCTGGAAAAGGTCCTCAACCAAATTCAGTGAAAAGATTAGAGCACGATATGGTGGCTAAGCGTTTGGAACTCACCTCCTGAGATCATACATAGACACAAAAGTTACTGTTTTTCTAATAACCGATAGAACTTTCTTTAAAGAAAAGGCTGTAACACCTACGAAACCAAGTTGGAAAATAAAATGTTAGCGCGTGTTCATAAACTATTTTCTACTACCATTATTTCAGGGTTACTGGTTTGGGTGAACTCAGCACCAGTAGCTGCAGAATCTGTTGCTGAGTTCTATAAAGATGGGTCGATCGTAATACATATGGGATTTCCGGGAGGAGGATTCTTGGAATCAGCCAAGCTCGTTGGTAAACATATGCAAAAGCATATTCCAGGAAATCCCAAAATTGTTTTTCAAGGTCGGCCAGGAAGACTCGGCACGGCAGTACTTGACTTCCTGGCATCACCTTGGGCACTCAAAGATGGTACGCATTTAGCAATGCCTGGTTCTCTTGGTCCTTGGATGCCACTCCAGACAAGTGTTCCAGTCAAATACGATCCACTCCAAATGAACTACATCGGTAACGTTAATTCAGCTGGAGACACATTTCTGTTCGTCCGCCAAGATGTTAATATTAGAACCCTTTCAGACCTAGTTTCTAAACCACTTAAGGTTAGCAACTCGCGAGGTGCGTACAGGAATTTTGTTGCTGCGCTCAATAACATCCTTGGAACCAAGATCACCTATGTTGGAGATTATCCGTCGCATCGTGATGCTTTTGCGGCAATGTTACGGGGAGAAACAGGAGGTATAGCTGGAGCAGGCGTAACAGCTGGAGCAGAACACAGGCGCTATTTCCCATCTCTTCTCAAAGACCTAAAAGTTATACCGATACTCCGATATACAGCCACCACAAAAAGTGTAGAATATCCGGGCGCCATTCTTGCCGGCATGGCGGGGACCACAGAGACTCAGAAACAGGCACTGGAGATTACCTTTGCCAGCCAGGTTTTGGATCGGCCTTTGATGGGGCCCCCAGGTATTCCCGCACCTCGTTTAAAGGCGTTGCAGATCGCTTTCATGAAGGCGATGCAAGATCCAGAACTAATTGTTGAAGCCCAAGAAAAAAAGTTGGGAATAAAAGACCCTATGAGCGGACCCAACATGAAAAAATATGTGGAAACAATTTATGCCCTCCCTGAAACGGCAAAGACCATGACCAGAAAGGCACTAGCAGATAAGAGCTTTCTCCAACCTGTTCGCTATACGACTTTCAACGCCGAACTGTTTAAAGTCACGAAGGAAGGTCGTAGCCTGAATGCCAATTTGACGTTTAAAGACACAAAGAAAACCATCATCGTTCGGTTGGATGCGAGAACAACAAGCGTTTCAGCCTACGGTAATCAAATCAAACCGCCGCCCCTCAAAGTCGGCTCTTTAGAACCAGGTATGAAATGTAATGTCTCCTGGACTGGTCCCAAGACAACAGCAAGTGCCTTGGTATGCAAAAAATAAAAGGATAATTGACTTTAATAGCCTTAAGGGAATTTCTGAATACAGCCATCCGTCGAAAGCACCAGAAGTGTTCCCTTAGATGTCAACTTGACGTCCATTAGCGAAACTCCGCTTTGCCAATACCAGGCAACATCTCCGTTTCGATCTAATGCGATCAAGGCTAAATATTAGAAGAACGAGAGATGGCTCGAATGCTTTTTCCCAAGCTCACCACTATGTAACCAGGTTCACGACGACCAGCATCGCAATGACGTATTACGATCGGAGGAAAACCGGAAGAAAGTTCAAGATTTGGCATGGTAATCCAAAAACTCAGCCACTCCAATTATGCCCTCACTAACGACCGTTAAGGAATTATAGTTGGCAAACGTTAGCGAATATTCTCTTTCTTATGGGCAAAGACCGGCATCAATTTACACCACGTCAGTGACCCCATCAAACCGGCGGCTTCCAGTCTTTCAAGCCAATACTATCTGCTACTCTTTGACGCCATTGGTTAATGGGCTCTGCTGTCGGATATTGATGAACTATCTCCCTGGTCCGCTCAATGATTTCTTCATTTGTAAGATTGAAATCAAGCTCATCACGGAACGGCTGCCCAACATACCAATCAGTATCAACATATAGCTCGACACGGTTGCCTTCTGGATCGTTAAAATAAACACTCCATGCATTGCCATGGGTTAGCGAATACATGTCACTAATATCGGGCTCATTATTGAGAACACCCCAAAAAGTGCGAAGGTCAGCCAATGATTCTACGAGGAACGAGATCTGGTTAATCACGTTGAATGGAATACCATCGGGTTTTCCACCAATCAGGACCAATTGATGATGGACCATCGGATCACGGGTTAGAAAAACCAGTTCGGCCTTCAGATCGTGTCCATCAATTCGGCCTTCATCTGAGCGATGCATTTTAAAAAGTCGCTGGTAAAAATTCCCCATTCTTTCCAAATCTTTGACCCAAAATCCAAAGTGGGTAAAGTGAACAGTGGGAATAGTATCTAAATTGTCTGTCAAAAGTACGCTCCTGTCGTTTGTGAAATGCTAATTCTATCACTTGGAGGATCACAATATAATTTTAGATTAAATATGCTTGTCTTCACAAATTGAAAAGGTAGGGTCCCCTTGCAGAATTTTTTGGATACAACTATTGCCGATACGGAACCTACTCCCCCCGCAAAAACCGACCACCAGGAAATGACAGACCCATTGTTCAAGCCGAGATAATCTATTGAACCCTGAACAAATCTACGAGCCCCATACGCTGATAGCCAGAACGGCCAAACATTTCAGCTGATAGCACCAATATATAAAATGTTTGGATCTTTGGAAAAATTCACCCAAGGAATGGCTGCACGCGTCGGTGTGGAACCCGGTAATTTTGTCGGGGTGTGCTTAGCACTAATATCGGGTCTAGCCATCATGGCCAATGGTGCTATTGGCAAACTTTTAGCCCCCGATTTGCATCCATTCCTCATCACCTTTTTTCGATCAGCAGTAATGACTTTAATATTGTTTCCTTGGTTCGCTCGGAATGGCTATGATCGCATTCGTCCAACCCGACACCGGGAACAGTTCTTAAATGGTTTGATATTTACATTAGCCATTGTTGGCTGGTTTTGGGCCTTACCTCGTACACCACTCGATATGGTTGCAGCCATCGGTTTTACCAGCCAGCTTTATGCTATCATTGGTGCCATGCTTTTCCTTGGGGAAAAGCCTAGGCTTTGGAGATGGATTGCGCTCTTTGTGGGCTTTATCGGTGCCATGATTATAGTAAGGCCGGGGTTCATTGAGCTCACACCTGGTATCCTCGTGCTTTTGGCAACTGCCATTTTGTTTTCGACAAATAGACTGGTCATTAAGGTAATAGCTACAAAAGATAACCCCGAAACATCAGTCGTGTGGATGGCATTTTGGGCAACGGTTCTTACCGCCCCTTTAGCGGTTCTCTATTGGAAAATACCTGACCTTATGCAGTTTCTTTTCATCGTCTCCATCTCTTTATTGACAATAATTAGTCATTACAGTTTGGCGTGGGCCCTTAAACTAGGTGACATCGGAGCCATTGAACCTACTACCTTTATGCGATTGGTTTGGGGCGTTATTTTAGGATATTTCATATTTCACGATATTCCTGATTTTTTCACTCTCTTTGGCGGATTGATCGTATTCAGCTCAATCATCTATATTGCCCGACGGGAGCGTCAAGAAGGTAATTAGAATACAGGTACGGAGGAAATTCCAGAGTGAGACAATCGAGACTTCCAACCGGCGGATTGAACGTCCTACAGGCAATTAGGCAAAAGCGGGTGGCAATAGAATTAACCGGGCGTAAGCTGCTTGATCTCTCCATCGGGGAACCAAAGGGTCCGGCTCTATTTAGTGCCAGACATGCTGCCAGTAGTGCGGTGATGAGCGATGACGAAGTCATGCACGCCTATCAATATAATGGAAGTCCTGCCGTACCTAAATTTTCAGAGCAGTTTATCGCCGCCCATGTAAAACGGCCTCTTTCGGAGGAAGATGTGGATTACCTTCCAATTTCCGGGATCAAACCGATCCTCGGCCTTCTTCCACTATCATGTGGTTGTGCCACCGAAAAGTTGACAGTCGCAACGACCACAAATCCTGGTTATCCAATTCCCGCAGATTGGTGTGCAATGCATCCCCTAGTTAACCACTACGCGCTTCCATTAACGATTCAAAATAAATTCCGTTTTTCAAAAGAGAATATAGAACCGTCTACCGATCTCATTCTATTGAATTATCCCCACAATCCCTCCGGACAAGTTGCAACAGAGCCATGGCTGAGAGAGCTTTGTGAGTATAGTGCAGCACATGATATTCGCCTCTTTAACGACGCAGCATATTTTGCTCTTAGCCACACCAAAGAAAGCACTACGTTAGCAGACGTGGCAAATGACTACCCCTCTCTCTCCTGGTCAGAAGCCTTCACCGCTGCCAAATTAATTGGTAATGGGACCGGTTGGCATGTAGGCGCTATGGTAGGCTCACCCGATTTTATCGCAGATATCAAAGAAATTAAGGGCAAAACCGATACGGGTTTCGTCCCCCCTATGGCGGTGGGAGCTCTCGAAGCTGTACAAAGAGATGCCCTAGGTATCTCTCAAGTTAAGGAAATATACCATGAACGCCTCAACCTCTTGGTCAATTTACTAAGTCGTTGCGGAATGCGATCCGCATTGAAGCCGGCTGCTGGTTTTTTTTCTCTTTGGGAAGCGCCCACGGAAGCCTTTGGTGAAAGAATAGAGAGCGCTGAAGATTTCAATTTCAAAATGATTGATGAGGTTGGTGTTGCCGGGGTTCACTTCCCCGGCTTTCTTCGTTATGCAGTTTGTGCCGACATTACTGCTATGATGTCAGATCTGGAAACGGCCTTCCTCCGAGCAGACGTAAAATACAGATAAAAGTTGTTACAGATAGTACCAGTCACCTTCCTCAAGTATTTTACGATACTGCCACAGGAAGAAGAGCTAATCCCCTAAACCTGGCTCTTCCATGAAAACGTTTTTCACCGTTTTGGCGCAAATTTGGAAACCGTTCAACAAATTTGCCTATTGCGGTATGGCCTTCTATTCGGCCAAGCGTATTCCCCATACAAATATGCCTCCCCATACCAAAAGCTATTTGAGGATTTGGCTTACGACCGATATTCACGGTTTCAGAATCTTCAAAAATCTCCGGATCGCGATTTGCTGCTCCGACACACGTGTGAATAAATGAACCGGCAGGAATTGATTTCCGATTATCTTCTGGCCCGAATACTACGTCCTCCGTTGCCTTTCTGTTTCCAATCTGAAGAGGGCTCTGAAAGCGGAGAAACTCCTCAACTGCCGTCTTGATAAGGTCAGGGTTCTCCCGCAAGCGTTGAAGTTGATCCGGGAATTCAAGCAAAGTACCAATACCGTTACTAACGAGGCTTGCGGTCGTTTCATGTCCGGCGTTTAATAGGAATATACAATTTTGCACCAACTCAACCGGGCTAAGTTTGCGACCGTCTGCTTCCCCAAAAATTAGAGAGACTAAAACCTCACCCATTTCTGCGCCATGGGGAGTTTTTCGACGTTTAGCTATCAATTCTTCCAACAACTCCCCAAATTCATTCACAGCCTCATGTCCAGCTTTGAGCTTTTCGGGAGAAACAATTGGATCAAGAGCACCAAGAATTAAAGTCGAATAGTGATGCATCTTGCTCCGATACTGCTCCGGGACGCCAAGCATGTCTGCAATGATTTCGGTGGGTAGAGCCAAACCAAAGTCATGAACCACATCAAATTCCTTTAACTCTTTAAGACGATCAAGTAATCGTTCAACAATACCCTCGATCACCGGGTCGAGCTCATCCATTTTTCTTGGTGTAAATGCTTCCGACATAAGCTTGCGAACGCGAGCGTGGTATGGGTCGTCATTAAACACCAAGCTAGTCGTGTGATGCAGATATAAGGGCCCATCGCCGAATTTTGGCTTGAAGTCTACCCGCTTGTCCGAGCTCATTGCCGGATCTCGAAATGCCTTAACGACATCCTCATACCGTGTCAGAAAATAGGTGCCGTCAGGATTTAGATGAACGGGATCATGTTCCCTCAATAATTTATACGTTGGGAACGG
>PTLH01000114.1 GCA_002938035.1 Alphaproteobacteria bacterium MarineAlpha3_Bin6
TGCCCGACATAAGCAGACCTACCTCGTCGACGGTTATTTTTGACGTTGGGTAACTCCTGGAGAGCCCCCCTTCACATATGACTGCTATCCTGTCCGAAACTTCAAATAATTCTTCGAGGTCTTGTGAAATTACAAGAACAGCTGCCCCATTGCCTGCTAAATCAATTAATGCTTGTCGAATGGCCGCTGCAGATCCAGCATCCACGCCCCAGGTGGGTTGCAAGGCAATCATAACTCTTGGATTTTGAAGTATCTCCCGGCCAAATATAAATTTTTGCAGATTACCCCCGGATAACGAGTTCGCGGCCTCACGGACACCGAGTGTTTTCACATTGAATTCCCGGACGATCCTTTCGGCATAGGCTGAAGATGCTGAAACACTGATAAATCCTTTATTTAATAGTTTCATTGGTACAGCCGCCGAGAGGAATGCATTCTCCCAGAGGGATAAATCTGGAACAGCTCCATGTCCAAGCCGTTCTTCCGGAACAAATCCCACCCCTGCTTTTCGACGCTCAATGGGTCCAGATAAGCCTTGGGCATCATCTCCAATCAAGATCGCTTCCGCGTGATTGGCAACCACTTCACCACTAAGAACTTCCATTAGTTCACGCTGGCCATTTCCTGCAATGCCAGCTATCCCCAACACTTCACTGGAACGCACCTCAAAACTAATGCCCTTAAGGTTGACGCCGTATTGATGTGGCGAGTTAACACTCAGATCGTCCACTATTAAGCGGGGTTCGCCGGTCTCCTGATTACCAGTTCGTTCTGGTGAAACCAGGTTGGTACCCATCATCATTTCAGCCATAGATCGGGGAGTTTCGTCTTCAGGTATACATTCAGCTACCACTTTGCCCATCCGCATTATCGTGGCAGTGTGACAGAGTTCTTTTATTTCTTGAAGTTTGTGGCTGATGTAGAGAATGGAAACTCCTTTCTCTGACAGACGTCTCAAAGTTTTAAATAACTCTTCTACTTCCTGGGGCGTCAGAACGGAGGTCGGTTCATCCATAATCAATAGACGCGGGTTTTGCAGAAGACACCGAACAACCTCTATACGCTGGCGTTCTCCAACCGAAAGTGTGTGCACATAACGACTGGGATCAAGCGGAAGTCCATACTGCTTCGATACGTTTTGAATTTTTTCGTCAAGTTTATTTGACGCCAATTCCGCTGAAATGCCAATCGATATATTTTCTTCAACAGTCATAGCATCAAATAGTGAGAAATGCTGGAACACCATACCAATACCGAGTTTCCTGGCGGCATTAGGATTGGCAATCAAATGTTCCATTCCTTCCCAATGAAGTGTGCCGGCATCAGCCTTATGTACACCATAGATAATTTTTACCAACGTACTTTTGCCGGCACCGTTTTCACCTAATAACGCATGTATTTCGCCAGGCATAATCCTGAGGCTCACATTACTATTGGCCAATACACCTGGATATTGCTTGGTAATTCCGACTAATTCGAGCCTGGGCTTCGTCATGGGAGACTACTGATTTGCTCTTTGGCGAATATCATTAACGGCCATCAAAATGGCTTCGGGCGTCGCCGGGGCATTTAATTTTGGAGCTAGCGGACTTTCACTGATGCTTGCCACTGCATCACGAATGGCAAGCCAGACAGATATGGCAAGCATGAGCGGTGGTTCTCCAACGGCTTTAGATCTAAAAATTGTAGGAAAACGATTGGGGGCATCCTCTAATATATGGATGTTGAAATCCGGAGGCACATCACGACTACCGGGAATTTTGTAGGTAGAAGGCCCGTGTGTCATCAACCGTCCCTCTTTGTCCCACACCAGTTCCTCTGATGTTAACCAACCCATCCCCTGCACAAACGCCCCTTCGATCTGGCCGTAGTCCACTGTCGGATTTAGGGACATGCCGCAGTCTTGGAGGATATCGGCCCGTAGTACGCGTGATTCGCCAGTCAGTGTGTCGATAATAACCTCGGAAATACACGCACCATAGGTGAAATAATAAAAGGGGTTACCTTTAAGCTTTATTGGATCCCAGTGAATTTCGGGGGTCTTATAGTAACCTGTCGCCGATAGAGATACACGGTTAGACCAGGTGATTTGCGCCAACTCTGCAAATGGCATGCTGACATTTCCGGCGAAAACCCTGTTTTGTCGAAACTCGACGTCACTCTCCGGCACATCAAAGTGCTTCGCAGCAATACATGCCATGCGTTTTTTGATAGTTTCGGCGGCGTTAAACGCGGCCATTCCATTCAGATCGGAACCAGCCGACGCCGCCGTTGCGGATGTATTAGGCACCTTATCGGTTCTGGTTGCCGAGATCTTAATATTGTTGACATCGATTTGGAAAACTGTCGCAACCACCTGAGCTACTTTAATAAAAAGTCCCTGACCCATCTCGGTTCCACCGTGGTTCAAATGAACACTACCATCGGTATAGACATGAACCAGTGCGCCAGCCTGATTGAGAGGCGGTGCGTTAAATGAAATACCAAATTTTACCGGCATCAAAGCTATCCCTTTCTTTAATGTTTGATGCCTGGAATTAAAGTTTTTAACCTCTAATTTGCGATCTTCATATTCAACCTCGCGGGCTAGACGATCGGTCAACTCGACTACTATGCTGTCTTTCACAACCTGTTCATAGGGCGTAATATTCCGATCGGACGTCCCATAATAATTAGCAGCCCGGATTGCATCCACTGATTGACCTAAGTGACGTGCAATATGTTCTATAACAACCTCCATTAACAACATACCCTGTGGTGCGCCAAAACCTCGAAATGCGGTATTGGAAACCGTATTAGTTTTACAAGGAAAGCCACTTAAGCGAACATTAGGCAGGTAATAGCAATTATCTCCGTGGCAAAGTGCGCGAGCCAATACACCTGAACTCAGATCTGCGACATTTCCAGACCGCATCGCCATGACAATTTCAATGCCTTCTATCCGTCCGTCGTCACCAACACCCGCTACATACGTGAACTCGAAGTCATGGCGTTTGCCGGTGATTACCATATCATCGTCACGTCGCAGCCGTATCTTTACGGGGCGCTTCGTCTTTACTGCAGCCAAGGCTGCCGCTGCCGCAATAATACTGGCTTGACTTTCCTTGCCGCCGAAGGCCCCCCCCATGCGACGAACTTCTATTGTGACATCGTTAATTGGGATACCCAGAATTTTTGAAACGCTATGCTGTACTTCTGTTGGATGCTGGGTCGAGGAATAGACTGTGATATCTGTCTCCTCACCTGGTTGGGCCAACGCAATTTGCCCTTCAAGGTAAAAGTGATCCTGTCCGCCACACGCAATTTCTCCAGAAATTTTATGTCTGGCGGCCGCAATAGCACTTTCTGGGTCTCCCCGCCCTATTATTTGTGGGGGATAAGTAAATTCCTTCCTTTTGAGGGCCTCCGCTATAGATAATATAGGTTCTAGAACCTGATATTCTACGAACACTTCCTTTGCCGCGTGGAAGGCTACGTCATAGTTATCTGCCGCAACCAAGGCAACCGGATGGCCAACATATTGGGCAAATTTTTCAGCTAAGATTGGCTCATCTTCAAACACCGGCGCTATATCATTTCGTCCGGGAATATCTTCAGCAATTAAGACATCATGCACACCGTCGATATTCAACGCCTTGGTTTTGTCAATTGAATTAATCTTCGCGTGAGCGTGAGGGCTGGTGACAAATACGGCCTCCAACGTACCGGGAGGAGCCACGATATCGTCTATAAATATTGCTTTTCCTGTAACATGCCGAGCGGCGCTGTCATGTTTAACTTTGGCATGAGCACCCCCAATAGTGGCCTGCCTTTCCTCAAAACCATCCATCATGCCGCGACCACTTCCATAAGATCCTCTGCATCGGTCAGATCACGGTACAGGCGGATAAAAAGATTTGCGGCTACACAAAGACGGTAGTCCTTGCTAGCCCGGTGGTCACTTAGGGGTTTGAAATCGGTGGTAACTGCTAAGCCTGCCTTAAGTGCCGTATCTTCCACCCACTCTTTGTCCAAAATTGCTCCCTCGCAGGCCACCGCCCTTTTGGGAATTTCTGCCATGCCGCCGAATGCGATGCGTATATCTTTGACCCTTAGTCCATCTATTTCGATGCGATAGGCACCAATCACAGATGATATGTCCTGATCGTAACGCTTGGAAATTTTATAAGCCCTAAACTTCTGTTTGTTCTTTAGCTTTGGAATACGAATGCTTTTAATAAACTCTCCTGGTTTCAAATCTGTTTTTCGATATTCGATGAAGAAGTCTTCTAACGGCAGTTCCCGACTGCCAGTTTTAGAATAAAGCGTCAACATAGCATCAAGCGCAATTAGACACGGCAACGTATCGCCAATGGGTGACGCCGTTCCTATATTCCCACCTATGGTTCCAACATTTCTAATTTGCCGAGAACCTATACGAGTAATTAAGGTCGCAAAGGAAGGGTAAAGCCGCTCAAAATAGGGTAATATCCTGGTATAGGTGACGGCAGCCCCTATCTCGAGATAGTCTTTGGTCTCTTCAATCTCGCCAAGTTCGGCAACACTTGACGTATAGATTATGGCTTCCAATGGATCGCGATCTTTGCTGAACAGTAAACCCAAATCGGTCCCACCGGCCAGTATCATTGCTTTGGGATAATCCGTCCTCATCTCTGCCAATTGGCTCAAGTTCTGGGGTGCAAAAAACTTCTGATGATTGTGTTCGTAGCCCTCCCCAGGAATGAGCGGACTTAATTCACCATACAAATCTTTGGTGGCATCCTGACAGGCTTGATGCGCGGCCTGAACAATCGGGCGGTAACCCGTACATCTGCAGAGGTTACCAGCAAGCGCATCATGGATCGTACCATCCGTTATCTTTTCATTACCTTGGCGCAACGCAAAAAGTGCCATGATAAAACCTGGCGTGCAAAATCCGCACTGGGTGCCGTCACTCTCCACCATAGCGGTCTGAACCGGATCAAAATGACCGTCTCTCGCCAACCCTTCTACCGTGACGACATTGGCACCATCCAACTGAGGCAGAATAAGTAGACAGGAGTTAACAGCTTCATAAAGGGGTTCATCGTCTCCATTTTTCCGCACCACAACAATGGTACAGGCGCCACAGTCACCTTCAGCGCAGCCCTCTTTCGTTCCTGTCTTCCCGGCCGAGACCCTTAAGTAATCGAGCACGGTAGTCGTCGGAGAAACAGCATCCTCCCGACGCAGTTCACCATTGAGGTAAAACTGGATTGTCATCGTGCTTTCTTTTCCCTAGTTCCCTTTGTTTCGGTGATTATGCAGTATATTCAACATATTCGAAGAAAAAACAAAACCGAATAGCCGATTTTGAGTTACTCCTTTGTATCGCCAGGCATGCCTGTTCGAATCCAAAAACCCAGAATATCGCGCTCCGCGCGTGTCATCTTAGTGCGATTGGCGAGCGGCATCACCCGGGTCAGTACCGCCTGCTTCATTATTTTGTCGCTAAATTTCCTGAGATCTTCGACTGTTTCAAGGCGCACCCCCCCTGGCGCTTTATCAAAATCCGGATCACTGGGTCGGGACGCATGACAAGAACTACACCGAGCTTTTGTGATTGCCAAAACCTCTGAGACGTCCGGCGCAATTCCACCCCTGAGCCTTAAACTCCTCGGGTCATAGCTGATAAAGAGGATCAGAAGAACCATAAACAACGCAGCGGAAGGCCACTGCCACTTCAGGATACGTCCCTCTGCTCCGGCATTCATACGATTGAAATAGTCCCGAATTATGCCACCAACAATCAGGATTAGCGCCACCACTACCCAGCTTTCCTCATGGCCGTAGATCATTGGAAAATGAGTGCTGACCATCATCAACAGCACCGGCAAAGTGAGATAGTTGTTATGCGTGGATCTTTGTTTGGCTTCTTGACCTAGCGACGGATCGGGCGTTCGCCCAGCTATTAAATCGGCAACCACCACCTTCTGATTAGGAATTATGATGAAGAAGACATTCGCCACCATGATACTACCTACGACGGCTCCAACATGAACAAAAGCGGCACGCCCGCTGAATACATTGGTAGCGCCCCAAGCAACGAGTAAAATTAGGATAAATACTGCAACAGACAGAAGTAGTGAGTTTCTCTCAAATAGCGGAATTCTGCACAGAATATCATATATGATCCACCCACCAGCCAGAAACCCTATACTCATGAGGATCGCCTCAAATTGGGAGAGGTCGGCAATTTCCTTATCGATTAAAAAACTCTCCGCCCCCCAATAGTAGATGACGCTCATGAGAGCAAAGCCTGAGAGGAACGTAAAATAGGCTTCGTATTTAAACCAATGTAATTCATCGGGTAGCTGTTCGGGGGCAACCGTATATTTCTGCATAAGATAAAAGCCACCGCTGTGGACGTTCCAGGCTTCCCCACCTACGCCTGGAGGCAACTGCCGGCGCTTCCGTAAAGATAGATCCAGAAATATGAAATAGAAGGACGTCCCAATCCAGGCGATGCCAGTTATTAAATGCAGCCACCTGAATATCAAATTCAACCAATCTGCTAAGGCAATTTCCATCTATCTAACCGCACTTTTAAAAACCAAATATCCAAGTTCACACTGCAACCCCCGACCATGGGACCATGGCCGGGGGGGCAAAATGAAAGTTGACCTATCTTTAATTTATTGGATGAACTTACTCCTCATCTGTCATAAAGGCATTTAGAAGTGCCGCTACTACGCCGGAAACAACAATACCCGAAACAAACAGAGGGATTGACCAATCGACAAAA
>PTLH01000115.1 GCA_002938035.1 Alphaproteobacteria bacterium MarineAlpha3_Bin6
ACCATGTTTTACGTCTAAAATGCCCGGCACTTTGTCTTTAAGTTGTTTAGCAGCTCCAAGAAAGGAATTTAGTTGTTCCTCAGTTGCTGTTTCTTTTTTCTCAAGAAGCACAATATGTTCAATTGGCATTTGCTCCTCCTTCAGGTAGCGGTTGTTTCATAGTTCAATCTAACCAGATGGTTAAAGTATTGCTAGGGCGTTGCAACCTACTACGTGAGGTTAGGGTCGTCACCGGCCACAGGACACCCCAAATGATTGATAAGTACTCAATCGGGGCCCGCGAAACAGCACGATATCCTCGCCGTAGATGGTGCGCTAGGTAATCTTCCGCGACAGCGCCGCGGCAAAAACTAAGAAGTCATTGGATAAAATATTGACGGTATATCTTTAGTCTGTGATTGCCTATTCTACCATAATTAAGCAATCGAATACTTGTCGAGATTGCTTTCAAATTCGTGCAAACGTTTCCATATACTGCGAAGTTCAGTAATTGTAGTCCAATTATGTAGGAACAAAGCAAAGCCTCCATGAACTTTTTGGAATGCATTAGAAACCTGCACTACCACTCCCAATAAAACCGCACCAGTAAACAGACTTGGGCCTACTATTAGGTATGGAACTATGACCATAAACTGATCGTACATTATCATCCATGTATCAAAATATCCGTAGTGTAGGTACAATCGGTGATAGTTAAATCGTATTCCGGTAAAAAGGCTCCAAAGATTTTCGGGTTGCGCATAGTTTTCTTTATCATCTTCACCCAGAACTAAATCTTTTCTAAAGGCGGCTTCTACGCGTTGATTGTTATATTCTAGCCCTGGAAGTTTCCACCCGACAAACCATGAAATGGTTATACCTCCAAGCGAGACAACTAGTGCTGTCCATACTAACGAACCCGGAATATCGCTAAAGAAAGGAATTGTGACCGATTCACTTAAACCCCATAATACAGGTATAAAAGCAACCAGTGTCATTACCGCTCTTACAACTTGCAGTCCCAGTGATTCGACAATGCGCGCAAACCGGTTGCAGTCTTCTTGAATACGCTGACTAGCACCTTCAATTTCATGCTTAACGTTGCGCCAACGAGGAATATAATCAAACGTAATCGCCTGCCGCCATCGTAGTCCATACATACGTGTAAACCATCCGGTAGCAACTGCTAATAGTACATAAGGGAATGCTAAAACAGCAAATGAAGGTTCGCCTTCGAAGCCGTTTGTCACATAAGAGATGCTGATTAACTTGTTATAAAATAATGTCACACCTTCCGCTGAGTTATCTTTATAGTCTCCTGCTTTTTGCAATAAGTTATAGAAACCACCGTACCACGTGTTAATAGCGACGGTTATTTGAACTTGTACCCATAAAGATATTGCAAGTAGTCCGCCGCCGCCCCAAGCCCATAGAGCCCATTCCTTGTTTTTGTAAAATGCTGCAACCATAGGATGTTTTTCTTATTTGTTCTTTCTATTGAATGAAGTAGATCTTTGCAGAAAATGCTGAGGGGTGGGGACGCCGCGTAGGCCGTTAAGCACCAGTTTTCCTAGGCCTGGTTGGTCTAGGTGGGCGCCATATACCGAACCCAAGAGTCCGACAGGGACAGCTCCCTTGGTGTATTTAGCCCCGGAAATTCTATGCTTCACGAACCCTGCAGCGTTTGCCCATGTATAACCTAGGACTGTTGGAGGCTCCCGGCAATCCAACATTTCATAAAAAATAAAGAAAGTTTACACTATGAGCACATCACTTGAAGGGAATTAGCCGTCTTGGCAGCATTTGAGCCCGAGATCGTCGGATTAGAAATACGATTGATGGTCGCGAGACAGGTTTTTTCCAGATTGATTAGTCTTATAAGGCGGTCTCGGCAGCTAGAGAAAATTGTTGATCTTGGGCACGACATTTAGCAACAGGGAGACCAAGTTCCGCACGCACAATGTTGGTTCCCTGGACCATGGCGATCATTTTATAATTTGCATGTCGACGGGTCATTCCTTCTCGGCCCATACCGCAGTCGGACGAGATAATAAGCCGTTCCGCTGGAATGTGTTTTAGAGCTTCACGGATTAACTTTGCTACCTGATCGGGGCGTTCGACCTGAAGGGTATGGTGGTCAATAACCCCTATTGCTATTTTTTTTTCAGTGATCACTTCGCCTATCGCTTTCAGATCGCCTGGTCCGGAACTACAGGTCTCAAAGGTCAGAACATCGGCATCAACTTGATTGAGGGCATGTAAGGTAGGCTGGTAGGATTGTATTTCTTCGAAAATACGCTGCTGTGACGGGTTTCCCCAACACGTATGACACCAAACTTCGGTTTTCTTAGTCAGACCCTTAACCGTGTTGTTGAATATTTGTACGAGTTCATCTGTACCGAGCTTGCCAAATAATTTTCCCCTCACCGGGGTCATATGGATTTGCGGCTCCTCCATCTGGATACTCTGGCAACCAGCATCTGCTAGAACGTTCAATTCCTGGTTGAGCGCTTCGCTCAGCGCCATGGTACGTTCAACAGGGTCACTATAATAGTCGTCCTCGACCGACGCGGCTAAAAGTTCTGGTGTAATTGTACCAAATTTAATCGGTTTATCTGACATACGCTGCGCAGCACGCCACATCGCCGAATACTGCAGATCTCCCGGGCCCACCGGCCCTACAATCCTCGGCATAACCTTACATTCGAGAAAGTCATGGAGAATGTGACCGCGCGGATAGGCGGCAGCACCAACCGCGTATCGGCTCGGCTGCGGTTTAGTTTCGCTGAACCCTTCCATGCGATTAGGTGCGTATGTTTGCCAACTTAGGCCCGCCACTTGTGTGTCGTAATGGGCGTCACCATCTGTACATATATCTATACCGGCGTCATTCTGCGCCTGCAGGTAGGCTGATATAGTATCTTCATACTGCTCCCGATAGGTGGTATCTACCATCGCCTCAAGAAATGATCTGGCTCCTAAATTTTCAGTAAACCAGGAAGGTCTGGGCAGAGAACCAATAATCGAGGTTGGCAATTGAGTGTCCGCCGAAGCTTTGTACATTTTGTACCCCTGCTATTATTGCGGCGAGATCTAAAAAACGGGTGATCCCGACAGGATTAAAACCTGTGATTGTCAGATTAAAATCCGATACGACTAAAATTTTTTTCCAGCAAAATGTGGTTGGAATACCCGTACAACTTGCTGGAAGGGCTGAACCTATTCCGGTTTGGTGCTTAACTTCAAGCGCCTTCTAACAACATTTAAGAATATAAAATATCGTTCATGTGCGCCAATAACAAATGGGTATCCCTACCCATTCTTCGACGATTATTGATTCTCACGTTTGGGAAGGTTCTATGGACGATCTTACCAGCGTTGAGCAAATTAACTGGCAGCGCCAAAGCAGTCAAAATGACCTCGAAAGATCCGACTTTATCGTCGTTTGGATATACGCCAGGAGTTTCGAAAGGAGATGCTGAAAATAATCATTATCCTGCCCGGTTTTGCGTTAGTCTACGTTCCGGTTAAAGTCCTTTGGATCAGCAATGGCACAAAATGGGTAACAACTTTTCCACCGGCATAAATTTTAATTTGGGACTATGTGGATTTGCTGCGGTACTGGAGCTTTGACCGATTTATGACTGTCCGCGTCTTAGTCCATAATGAATGGTGAACTATTAATGGAAAGTAATAAGGGTCAACCTTCTCGCTTGTAAGTCAGGAAAACTATAATGAACACACTTATTAATCTTCAATCAAAATTTGAATTGTTTTCTGAACTTTGGTCCCCAAAAGTTATTGCCGAAATGAATGACTATCAATTTAAACTTGTAAAAGTCAAAGGGCATTTCACATGGCATGAACATAGGGATACGGATGAAGTATTCATCGTCATCGAAGGTTCCATGGGAATTGAATTTAAAGATAGGACGGTGAAATTAAATGACGGCGAAATGATCGTTATCGAGAAGGGAGTACAGCATAAACCATTTGCATCCGAAGAATGTAAGGTTTTGGTTGTTGAACCGCGCGGCGTTGTGAACACGGGAGATGCTGGTGGGAGTTTAACCGCTGAAAATGATGTTTGGATTTAGCCTGATAGCGGTTAGGATGGGACTGCCAATGGCTAATATAAAAGATCGAATTAAGGAAATACGGGAGTCCCTGGACCTTTCTTTAGAAGAGTTTGCGAAGGAACTCTCCAAGGGGGTATGCGGTATCGTCACCGAAAAAGCGGTAGGCGATTGGGAACTTGGTGTCAGAAGACCCTTACCGACCAAGATCTTGGCCCTTGCAGAGCTAGGCCAACGACACGTTAGGTGGGTTCAAACCGGCGTGGATCCGGATGAAATTGGAACAACGGTGCCTGTTAACGAGCAAGAACCTTGGGAGATTAAAACGACCGACACTATTAACGAGCAAGAACCTGAGGCGATTAGACCCACCGCCACGATTCACAGGCTAGAACCCAGGAAGATGGTCGTTAAGGTTACAAGCGATGTGCCAGATTTGCCAGATTTGGATGACGACTGACGAATTAACTTGAATGTTTGGCGCTTAGAGTGGTTATTGCAATCAGAAAATTGGTCGTGCTTTCACTTTTGTCCCGCTAAAATTGATAGCAAACAGCGTTTTAATTGGATTTCACGAATTTTTACGTATGCAGAACTGCATACCTGCCATGGTGAATACACATCCAGGAAAGCGCATGGCAGGATTAACCAATGAGCGCTACTCCAAAGTTGCAAACAGGACTATGTCAACTCCAGATCTAAAGATCATAACAAATTTACCTAAGGAAACCGAACAATGCAGACACGTAATCCGACAGATCATGCCGAAGTTTTATTAAAAGAAACCTCTCTTCCATCTCACGAGATCGCTAAAATGACGGGACTGGACGTCTATGAGGTCTTCGGCATGAAGTTAAAAAACAGGTCATATAAGTTCCGAGGCGCCTCACAGCAACCTATTGACGTCAATTCCCAGGCATAGATTATAAAGCGAGACTTTAACGGTTTATTTTCGTTGGGATGTTGACCTGGCGCTTCCTTGTCTTGAATTAGAGTTATTTATTTTATTTTTAGAGAATTTTTGATGTTACCTTTAAACTTAGGTCAAAGCGCTTACTCAATATAAAAAAACCCGCCCAAGATTGAGCGGGTTTCTCTGAAGAATTTACAGAACTACATCGCATTGGCAGGAATTTTTATTCCAATTTCCTTATAGTACTTGAGAGCACCGGGATGCAATTTCGTGCTATTCTGTGCAAATATATTTTTCTTATTAAGAGCACCCTTAGCCCATCTAGTCACAGACCACATTTCATCAATATGCTCCCAAAATGTTTTGGTCATTTTGTAGATAACATCTTCTGGAATGCCTTTGCGGGTGTATAAACCAGTAAAAGCAGAAACCGTGTGTGTAGGCTTCTCATTGACCTGATTTTTTCCGTAAATATCCGGCGCGAATGTAGCCCGCTCTTTCCCCGGAACCCTAAACATCTTTTTCATTGACGGCGCATCCCAGGCCTTTGGATCTTCGATACCCAAGAACCGGATCTTATTTGTAAGCGCAATTTGCGAGAAAAAAGAAGCTGGATGATTGGAAGCACCGGTCATCATATCAATCTGTCTATCCTGGAATGCCTGCATTGCCGGGGTAAAACCAAGTTTAACAGCTGTATAATCTTTATTCATTTTATAACCCGTCACAGCCTCAATAAACTGAGCAGATACAACTTTTTGTACTCCGGTTGGCGGGCCAATGAATACACGTTTGCCCTTAATATCAAACAACGTTTTTATGCCCGAATCACCGTAAACACCGAAGTTATAAGTTCCAATTCGATAATTAAAAATTAAACGGATGTTATTTGCGAGCTCGGGGGCATTCTTGACTTTTTTAAACATAGCCAAGCCCTTTGACATTAGAAACATCAACGAAGGAGCACTGAAGAACAAGTCTGTCTTACCATTAGCCGCATCCAGTGCGTGTCTCGGAGCAGCCCCTGTGGCGTTGATCTGGATCTCAATGCCTTTGTTATATTTCTGTATAATTTTGGCAAAGGTAGTATTAATCGCAAAAGGTGTCGGCAGACTGATCGTCGACATCTTATAAAAGTCTTTTGCCTGCGCACCGCTAACACACATAATCGCAGCAGCAGCAACGGCTATAAATTTTGTCCTTGTTCCAGTTGAAAACACAATTTCCTCCATGTCGGTTTGATAACCAGTTGATTGGATCATAAACAGAAATTAAAAACAAATAAAATCAAGTTGACGCGTCAGGTGTTGTTAACTTTGCTCGCTTGGATTCCACATACAGCAGGATAAGCGAGGCAATAACACCAGCTATCTGCACTTGAACAAAATTCAGCAGAATTATAACCCCAAGGGCTATGCGCAAAATCCGTGAATAAAGAGGCAATGGAGCACGATCCACACCACCCAAGGCTGTGGTCATTAACCAGATTGCCAGAGCAAGCCTGATCACAACCGATACAAAAGCAACAATCTCGAAATCATAAACAAGCGATAGAGACGGATTATAAATAAGAACAAATGGAATTATAAACCCAACGAAAGAGAGCTTGATGGCCTGTATAGCAGTATTCATCGGATTCGAATTAGCGATCGGCGCAGCTGCGTACGCGGCAATGGCAACGGGCGGCGTAATCGCCGACAACACACCAAAATAGACCTCAAACAGATGTACAAGAATTTTGGGGACGCCTAGTTTCTCGATAGCACCTCCCATAATTATGATAATAATAAC
>PTLH01000116.1 GCA_002938035.1 Alphaproteobacteria bacterium MarineAlpha3_Bin6
GACGTGTTTTAAAGCTGAAAAATTTAACAAATAATCAACTGAAGGCAGCTGATTAAAATATCTCACAAACTCTTCTGAGCCACAGTCCATCGCATAATTTTCAATTTCGGTCAAGGTGTTATATTTGGAACTTCGAATATCTCTGATGAGTTCTACTAGGTTATTTTCGGATATATCTACTACCTGAATTTTTTTTGCCTCTAATGATACAAGCAATTTTACGACTGCAGAGCCAATCGTTCCTGCTCCTCCTATAACTACAAATGTGCTTCGACTAGCCTCATCCTTCATCGTATCTTTGGCTAGCATAAAATCAGACGTAAATACGGATTCAAAGCGACCTAACAACTCCTCAATCACTTCTCACCCCTCCCTTTCGCTAAAGTTCTCTAATGACTTAAGCAAGAATAACTACTCCCACTCAATGGTACCAGGTGGCTTAGAGGTTATATCATATACAACCCGGTTAATACCGCGTACCTCATTTATAATTCGATTGGCGGTTCTCCCTAAAAATTCCATATCGAAGGGAAAAAAATCTGCTGTCATGCCGTCGGTTGAAGTGACTGCACGGAGGGCACAGACATAGTCATACGTTCGCCTATCACCCATGACACCTACGGTTTGCACCGGTAATAAAATTGCAAAAGCCTGCCATATTTCATTATAGAGTCCGGCACCTCTAATTTCTTCCAAATATATGGCGTCCACTTCACGCAGGGTATTCAATTTTTCAGGAGTGATCTCGCCTGGGATGCGAATGGCGAGCCCGGGTCCTGGAAAGGGGTGCCTCCCTACGAAGTGTTCCGGCAGACCAAGCTCTCTACCCAATTCTCGGACCTCGTCCTTAAACAGTTCTCTAAGAGGCTCTAACAACTTCACATTCATAACTTCCGGTAGGCCACCTACATTGTGATGGGATTTGATCGTGACACTCGGTCCACCGTCAAATGAAACGCTTTCAATTACATCAGGGTATAGCGTTCCCTGAGCCAAAAAATCTGCTCCGCCTAATATTTTGGCTTCTTCCTCAAAAATTTTAATGAAGGCGTTACCGATAATCTTACGCTTCTGCTCAGGGTCAGTAATGCCACCTAGTTTCTCTAAAAAATGTTCTGACGCATTATTATGAATAAGCGGAATTTTATAATGATCTCGAAATAATTCGACTACTTGCTCCGGTTCACCTAAGCGCATCAATCCTGTATCCACAAAAACACACGTTAATTGATCACCAATAGCCTCATGGAGGAGCACGGCGACGACAGAGGAGTCTACCCCACCTGACAAACCACAGATGACTTTGCTTTTTCCTACCTCCTTTCGTAATTTAGAAATTGCTTGGTCTTTGAATGCGGACATCGTCCAATTTCCACTGCAGCCAGCGATAGCATGCGTGAATGTCCGTATTAACTCTGCTCCATATGGCGTATGCACGACTTCAGGATGAAATTGAACACCGTAGAATTTTCGATCATCATCTGCCACAATTGCGTATGGAGCAGCGTCACTTTTACCGACAACGTGGAAGCCACTTGGAAGGGATGTTACCCGATCTCCGTGGCTCATCCATACCTGCTGTTGTGATCCTTTTCTCCAGGTAGCATCCAGGAGTTTGCAATCGCCAGTTATTGCCACAGTTGAATGGCCAAATTCTTTTTTTTCATTTGTTTCTACCTTGCCACCCAATCGTTCAATCATGGTTTGCTGGCCGTAACAAATTCCCAACACCGGTAGTCCCATGTTAAAGAGTTCATCTGGTGCACGAGGTGTATCCATTTCGGTGACCGATGCAGGACCCCCGGATAGGATGACGCCGTTGGGTTTAAAATCTTTTATGCTTTTTGATGAAACCTTATTAAAGGGGTGTATCTCCGAATATACTCCCGATTCCCTCACGCGCCTCGCTATCAATTGTGTAACTTGGGAACCAAAATCAATGATGAGAATACGGTCTGTCATGATAACGGACTCATAGCCGAGTCGATGAATTAAGAAAAGTAAAACAGGAACCTATGTGGTGTGCTACTCTTTCACTGTTTTGAGCGTTGTTCTCCTTTTTCCTTTTTTAGTAACTTAAAATTAATTGCGAATGGGACGGGGCAAGATACTGGAAAATTCCTCCTCTTTGAGATAGGTCGCTAAGAAGGCAAAAGCCAAGAACTTCCAGGGTTAGTCGTCTCTTCTTTGATGCAGTTGCCATGTTTGATTACCAATGGTCTTAGATAAATTGATCCAACCGTAACAGATCTCTTTAAGGGCTGTACCCCAAAGTGTCTCATCTCTGACCCCTGTCATTTTACCACCCATGACTTCGTAAAAAAAACGGGAAGGATTGCCTGAAAGAACCCAGATTATTGATGAATTAATATTAAATTTGGTCAATTCACAAAAGAGATGCGAAAGGAGCATCTTACCAATTCCTTTGTTCTGGTGACTGGGATGCACGTAAAGCGTATAAACTTCGCCAAGGTATTTGCTGCGTCGATCCCGGTTTCTGCCGGCGCTTCCCATACCAACAATCCCTTCTTTGGTGTCTTCAGCAACCACCAGTACCTCAGAATGATGTTGGAGAGTTTGGGAGAAGGAAACCACCAACTTTTCTTTTTTCATGTCAATCAAAACGCGGTCCGGCAATGTGCCAGCGTAGCTGTCTCGCCAGGTTTCGATATATACCTGAGCAATATCTTGGAAATCTGTTTCTCTAGCGATACGTGCTTTGATCATGAAATTCTCTCGAGCACTGCACAAAAGAACCCATCAGTAGAGTGTCTTGCTGGTGTAAGGTTTAAATATGGGCCTGTAGTAGGACAATTACCGTCTAAAACCGAATTCCATAGTTGGGGAATTGGGAATATATCGAAATTCCTGTTCTCTTCCAAAAAACGCTCAATTTGTTCCTCATTTTCTCCCCGCAATACTGAGCAAGTGGAGTAAATTAGGCGACCTCCCGGTTGCACAAGCTTTGATGCTGTATCAATAATTTTTGTTTGTCGTTCTATATTCTTTTTAAGCTTTTCCCGTGTTAATTGCCATTTGTTAGCCGGAGAACGCCTCCACGAACCGCTTCCAGAGCAAGGGGTGTCTAATAAGACCCTGTGAGCAGAGGCCTCAGTTTTTTCTATCCAGGGATCGCTTAATCCGGCAAGCAGATTTGGGGTAACATTGGTTACCCCGGCGCGCTTCAGTCTTTTGTGCATTTTGTTAAGTCTAAAAGAATTGACGTCGCATGCGATTAATGGCCCTCCATCATTCATTAAGGCTGCAAGAGCGAGTGTCTTTCCGCCTCCACCGGCGCAGAAATCAATGGTTTTTTGACCCATCTTAGCGTCAACTAGAAAAGAAATTAATTGTGAACCCTCATCTTGTAACTCTATAAACCCTCCTTTAAAAGCTGTCGTGATTTGCAGATTCACTCTCCCATGTATTCTTAACCCAATGGGAGAAAATGGTGTTGGTTTTGCTTTTATTCCGTCGTTGTTGAGGAGCATTAGCGCGTTATCGCGGGAGGCTTTTAAAGTATTAACCCTAATATCTATAGGTGCCGGTTGGTTCAAGGCATTGGTCTCTTCAATAAGATCAAGTGGCCAGTTTGCTTGCATTTCGTTTAAAAGCCATTCGGGAACCTCACTTGACAACCACAGTGGCATGGATGGATCATCGACTGACTTGCCCATGCAGGATTTTAGTAGCTTTAGCTCGGAAGGAGTTAAGCTCGGAGGGGCGTAACCGTCACCATTAAATAGGTCTATAACTTCTTGTTGTGATTTTCTATCAAGAAGTACTAATGAGGCAATTGTTCTAAGACGCGCTATTCCGTCATTTGTCCACCATAAAAGGCGTGCATGATGTCGAAGAATATTAAAAATACTGTCGGAAATCGCACGCCGGTCCTTTGAACCAATATACCGTCGGTTTCTAAAGTACTTGGAGATTGTTTTATTGGCATGCGTGCCGGGCTGTTCGATTTGCCCTAATAAGTCTATGATTGCGGAAATTCGGGCACTCGGCGTCATCAGAAAAGGGGCCTCGTAATTTTCAGCCTTCGAGCCGGTAGTTTGGTGCTTCACGGGTTATTTGTATGTCATGGACGTGGCTTTCGCGGAGCCCAGCACCCGTAATTTTTCTGACTTTGCAATTATTCTGCATTTGCGAAATATTAGCGTTACCTGTGTATCCCATGGATGACCGTAAGCCCCCCACCAGTTGGTGGATAACGTTGGCTACAGGCCCTTTATAAGGAACGCGGCCTTCCACACCTTCCGGGACTAGCTTGAGGCTTTCGGATACCTCTTCTTGAAAATACCGGTCCGCCGAGCCACGAGCCATTGCCCCCAACGAGCCCATCCCTCGGTAGGATTTGTAGGAGCGACCTTGATAGAGAAAAACTTCTCCGGGGCTCTCCTCGGTTCCTGCGAAAATGGAGCCGATCATTACGCAGTTTGCCCCCCCGGCAATTGCTTTTGCTATATCACCGGAATACTTGATTCCTCCATCTGCAATAATTGGAATTTGTGCTTTTTGTGCAACCTCAGCGGTTTCAAGAATAGCGGTGAACTGAGGCATTCCGACACCAGCAACCATACGTGTAGTACAAATGGTGCCTGGTCCAATACCTATTTTGATTGCATCAGCACCCGCATCAATTAGAGCTTTCGCCCCTTCAGCAGTTGCAATGTTGCCCGCTAGTACCTGTGTATAATTACTCAGTTTTTTAATCTGCTCAAC
Source organism: Alphaproteobacteria bacterium MarineAlpha3_Bin6 (assembly GCA_002938035.1). Classification (GTDB taxonomy): domain Bacteria; phylum Pseudomonadota; class Alphaproteobacteria; order Rhodospirillales; family UBA2165. The sequence goes on from PTLH01000116.1 coordinate 4,729, forward strand.
AGCACTAAGTACACCTTCTGAATGACCATGTGCGGTATCAACGACTATCACGTCGACTTCGGCATCAAGAAGCCCTTCAGCACGTTCTCGGCCACTATTCCCTACGCCGGTCGCAGCTGCGACGCGTAAGCGTCCTTTCTCATCTTTGCAAGCGTCAGGATAGGCTTGCGCTTTTTCCATATCCTTAACAGTAATAAGACCTGCGCATTTGTAATCACCGTCAACAACCACGAGCTTCTCTATTCTATGCTTGTGCAAGAGCCGCCTTGCTTCTTCTGGGTCTACATTTTCGCTCACGGTGACCAATGATCGCTCTTCATCGTTTGCTGTCATCAACTCCTTTACGGGCTGATCCATATTGGACGCAAACCGAACATCTCGATTAGTCAAAATTCCTAGAAGTTTGCCGCCATCCTTTTCCACCACTGGAAACCCCGAAAACCCGCTTTTATCCATGAGCCCAAGAACATCGGAAAGTGTCATATCCGGGTCAACTGTGACTGGATTAATAACCATTCCAGATTCAAATTTTTTTACTTTTCTTACTTCATCCCTTTGTTCTTCTATAGAGAGGTTCTTATGGATGACACCAATGCCTCCTGCCTGTGCCATAGATATTGCTAGGCGACTTTCCGTTACAGTATCCATAGCAGATGAGAGTAGCGGTATACCCAGTTGTATATGTTTAGTAAGATAGGTTGAAGTATCGGTTTCTGTAGGCAAGACGCTCGACGCGGCTGGTTCTAAAAGAACGTCATCAAACGTTAGCCCCTCGAGAATTTTCATGCCAGTCCCATTGTAGAATTGGCGTGTCATCATAAAGGAGATTTTCTGGTTGCCAAGCAGTGAGTAAGTTACAATTAATTTATGAGCCGAAGACGCCTTGTTATCATCAATTATTTAATGGTTACCGTTCACGCCGTAGTAGCCTTGCGCTACAACGTAAATTTCAGACGATTCGGTCCGACTGGCCGCGGGTTTGGCATGTTTTACAGATTTAAACTTCTTTTTTAATTCGTTTAGTAACGCTTCTTCAGTGCCGCCTTGGAATACTTTTCCTACAAAGCATCCACCTCGATGCAAAACTTCGCAGGAAAATATATAAGCTGCTTCTGCTGCAGCAATTATTCTCAGATGATCTGTCTGTCGATGTCCAGTTAGCGGTGGGGCGATGTCGCTTAATATAGCGTCTGCTCCTCCTTCCAAGGCTTCTTTGATAGCTAGTGATGCTCCATCCGACATAAAGTCTTGAAGAAAGAATTTAGTGCCGGGAAGAGGGTCCATTTCTATAACGTCCACAGCAATCAATTTTGCTGAAGAGCCAATTTGATCAGATCTAATTCCCCTAGAAACTACCTGGCTCCACCCTCCTGGCGCTGCGCCAAGATCGACAACCTTCATGCCCGGTTTCAAAATCCGAAAACGCTCGTCCAATTGTAATAGTTTGTAAGCCGCTCTTGACCGATAACCATCGCGTTTAGCAGCATCGACGTAAGGATCATTAAGCTGTCGGTTCAACCACCTTGTGGAAGAGATCTTGCGACCTTTTGCCGTTTTCACACGAGTATATAAATTACGTATATTTCCTCGGCCTTTTTTAGTTGAACGGTGGTTACCTGTTGGTCGTTTCTTTGACACTTTGGATATGGCCTTTATCGATTGGCAAGATTGACCTTTAATACCATACCTTCTCGTAAGCCTCAGATGGCAATTAATTTTGTTATTTAGAAAAAGTTTCTACGAACAACTTGGTATTAAAAAGTCAGATATGTAATAGACCACTAATTTTAGATCATACCTCATCAAATTAAAAATATACGTTCCCGATGAAGACAAATGTTTTAGGGTGTCTCGTCATGATGTCGTGAATGGCTATTAACTGAATACCTAAAGAAATGTGGTAACTCCAGGGGATCTTATATTTCAATTAATCGGAAACGATTATCAGATCATTAAAACAAAATTTTTCTCGACAATTTTGGGACGTTGGTACTACATGAGGTAAAAATCTTGAT
>PTLH01000117.1 GCA_002938035.1 Alphaproteobacteria bacterium MarineAlpha3_Bin6
ACGGGCCCTGTCGGGCCCTTTCTGCACAATGATCCTGGGTGACCTTGGTGCCGACGTTGTCAAAACCGAAGCCATTTCGGGTGGTGACATGTGCAGGGGCTGGGGGCCATTTCAAAAGGGCATTGGTGTTTACTTCCTCAGTATAAATCGTAACAAACGTAGCTTAGCGATCGACTTTCGCACGCAGCAGGGACTTGATGTGCTGGGTCGCATGGCCCGTGGGGTCGATATTCTGGTAGAAAACTTCAAGCCGGGAACAGTTGACAAAATGGGCCTCGACTACGACACCTTGAAAAACGATAACCCTGGTCTGATTTATGCTAGCATCTCAGGGTTTGGTCAGGATGGCCCTTACGGCAACTGGCCGGGATATGACCAGATTGCGCAAGGTATGTCAGGCATGATGAGCATCAGTGGCCAACCAGATGGCCCACCAACCCGACTCGGTATCCCGCTGGCGGATCTAGTTGCTGGCATGTGGACTTCACTTGGTATCACAGCAGCCTTGACGCAGCGCCATAACACAAACAGGGGTCAGCGAGTTGATACCTCCCTTCTGGCGGGAGTAGTGGGTTTGTTGTGCGTCCAGGGCCAGCGCTATTTGAGTCTTGGCGAAATACCTGGACGGATCGGTAACGAACATCCCGTGATCTATCCTTATGGCGCCTTTGAGGCGGCTGACGGGTTGATCAACATTGCAGCTGGCACAGAAGGGCAATGGGCAAAGCTCTGCGAGGTATTGGGATTAAAGGCGCTGATAGATGACCCAGAGTTTTCCGACAACACGCGGCGATCCCAGAATCGCACCAAGCTGACCAAACATATGAACGCCTGTCTTAGGAAGCGGTCGGCCCTTGAATGGACAAACCTTTTGATGGAAGCGGGAGTACCGGCGGGTCCGGTCTATGATCTCAAACAGATGTTCAACGACCCGCATGTTGTGCATGCAGATTTCGTTGAAACTGTCGAACATCCCACTATCGGATCCTTAAAGCAGCTCTCAAACCCTCTTCGCCTTGGCGAGATGGGCCACAAAACAGTGCGGAGGCCACCGCCTCAACTAGGCGAACATGGTGACGAAGTATTGCAATCTTTTGGATTTTCAAAACCTGAAATTGACGAACTGGAGCGGTCCGGCGTAATACTGAATCCGGGAGACCAGGCATGAACGGTTATGAGCTTTCTTACGTAGCATTATCCAGCGCCAATCCTGCTGGCGTGGCGGAAGTTTTAGGAGAGGATCTTGGAATGTGTGGTGGGACAGTTAAAGGTACAGGGGGGCCGGACGTATTCGCTTTCGCAGCTGGACGCAGCACGATCTGCGTGTTCGATTGCGATCATCCGTTGCTTGATCGATCGGGAACGGCAGGTCTTGACCACATTGCACTCGCCGTTGCCGACCCAGAAGCCGCTGCTAACCGCCATTCTCTAGGCACCCTTGGTCGCGGTGTTGAGCAAGGCATCGCCGACACACGGCAAGTGCGGGTCGATCCGGATGAGACGGCTGGCGTCCACGTTCGTTTTGCTGAGCCGATAACGACACCGGGTAACGGTGGAGGGATGATCGAGCGTATCGATCATCTTGGTGTGGCTAGCCTCGACGTATCTAGTGATGAACAAATCTTCGCCCACACACTGGGCTGCCCTGTGGAAAGCCGACAGACGGACATGGAAATAAGTCTGCCAGTGGAAAGCTTCACCTCAGATAAATATGGTGTCGTCTATCATAATCGTACGCCAAATCCATTGGGAGGGCTCCGCGTTTTATTCGTCAGCATCGGAGACTGTGAATTGGAGTTTTTACAAGAGTTTGATCCGCATCAGGATCGCCAGATCGAATACGGGCACGCCGGCACCACCATGCAAGACCAAGGCGCCATCGGACGCTTCGTCTCTAAACGAGGTAGAGGTTTGCATCATATTGCTCTTAAGACACCTGATATTGATTCCACATTAGCATACCTTACCGAGCGAGGGAGGACGACCATAGATCAGGTTGGGCGTCCAGGGTCACGACGCGCCCGGATTGGCTTTCTTCATCCGAAGGCACTCGGTGGTATCCTGCTGCACTTTGTCGAACGGACGGAGATATGAGTTAAATTTCTATAGTCTAAAAAATTAGCAGAATATAGGAAATATTATATACATAGGAACAGAATGAAATAGACGATTCGGTGTGTATTAATCAGCGGGTCCGGGGTTCGAGCCCTTGTGCACCCACCAATCTTTTCATGGGGTTAGAGGGTATTATTCCTTCTAATCCTTTTTTTAAATTGCCATCAGAGGTATTTCTTAGCGAAGTCGGCGCAAGCCTTACCCACAATGTTCACGTGATCAGGATTGTCGTAGAGCGACATGTGCGATGCATCTCCTCCGACTTGTACCAATTCTTTTCTTGGGCTTGGAATGGAGTTGAAGGCGGGAACTTCATGCTCAGTCATTGTAATATCGTCATACCAGGAAGTGACCATTAGTACTGGCTGATGAATGATGCGCTGCATGAACGGCCTCACATCATACATCATGGCCAGTTCGGCACTTCTAACAGTGGTCCAATGCTCGTGATTGGGGGCTACGGTATCTTTGAACTTCTTAAAAACTGGCCATGTCTCAGGTGCGGGCCAAGCCGAAGGTTCGTCATGAGGATGGGCTGAATGTGCAATACGCCCATCTTTACCAGATTGGAATCGCTCTTCTCTATCCTTTTCAATATGGGCCCAATGAGCGCGCAGACTGACATTCGAATTGGCACGCAAAGTATTGTACCATCCATCGACCATTGGCACGACAGATACAAGGAGTTTGTGGCGACTATCCATAGACGCAACAGGAAACACATGGCCACCTGCGTAAGAAATACCCCATACACCGATCCTGTCATTATCTACGTCGTCACGGGTCGTGACATAAGTCGTCGCGTTGATAATATCAAAGATCTGATCCCAAGGACTAATATGTTGACGAGGCTCACCTTCGCTCTCTCCTAGATTACGATAGTCAAAGGCTAGTGCCGCAATACCTTGCTTTACAAAATGGTCAGCATATTCTGGCTGAATCAGTTCTTTCACGTAGCACCAGCCACCACCCATCACGATAGTGGGGTAAGGGGGTTCCACATTGTCAGGCTTATAAAAGTGACCAACTAGTTTTAGTCCATCACTTTGAAATGTAATTTCTTCCCGAGACATAGTAGACGCCTCCTTTGCAAAATTTTAGAAAAATAGTTTCAACCGTCTCACCACGGCAGTGTCGTGCCGTCAAAGTTAAGGAACTTTCCTGCATCCTCCGCCGAAACTCCGGTGATCACCTGATAAACACCATTGACTGATTCTTCAATTGAATTCAGAGCATTCGGGCCGCCCATATCGGTCCTTGTCCAGCCCGGCGAAATAGCAACGGATGTAATACCAAGGCTTTCTAACCATTCTCCCGAGCTACGCATAAGCATATTCAGGGCCGCCTTGCTCGTTCGGTAGGCATAACGGCCGGCATTCCAGGTATTGGAGACGGACGCAAGCCCCGAAGTTATCATCACCACAACACCATGATCCGCTGCTTCGAGATTATCGACGAATGAACCAGTTATACGGGCTGGTCCCAAAACATTCGTTCTCAGTATGTCTTCCCATTGTTGATAGTCATATTTGCGTAAGTCAGGATCATCTATCGGGACCCCATTAACCTTCTCATAGGCACCGCTTCCATATTTTTCCATCTCGACCGTACCAGCATTGTTGATCAATACGTCTATCGGAGCTCCATTTAGAGACTGAACAGCCGCATCAATTTGTGTTTGGTCATTAACATCCATTCCAATGATAGAAATCTTATCGCTATATTGCTCTTTTAGGGACATTAGTTCCGATGCGGTTTTCGGACTGCGGCAACTAGCTATTACTTGCCATTGATTTTCCAAATAGACCTTAACAAGTCCGAGCCCAATCCCACGATTGGCACCAGTTATTAAAAGGGTTGCCATAATTTTCTCCCAATTTGATATAAAATAATCTACACGACCAATAACAGCCCATGAAGCTAGAGGCTTTGTGATAAAACCAGCGATAAAAGGGAGTATAAATCTTGAAATACGTTATCCAAGCATTTGATAAGCCAGACTGTCTCCATATTCGATTGGCAAACCGAGAGGCGCATGTCGAATATGTGAAAGGACAGCCCGTTAAGTTACTTTTGGCCGGCCCGTTAATGAATGACGAAACGGACAAACCCATTGGGACATTGTTAGTCGTCGAAGCCGATGGCCGGAGTGATGTTGAAAATTACGCGGAAAATGATCCTTACAATAAGGCCAATTTGTTCACAGAGGTTCGTATTACAGCGATAAACATAACCGTCAATAACTTGGATTAGGTGGACAATCGAAAAGCTCATCACAGCCCAGCTAAGTGACGACATGTTCTCGGCACTCTGCTCCTGGACATATAATTTAGGGACAGGGGCCCTCCAGCGATCGAGCCTTCGACGACTATACCTTAATGAAGGACGTTACGAAGAAGCAGCCGACGAATTCCTGAGATGGGTGTTCTGTAACGGGAGACGGTTACGGGGTCTGGTGTTACGGAGGACGGATGAACGGGCACTGTTTTTAGCATAACAATACCTATTATATATGTGTGTACATATATATTTGTCAGTTTGGTATCTTTGTTTGACAACGATTAATTCGAGATTACATACAAGTTGAAAATGTTATTATTAGGTGAATTATATAGATAGAGAAATTTTTATTATGAACGCCACTCAGCAAATTTCTGTCACCAAAAACGCCGCCAAGCGGGTGAGCGAATTAATTGCAGGCGAAGATACCAATAACCTGATGCTCAGAGTAGCGGTGTCAGCAGGTGGCTGTTCCGGTTTTGAATATAGCTTTGATCTCGACAAGACGAAAAATGACGATGATAAAGTTTTTGAGACCCATGGTGCCAAGGTAGTTATAGACGAAATGTCTTTAGAGGTACTTGAAGGCTCAGAAGTGGATTATGTGGATGATCTTTCTGGCGCCTCTTTCCGGCTAAAAATTCCTAATACCACTGCCTCCTGTGGCTGCGGTATTTCTTTCTCCGTCTAATTGGCTGATTAAATCACAGGGAGGCTTCTATGGGAATTGGTGGTATTTGGCAGTGGGTCGTTGTCCTTGCAATTGCACTTGTCCTGTTTGGTGGGCGCGGCAAAATCTCCAGTTTAATGGGTGATTTTGGTAAGGGACTGAAATCCTTTAAGAAAGGGATAAAGGAAGACGAGCCCCAGTCTGTCGAGGACGAGGATGGTCCTCCGACGGCACAGGCTTCCAATCCAGAGATACTAAAGCAGCTAGACGGACCTGACCCGGTACTCGAACGCGACAAAAACCCGCAATAGATCGCTAACGATTAACCTACTTAGCTGACCGTAACGCCCGACCAATAGCCTTATCCATCTCGTTAGCTTATGATGAAGCCATGAATAAGGATGAGCAGCAGCAATTAAAAGATACCTTGGCAGTGTTTACTGAGTCATTGAAGGACGAAACACTATCAGAGGAACAACGAAACGAGCTTGAAACCCATGCCGCCGCACTATCAGGGAGATTATTGAGTACTTGGCTCCCCGTCGGTTGGGGTAGACGCCTCATAATGATCGCCATCGTAGCTTTGGGACTGTATTCCGCGATAATGCTAGAAAACTTTCAACCCTTTCTTTGGTGGCTAGCATTACCATTCTTTTCACCACGCATCATGGGGATGGTCTCATCCTCCTTCGGCGCATTAACAGGTGGTAAGAAACAATAACCCGCCTTGTTTTCATCACGACTTAGCCGACCGCAACGCCCGACCGCAACGCCTGACCGATAGCCATTTATATGTGACGCGGATTGGTGTTACGGAGGACGGATGAACGGGAGCTCTTCCTCACTTAACTACCCAAATTCCTCTTCATGTTTAACGCGTAATTCATCGTCGTCACAATTAAGAATAATATCAACTTCCTCTGCCCAATCCTTAAACCCCATAGCTATATATCTATGATCCTCTTTTCGTTTTTTATCTGTCTCTGCTAACCATTCTTTTGTTTCTAGGTCATACATGGCCTTCATTCCAAGCGCCATCTTCCAATGTAAAACGGATTTTTCTCTGATCGCATCGGCATCCGACACAAGAATGGGTTTGGCGTCATCGTCTCCGAGGTCATCGGAGTCGAAAAATTCAAATACCTTACCTGTGGTTTCTTTATGAAGTGCGATGAATACTTGCTGTTGCAGTGAAAGCAGCTCGGCACGAAGTGTGTCTAAAGTTTGGTCAGTCATGATCAATTATATATATAAGTCAGCTATCCGTACACTTCCTCAAAAGTTAATTGTACTCGGCGTGTACAAAAAATGTACACAGTTTCCGACTGTATCGGACAAGAAATCCCAGTATTCTGTGGTTTTTTACTATATCTGACAGTGGGGGCATCCGTCCCGAACGATGTGCGCTACCAGGCTGCGCCACTCTCCGATTA
>PTLH01000118.1 GCA_002938035.1 Alphaproteobacteria bacterium MarineAlpha3_Bin6
ATCGAAACACACTGGTCCCCTTGTGAGACCGAAGTAACTCGATGCGAAAACCTGATGTCGGCTGCCGTCATCGACCGCATTAAATCAACCAGTATACGCGTAAGTTTGAATTGTTCACATTGCACTACATACGGATAGTCAGTGTCATCCCTTAGTAATTCATGATCAAACTCAGCGACTAGATTACCCGTGGGACGATCCCAGAACCTGAATATCGGACAAATCAGGCCTTGTTCTATAACCTTCCCGACTAAATCCAGCTCGGCAAGTAGTTCTAATGTCGCGGGATGAGTAGTTGCAGCTCTTGGGTCTTCCTGAAGTTCGCTATTTTCATCAAAAACAATGACGGGAATATTTTCCTTTGCCAGAGCGTATGCGCAAATAAGCCCTACCGGTCCTCCACCGGAAATCAAAACACGTTCAGGAACACGTTCCATATTAGTGAATTAGCGTATCATTTATTGTTTTCATAACGCTCATCTGGATGCTTCGAATATTATTAGCCTAATTAGCAACCCTTATAGAAATTAGAACCAAATAGTGAAGTAATCAGGGGTTGATGACCGAAGCTGCTGCTGCGTAGATCCTTAAGTAATTGCTTCAGAACGTTCGAGCCCGCTAATCATAGATGTCTGCAGGAGTAACTCCCGCGACTTTTCAACATTTTTTGCCACATCCCTCAATTCATCCTGCCGTTGTCTGCGGATATTGGGATCTGTCTCTTCCAAATTTTTTTTATTGCGCATTGTCTGTGCCTGAACATATTCAATGGCGATGGGGCGACGTTGACGGTCATAGAGGTTAAGAAGCTCTTCGGTTTCACCACCCTCATATATTCGCACCAGTTTATCAGCCAAGTTGACACCATCATGTATGCCGCCATTCATACCCATTCCTCCAAGAGGATTATTGACGTGCGCCGAATCACCTGCCAGAAGGATGCGGCCTAAACGGTACGTTTCTGCCACCCTTTGGTTAACGCCATATAATGTCCGTAGCTGGATGGCGTATCTCTCTTGATGTGGCGCTAAATGCTGCAGACGCCCCTCCAAAAACTCGTCATCAAATGCCTCTTCCTTGGTAGTCTCCATTGGTATAGGGAATAGAAAACGCCAATAATCAGGAGCATGTATTAAGGCACACCACTGCGTCGGGTGGGCGATGTAACATACGTGACCCATCCCAGGGACTATTTTATCGACATCCTCGGGCACACTTACTGTCACAAATTGTTCCGGATAGGTAAATCCCTGAAACTCTATTTTTTGAGATTTTCGAACCTCACTCCTTGAGCCATCCGCACCTATCAAATAATCACAGGTAACTTGTTCTGACCCCGCGGGAGTTTCGTAAAACACCCTAACAGCATTATCTGTTTGCGATGCATCGACATACTTCGAGTCAAAAGAAATCTCAGCGTGAGGAAATTCTTTAAGCATCTCTGCAATGATACGGGTTAATTTGAACTGCTCGCACTGAAGGCGGTATGGGTGTTTAGTCCGGTCGTCGATGAGAGCATGATCAAACTCTGCCACAAGTCCAACTTCCAGATCACGATATTGTATTTTTGGGGTAATTAAACCTTGATCAATAAGTTTAGGAGTGACCCCAAGTTCATCGAGCATGTCAAGGGTAGGAGGATGAAAAGTAGAGGCACGCAATTCAGGAATGAGATCATTTTCCGTTTCTAAAATAGTCACAGAAATGCCGGCACGGGCTAAAATAAGCCCGACGACACAGCCAACCGGCCCCGCACCTGCGATGATTATTTGCGTCTTGTTCGTCATTGACTAAAATTTTTCCAGAAGCCAGCCACGACCAATAAATTTATCGTCTACACCGATAGTACGAAAGGTATGCCAAATGGTTGCTACGTTTATGGGTATTATTGGCTTCCCTAGTTGTTTCTCTAAAGTCGGAAATAAATCTATAGTGGTTAAGTTGGTACCAGCCTGAACGATTGCATCCACGTCATCACCGTCTAACTGGTTCAACACTACATCTATAACCTCCCTTGGAGGAGTGTGTGCTATGGAGGTGGCGGTATCACATTTGAGCCCAACAACTTTGGAAACTTCGTAACCCGTCTCTTCTAGGAAGCGATGTACCTGTTTGTCACCAATCGGCTGATATGGTGTTAGTGCTGCCACTTTTTTGGCCCCGAAAGCTTTTAGTGACGCATCTAAGGCATTGGCGCCCGTAGTGATACCTATTTCGTCTCCAGCTACTTCACGTAACCTTTCGGTAAATTCCGCATTTCCCTCGAGACCTCCCCAAAAGGTTTCAGCCGACATTCCCATCATGATCTGGCTGGGTTCGCAAGTCATGGCATCCCGCATGGCGTCTGGAATGGTATCTCGTATTGCATCAATAAATGCCAAGAACATATTATCGTCGGAGAGGTCTGGCTGCTCTACAAAAAAGCGGCAGAAGTGCCACGTCACGCCTGGCGGGATAAGGCGTTGGCAGTCATATTCCACACCTATATTGGTAGAAGGAAGAATAACGGCAATGCGGCCACGAGAGCCAATCCAGGGTTCCTGGGGTTTGGTTTGTTTAACCACTTGGTTCATTGAGCTCCTCCGGGATTGTCTTTTGCGATTTTTCTAACAACTAATGTTATTTGTCATTACCCAAGGAAAAAGTAAAGCTGCTCCATTCTTAATTGGAATACTATATTAAGGAGTTACAAAGAGGGATATATATCATGTGTAAGGTACCTGACCATGATGGATGACAACCGAATTCTTATCGCCGGAGCTGGGCCGGTGGGCTATGCAGCAGCCCTAAATCTTGCACATTATGGTATTCCATTTACCCTTTTGGAAGGGGATGCCACTATACTTGACGATCCAAGGGCCGGCACCATTCATCCTCCAACCCTGGAAATGTTTGCAAGGCTAGCGCTTACGGGAACACTTAACGATCACGGCTATATCGTCCGGAACTATCACTATCGCGACCGCAAGACGGGACTGGTGGCAAACTTTAATCTTGGCGTGCTTTCAAACGACACTCCCTATCCCTACCGTTTGATGTTGGAACAACATAAGGTCTCCAGCATCATCGACAACGCCCTCAAAAATTATAAAAACCATGAAATTTTACGAAAGCATCGTGTTACGGAGGTTGAGCAGGACAATCATATAGTTGTGGTTAAGGTAGAAACGCCCAACGGCCCGACCATATTTCGCGGGCGTTACTTAATTGGATGTGACGGGGGACGTAGCCAAGTTCGGAAATTCATGAATGTAAATTTTGAGGGTTTTACCTTTCCTGAGCGTTTTCTGGTTGTAACCACGCCCTATGATTTTGAAAAAGTAGGATACGCCTTTACCAACTACGTGTCCGATCCTGAGGAATGGTGTGCCTTATTCAAGGTACCGGGATTGGATGAAAAGGGTATTTGGCGGGTGGTCTTTCCCACCAACCCGGATCTCACAAAGGAAGAAATATTCGATGACCAAAATATAGAGGCCCGATTGCAAGGCTTTCACCCAAAATCCAACTCTTTCCCTGTGGTTCACCGTAACCTCTATGAGGTCCACCAACGCGTAGCTTCATGTTACCGAGACGACCGTATCCTGCTTGCCGGTGACGCCGCTCACATCAATAACCCACTTGGCGGCATGGGAATGAACTTCGGTTTTCACGACGTATTTAACTTAACGGAAAAGCTGGCAGCAATATGGTTTAAGAATGGCGATGAAAAATTATTGGATCTCTATGACCGCCAACGGAGAACCGTAGCCGAAGAATATCTCCAGCGCCAAACTATCGAAAACAAGAAAAACCTCGAAAACAAGAACCCAGAGGCTAGAAAGAAATTTCACGGCGAACTCCGTGAAATTGTCGCCGACCCAGACAAGGCCCGCACATACTTAAGGCGCGCCGCCATGATTGAAGGCATTGAACGTGCCGCTGCAATTATTTGAAATTCACCTCACCAGTAACTTAAATCACTACGTCCCTTTGTCTTCTCTCTAATAGGAATGCAAAGACACATATTGCTGCGCCCCCAATCTGGATAATATATGCCTCGCTGAAGGCTTCACTTGGTATCAGCAAACCTAAACCACCGATGATGTAAGTGGCCCGGAGTGTGGGTGAAAGTCGACGTGTTAAAAAGCCGATAAAACCAGCAGAGGCAAACCAAATGCCAACCACTGCCGTAAAAAAAGCAACCGCAATGTCAATAGTATCGCCGACCATTATCAGATTAGGTGCGAGTACAAATAAGAAAGGAACGATAAAAGCGGGCCACCCGAACTGGCAGGCTGCTAACGCTGTTCCCATGGGTCCGGCATCAGCCAGTTTTGCTGCTGTGAACGCTGCCAATGCGACGGGCGGCGTGATCATCGACATTAGTCCGAAGTAGAGAACAAACAAATGGGCTGCCAGTGGTTCAACACCCAGTTTGATCAATGGCTGCGTCGCTAATACCGCCAGGAGAAAATAGATCGCAGTCGTCGGCATACCCATACCGAGTATAATACAAATTATCGCCGTTAAACCGAGCAGAAGAAATAAATTTCCCTCGCCAATCTCAACAAGCATGAAAGTTAGGCCAAAACTCAGTCCCGTCGCTTCGAGTATGCCGATGATCAGTCCGGCAGCCGCACCTATGATGATAATATCGACAGAAACTTCCCCCGTCTTCTTTAGACATATCCAAAGAATTGGCAGGGTCAGCTTCTTTTTATTATAGCTGAATACAGAACCGAGAACACAGATCGATACTGCTCCAAATAGCGCTGCTTTTTCTGGAGGCGCATTCAACCAGAACAAGGTGCCTAACAAAATTATGAAAGGAACAAGAAAATACCAGCCTCCCTTCATAACCCTCCCAATAGCTGGTATTTGTTCTTCTGGAACCGGTTTAATACCGATTTTTCCCGCCTCTAAATCAGCTTGAAGAAATACGGAAATATAGTACAGAAGCGCCGGCAATATGGCCGCCACTACAACCTCCTGATACAGGACGTCTGCCAGTTCTGCCATAAGGAAAGCCGCAGCTCCCATAATCGGCGGCATGATTTGCCCACCCGTGGACGCTACGGCTTCAATAGCGCCCGCCACCCTTGCAGTATATCCCCCCTGACGCATAAGTGGAATTGTGATCACACCTGTTGACGCAACGTTGGATACTGCGCTGCCGGAAATCGATCCAAACAAACCAGAAGCTACCACCGCTATTTTGGCAGATCCCCCTCGTGAACGACCCATTAGAGCGGCAGCAATATCTGTAAAAAATTCAGAACCACCGGACCGCAATAAAACCTGTCCCAGAAATATAAACACCACGACAACGGTAAATATAATTATTAAGGGGGTACCAAGAAGTGCATTAGTATCAATTCCCAAATAGGAAAAAAATATACCTAGATCCATAGAACGGCCCGATAAGGTTCCTGGGACAAGGTGTCCAAAAAAGCCATACGCAGAAAATGCAAAAAGAACAAAAAGCAAGCCCCAGCCGGCAGTGCGTCTTAGCGCCTCTGCAGTGAGTAAAATGGTAATAAAGCCGACAGTTGATGCCTCCTTTGGCATGTAGGCTATTTTATCCAGTAGGGTCGGGTATCTAAAAAAAAGGTACCAACCGATGGCAAACCCCAAAAAGGCCGCCACAGCATCGTACCACGCCAATGTAGTTTGAACTTTACGACTTACGGGGACATTCAAATAAATGATTGCAAAGGTCAGGCCCAGAACCCCGCAAATTACCTGTTCGGTTATTAGAGCTAGGCCAATATCAACAGCGACCCCGCTTGCCCAAAAAATTCCGATCAGCGCTAAAGCAGCACTGAGCCAAGGTGTTAACGCCCGCGCCACTGGTGAGAGTGGCGCGGGCGCTTCGTCAGATTGGTCTGCGGTTTTATTTACCGCTTCCAAATACCTTTTTCCTTAAATAACTTTATGGCACCAGAATGATATTCAAGACCATTTTGATCCTTTGACATACCCTTAGCCGAAAAACCTCGCCACATTGGTGAAGAAGCAACTAAAGCCTTTTTATTTTGGTGCATGGCCTTAGCAACCCTGTAGACGACATCATCCGAAACGTGTTTACCTGCAAACAAGATATAATCAAAATGAAATAGTTTGGTAGGTACCTCGACGCCAGGGATTTTGGGGTTTGGCTTAACGGTTCTAATATCCGCACCCGGCAACATTTTACTAACTTTAGCCAACACCGCAGGAGAATCATCCAATGAAATAAAGCGTATGCCTCCAAGTTTTTTGGCGATTAGTTTCATAAACCCGGAACCGTAGGCACCGATAGCAAAGTCTACTTTACCTTCCATCAACGCCTTCCAACTAGGTACCAAGGCAGAGATCGGGACGTTCTTAGTATCAGCAATAGTTAAATTCTTAGTGGCTAACGCTGCACTGATTAGTTCGTTAAATAATGGAGCCGCCTTAAAACCGGTTGGAGCCCTCAGTCCTTTTAAATCTGAAACGCTTTGAAAACTTGTTTTTTTTCCGACA
>PTLH01000119.1 GCA_002938035.1 Alphaproteobacteria bacterium MarineAlpha3_Bin6
AATTGACAACCCTACAGAACACACTTCTGAATGGTGTACCCCATGGCATTGTCAAGCGTGTCATGGTCGGTATTAACTGGACAATGGTTGAAGGAAAGCATGGTTGCGGCCTTGCACAAACACCCCAGCGCAATTCTCCAGGTTGCCAAGCAATTACAGCAGCTGGTCAATTAGCCAGTATGGATTTAAGGCGCCTAGCTAATTTAATTAAAAATCCAAATCCCATGGAAGTCGCTATTGGAATGGCAGCAATTAATGCGTCGTACAATCGATATGACCTTGATGCCAAATGCGACGATAATGGATTGGATGCGTTCGGTACGGTAGATCAAAGTGTCGCTGTGGTAGGTCGGTTTCCTGGATTGGAGAGGCGCTATTCGTTATTAAAGGTTATCGAGAAAGATCCTCGAAAAGGCGAATATCCAGAAACAAAGGCCAAAGCGATTCTAGAGTCAAGCCACTACGCTATTATCACGGCATCCACGTTTGTTAACGGAACCGCCGAGAAAATGGTGTCTTATGCCGACAAATGTGAGACAGCAATTATTGGACCAGGCACACCCCTTTGTCCAAAATTATTTGAATTAGGGGTTAGTGTACTTTCAGGGTTAATAATCGATAAGCCTAGTGATGCCTTTCAGATTATAGCTGAGGGTGGAGCCGTAAAAGAATTAAAAAATGCAAGCCACTATGCTACTATTCGGAAGGGTTAATCCCTTCCTTATCCAGGGATTCAGCGACTAATAGATCTTGTTCCGAATTAATATTAAAAAAAGGATCAATTGGTTTGACTGAAAATTCTTCATGATACACTGAGTAATTGGAACTCCATTTATCTATTTTTCTTATTTGGTCATTTTTCATCGCCGAACGAAGTCCGTCCGCTAATTTAACACTCCACAGAGCACATACCGGATGAGCCCGACCTGCCGATTTCGCGCAAATTATTTCTACATCCATACGTTTTGTCGCTTTCAAACATTTAATAACAAAATCCAGAGGAATAAATGGCGCATCGCCTGGAAATGAAGCCAACCATCGTATTTCTGGGCGATACTTACGCATCCATTCCATACCAGTTAAAATTCCAGCTAGAGGACCGGCGTAGTCGCCAATGACGTCAGGCACAACGGGTAGATTATAATCCAAAAATCTACTTGGATTTCCGTTTGCGTTTAGGATTAAAGTTGAAATTTGGGGGCTAACCCGCTCAATAATTCTCGAGATTAATGTTTTGCCACCAAGCATTTTTAGACATTTATCTCCACCACCCATACGCGTTGACTGCCCTCCCGCTAATATAATGCCCCCAATAAGCTCCACTATATCTTTGCACCCTTTTTATTTATTTCTTCAGCCTCTCCGCCGTCATCTAATAAATCATGGTCGTAAACAATACGATGTTGCCCTGAAAGGGCTAGGAAACGCTTTCCCTTCGCCCTGCCAATCAATGTGAGATTTGCCTGTCTCGCTAAATCAACTCCCCAAGCCGTAAAACCTGATCGGGAAATGAGTATCGGTATATTCATTTGAACAGTCTTAATAACCATTTCACTTGTCAATCGACCCGTCGTGTAAAATATCTTATCGTCAGCACCGATTTTATTTAAATACATATATCCCGCAATCTTATCGACAGCATTATGACGACCGACGTCTTCCATATAGATGATTGGACGGTCTCCCGAACACAACACACAACCATGGATTGCCCCTGCTTCTAAATAAAGACTTGGCGCAGTGTTTATCTTTTTCAATAACTTGTAGAGGTTAGACGTTCGAATTTCGATTTCCGTGTCGAATTTTACGTGTTCAAAAGTTTCCATTAAATCGCCGAAAATTGTCCCTTGAGCACATCCTGACGTTAAAGTCTTTTTTTGAAGTTTATCCTCAAAGTCTGTTTCCACGTTTGTTCGAACAACTACCACCTCAAGATCATCATCATATTCAATAGCAACTACCTCATCACCTGGAAGAAGCATATTTTGATTTACGAGATAACCCACAGCTAAATATTCTGGATAATCGCTAATAGTCATCATCGTAACGATTTCGCGACTATTTAGGAATAAAGTTAGGGGGCGCTCTACAGTAACGGAAGTTGTCACTGTCGCCTTATCCTGATCAACCCCCTCTACCCGTTTGGTTAGTTTTTGATTACCTGGGTCGGGAGCTAACTCAAACTCTTTTTCGCTACTCATAGAACATTTACTTTATTTCTTAAAATTAAAAACACTCGATCAATGCATTAATTTAAATATTGTAAATACTATTCAATAATGAAAAGACCAATTTAAGCTCCTAGAATGTTGGATGAGGCACCCTTGTCATTTAACCTCGAATTTCAACCTCACGGTTATAATAACACTATTAACATAGTCGTAACCTATTACGGTGTAATGTCCAATTCTAACAAAGAGGTATCATGAGGAAATGCATAAATCAGATTACTTCAATAGGGTTGTCGAGCAATGCGGGTACCTCAATAAGATAATTCTTGAAGCAGAAAATTTGCAGGACCTGGAACAAACGGTCAATTTGTACAGTACCGCTCGGTCGGAAACCAATGATTTAACCAAATCCCTGCGTCTATTCTTGTCAGAAGTTAAACCCAACGAAAAATTAAAAGCTGCTTAACCCTTCCAGAGCAAAAGTTTGCGTAATATTTCTTTCTAATGTTGCGTAAAGCGTCACTTATAATGCCTATATTCCTTACTGTGGCCTACATATTTTCTCGCCATAGATCCCGGTAAATTTTATAATTATATCTATTTGAGATGCTAGAGTGCGTGACAAGTGCAATAATTGGGCCTATTTATAGCTTATCGTTATGCATATCCCTGCCTAACGACTTTTCGAATGGGATAGGGAATGAACGCTTTAGTGGACCCCTATGGTCGGAACGTATCATATCTACGGGTTTCGGTTACTGACCGATGTAACTACCGTTGCGTATACTGTATGTCAGAAAATATGACTTTCCTTCCAAAGAACGATTTATTAACTCTCGAAGAATTGGAGCGTATATGCAGGGCTTTCATTCAGCGCGGTGTTAATAAACTCAGATTAACCGGCGGTGAACCTTTAGTTCGACGCGATGTCATGACGTTAATCAGAAATTTGGGAAAGCACCTAAAAACTGGTGATCTGAAAGAACTAACACTGACTACAAATGGCAGCCTTTTAGCCAAATATGCTAGTGAATTAATAGATTGCGGTGTCAGGCGGGTCAACGTCTCTTTAGACTCATTAAAAGAAGATAAGTTTGCTTCTGTTACCAGATGGGGAAAACTCTCCGATGTACTTGAAGGTTTAGATGTAGCAAGGCAAGTCGGACTTGAAATAAAGATTAATGCTGTTGCACTCAGGGGCTTTAATGAAAATGAATTTGATCAAATGATTGCCTGGTGTGGGGAGCAAGATTTCGATCTCACATTTATAGAAACAATGCCGATGGGAGAAATTGATCAGGATCGAATGGACCAATACCTGCCGTTAAATGTGGTACGTGAGAGTTTGGAAAAATCGTGGACACTAGATGAAATCGGTTATAAATCTGGTGGCCCAGCGAGGTACGTAAGTGTCAGGGAAACTGGTAAAAAAATTGGATTTATCACTCCCCTTAGTCATAATTTCTGTGAAGATTGCAATAGAGTACGATTGACATGTACAGGAAAACTATACATGTGCCTGGGTCAGGATGACTGGGCCGATTTAAAGACACCACTCCGACAGGATCCAACGGATAAAACAATAATGGATGCAATTGATGAGGCAATTGGACGAAAACCAAAGGGCCATGATTTCATCATTGATCGCACACAAACAAACCCAGCCGTTGACCGCCATATGAGTGTCACCGGAGGATAAGCCCTTACGGGAGGCATCGGCCTAATTTATGTAGATTGGTTATAACCGTCGCATTCAATTGTGGCTGTAAAGCAGCAGAAGTGTATAACTTGTCCGCTCAGTAAATTATCGGTGTTTCAAATATAATGAGATTCAATAATGTCACTATCGTAGCCGACACTCACGCCAACGCTAGTGAAGCGGAAAATTTGCTGAGAGAAAACTACAAAACCGCCCCTCCAGAGGAGGCTGATGTAGTCGTTGCTCTTGGTGGTGACGGTTTTATGTTGTCAACCATGCACAAATTTATGGAAAAGAAAGTACCCATTTATGGAATGAATTTGGGTACGGTCGGTTTTTTAATGAATGAGTATAGGACAACAGGATTGATTGAACGTTTAGAAGTCTCCGAGAAAATCGAACTAAGACCATTAACAATGACGGCAAACTCATCAAAAGGGGATGCCTATACTGCCTTGGCAATCAATGAAGTCTCATTACTGCGGGAAACCCATCACGCGGCAAAAGTAAGAATATTGGTGGATGGAATTGTAAGGTTGGAAGAACTTATTTGCGATGGTGTGATGGTATCTACCCCTGCTGGCAGCACGGCATACAATTTATCGGCGCATGGCCCCATCATTCCTCTGGGTGCGGGACTTTTGGCTCTCACACCTATCAGTGCTTATCGACCTCGGCAGTGGCGGGGAGCTCTTCTACCTCGAAATTCGGTGGTCACCTTCGAAATGATAGATGTAAAACTTCGGCCCGTAAGTGCCGTTGCCGATTTTACCGAAATCCGCGAAGTCATCAGTGTTGAGATAAAAGAAGAAACATCAATGTTTTCCTCACTATTGTTTGATCCAGAGCATAATCTAGAAGAAAGAATTCTGAAGGAACAATTTATTCCATAATTTAGCCTTACAAGGGCACATCAACGCCCACTGCGTCGCTGATATTCTGGAAACCATCTTTTTTTAGTAAGGAACTAAGTGCTGAATTAATTTCTATTGCAGCGTAGGGTCCTTTGTAGATAAAAGCCGTATATATCTGCACCAAACTAGCCCCAGAACGTATCTTGCAATATGCATCTTCGCCACTAAATACCCCCCCACCTCCAATGATTGGGATTTGTCCCCCAGTATAACGATATAATAATCGAAGTACCGCTGTGGCAGAATCCATTAATGGTCGCCCAGAGAGGCCGCCTTCCATCTCTTTATTTGGACTTTTGAGTGAACCCCGTCTTTCGATCGTCGTATTCGTGGCTATTAGACCGTTGATATTGAATTGAGACGCAGTCTCAGCAATCTCTTTTACCTCCTGGTCATCCAAATCAGGAGAAAATTTTAGAACGATTGGAGGCTGACGTATAGCTTTAGCCCTTTCCTCAAGAACAGCCCCCAGAAGATGCTGTAAGTTACTCTTTTTTTGCAAATCCCTGAGACCAGGGGTATTTGGCGACGAAATATTTACCACTATATAATCCGCAAACTCGGCAACCAACCGAACACCTGTAACATAGTCTGAGGCGGCATCAATGGTGTCCTTGTTCTTCCCGATGTTAGCACCAACGATTGAATCGACGCTATTTTCCTTATAGATTTTTAAACGCGTTCTAAATACTTCCAATCCTTCACTGTTAAATCCTAAACTATTAATAATTGCGTCATCTTCAGATAATCGAAATAGTCGAGGTTTTGGATTACCGGACTGGGGTCTAGGGGTTACAGTTCCGACCTCGATGAAACCAAATCCTAATCGATATAAATTGGATATAGCTGCGGCGTTTTTATCAAAACCGGCAGCCAAGCCTATAGGGTTCTGGAATTGACGTCCAAAAACAACCGAACTTAATATAGGATCATCAATTGCTTTGACAGCCGGCACTAAATTAGATTTTAACAAACGTATAACGAGATTGTGAGATTTTTCAGCTTCTAAACTAAACAAAGCTGGTCTAATAAATCGTTTGAAGATAGTCATCTAGACTCATTCATTACCTAATTTAAGTGAGTATCTTTAATTACTATTGGTATTGCCATATTCCACAGTCGATTTTTAATTAAGCCACCAGCTTCAGATTAGCATTCGTTTCTCTATTAGGGGTTTAAACAGAATTAGTAACCTTAATAATTCAGTTTATCACGTCGCTCTTTTGCAGCCTTAACCAAATGTCGCTGCATTCCAGCCCTAACTTCATCAGCTTTCCCAGGAGTCCATTTTAAGAATCCTTTTCCAGCCGACATTCCTAGCTCTCCCGCTTGCACCTTTGCTTGAAGTAATTTTTGAGGCTCGGTTGAAGTATCCAAATCCGAAAGAAGAAATTTGTGTATATTTAGTGTCAGGTCTAATCCCACTAGATCGGAATTTTCTAATGGCCCCATCACGGCC
>PTLH01000012.1 GCA_002938035.1 Alphaproteobacteria bacterium MarineAlpha3_Bin6
GAACCCCAATTTAAAGAAACAGACTTGTACAATTTGATACGAGGGGCCCCATAGTTCTGCCAAATTATATAATCGCCACTAAACAATAATTTTGAATATTACCCCTATTATTTGATTATTTGAAATGTCTCTAAAGTTGAAATTTATTTGCTGAATTTTGCTTTGTATCCCAAGACACACTGTGGAACTTCGGCGTCAATGTGTTGACCCATTAGACCCTCGTGCTACTAATTGACTTTGCCTTAACAGGGCCCGCCATCTTGGCATACAATTGAAACCCCTTCGAGATGAAAAGTCTTATGGCATAGTTTCAATGTTTTGGTTGGATATAGGATGAGCAAATTTTTAAAAAACTATTGGTATGTAGCTTCTTCGAGTAAAGAACTTGGAGACCAACCCGTTGGCCGCGTCTTTCTGGATAAACCTATCGTTTTGTTCAGGGGAAAAAGCGGAAAAATTGGTGCCCTCGACGATCGTTGCGCACACCGGCTTACGCCGCTCACTTTGGGTAGGATTAATGGAGATCTAATTGAGTGTGGATATCATGGTTGGACGTATGACTGCGCCGGCAAATGTGTCCATCTTCCCGGCACGGAAAATCCTCAGAAAATCGCTGTAAAGTCATATCCTATAATAGAAAAATGGGGCTGGGTATTCATCTGGATGGGCGACCCCGAAAGAGCGGATGACAACAACTTGCCTGACTTTCACGTCATTGGAGAAGATAAATGGGTGGGTGACGGCGGAATGCTTCGCGTCGAAGCCCATTGTGATTTAATTCGCGATAACCTTCTTGACCTTACGCATGCAAAATATACCCACAAACAAACACTTGCTACGGAAGACGTCGACAGGGTGCCCGTAACCGCAGAAAGGGTAGGCAACCTGGTTCGAGTAAAAAGAAAAATGAGAGATATTAAACCTTCACCTTTCTTTGTACGGGCCGTCGGCTATACTGAAAATATCATTCATCGTCAGACTACAGAATTTACGCCAGGTTGTAATATAGTAATACGCCTACGTGGAAATTCGTCACCGGGCACCTCCGAAAATCTAAAGAATGGTTTTAGAGTGCTTAATGCGATGACGCCCGAGACAAGCACTTCAACTCACTACTTTTGGTGGCTCGGTCGCAATTACAATCAAGACAACGTCTCCTTAACCCAGTGGATGAAAGATGCAAACGCTCGCACTTTCTTAGAAGACAAAACAGTTTTGGAAGCCCAGCAGCGGAATATGACCCGTGAACCGAAGCAACAACCCGTTCCGTCGCCAGCCGATAAGGGCCTAACCTTAGCAGCCAAATTAACTGAAGAACTACTTCAGGGGGAGGCGGAGTTAAAAATATAGCGCTTCAAAAAGCGCTAAAAATGGCAATGTTTTCGACTTGGACAAAATCACAAACCACAACATCTTCAGATGAACCTGCTTTTGTGTTGAAGCTTAATTTGAGCAGTTAATAGGGTATGATTAAGTATGGGCTTTAAAAATTTGCGCGGCTTTATTGAAAAACTTGAACGGAATGGCCAACTCACCCGTGTTACAGAACCTGTCTCCACGGTTCTTGAAATGACGGAAATACAAACACGCCTATTAGCAGAAGGCGGGCCAGCAGTTTTGTTTGAAAAGCCAATAGGTCCAAACGGGGAGACCTTTGAAATACCTGTTTTAGTCAATTTATTTGGTACCGTCGAGCGAGTTGCTTGGGGGATAGAACAGGAACCGGAAAATCTCCGTGAATTTGGCAATACGCTGGCTTTTATGCGCCAGCCTCAACCACCAGGTGGCTGGAAGGATGCGGTTGGAATGCTACCCCTGGTCAAAACAGCTATGGCTATGAAGCCAAAGACGGTAACCAACGCACCCTGCCAGGAAGTCATTTTCGAAGGAGCCGATGTGAATCTCGGCCAATTGCCTATACAAACGTGCTGGCCCCATGAGCCAGCACCACTGATAACATGGCCCCTAGTGATAACTAAAAACCCGAATGACCCTGACCTAGATCAATACAACCTCGGTATCTACCGTATGCAAGTGACCGGATCAAATACAACACTAATGCGATGGCTCAAACACCGAGGAGGCGCCCAACACCACAACAGCCAGAAAGACATCCATCCAAGAGCACTTCCTACCGCCGTGGTTATTGGTGCTGATCCAGGAACAATTTTGGCGGCAGTTGCGCCAGTACCAGACACCATGTCTGAATACCAGTTTGCTGGCCTCCTGAGAAATCAGAAGGTTGAACTTACCAACTGCAAAACCATACCCCTTAAAGTACCTTCTGAAGCCGAAATCGTACTTGAGGGATACGTTTCACTTACCGACTACGGTGATGAGGGACCGTACGGTGATCACACGGGTTATTACAATGCTGTCGAACCATTCCCCGTTTTCAGCGTTTCAGCCATAACCATGAGAAACAACCCCATCTATCTATCTACCTTTACCGGCAGACCCCCCGATGAACCATCAATTTTAGGTGAAGCCCTAAACGAGCTGTTTATCCCACTTTTAACTCAGCAATTTTCAGAAATTATAGATTTCTGGTTACCCCCGGAGGGTTGCTCTTACCGGATTGCAGTGGTGTCAATCAAAAAAGCCTATCCCGGGCATGCTAAGCGTATCATGATGGCTATTTGGTCCTATTTGCGCCAATTTATGTATACAAAAATTGTAATAGTCGTAGATGAGGACATAAATGTTAGAGACTGGAAAGACGTGATTTGGGCGATCTCAACAAGGATGGACCCAGTGCGTGACATCACGCTTCTGGAATCTACCCCTATCGATTACTTGGACTTTGCCTCTCCCGTTTCTGGTCTCGGTGGCAAAATGGGGCTTGATGCGACTAACAAATTACCACCAGAAACCAACCGAGAATGGGGCCGCAAAATCCGCATGAGCCCAGAGGTAACCGAGAAGATTACAAATATTTGGGGTGAGTTAGGACTTCCTGGTACTGGCACACCAATATGGAAATAGGGGTATAAATGTCGAATTCAAATAATATATTAAATACTCTCAGTGACCTGTTAATTCGAGCTAAAGCGAAGGGTGCTGATGCCTGTGATGTTATTCATATTGATTCAACAAGTATTGCGGTAGCCCAGAGACTTGGTAAACCAGAAAAATTAGAGCGTTCCGAAAGCGTGGATATTGGATTAAGAGTTGTTTTAGGCAAAAGCCAGGCAATAGTCTCGTCTTCAGACATGTCCCCAGAAGCTCTGGAAGAACTTTCGGAGCGAGCTGTCGCTATGGCAAGGTCGGTGCCAAAAGATCCTTATTGCGGGCTAGCCGATCCTGAACAGCTAGTTACCAAAATATTAGACCTAGAATCCTGTGATCCCACAGAACCCACTGTTGAAACCTTGGTCGGCTGGGCTAACCGGGCGGAAAATGCTGCCCGAGAGGTTAAAGGTGTCACTAACTCTGAGGGAGCTGAGGCTAATTGGGGGCAGGCCACCATTTCAATCGCAGCATCAAATGGCTTTTCCAGATCCTACTCTCGGTCACACTATTCCCTTAGCACGTCGGTTGTAGCAGGCGATGGTTTGGCCATGGAGCGAGACTACGACTATTCAGGTGCGGTCCATGCAAATGACCTCCGTGCTCCAGAAGAAATCGGCAAGACAGCGGGGGAAAATGCCGTACGACGCCTAAATCCCAAGAAAGTAGATACAAATCACGTGCCGGTGATATTCGATGATCGGGCAGCGCGCAGCCTAATTTCGCACTTTGCTAGCGCTATTAATGGATCTTCCGTTGCTCGGGACACATCCTTCCTTAAAGACATGATGGGCCAGAGAGTGTTTGCAAAAGGTATCAACATTATCGATGACCCGCACCGTCTAAGGGGCCTACGCTCAAAACCCTTTGACGGTGAAGGACTACCCGGTCAACAACTGCATATAATAGAGGACGGCAGATTGACAACTTGGTTTCTAGACCTCCGTTCGGCGCGTCAATTAAAACTTAAACCTACCGGCCACGCTTCCCGAAACACCTCTTCTCCCCCCAGCCCAACGGCCAACAACTTATACATCGAGCCCGGTAGACTTAGCCCCTCTGAGCTAATTAAGGAAATCAATAAAGGGTTTTATGTGACGGAATTGATTGGATTTGGGGTCAACGGGCTTACTGGAGATTATAGCCGAGGGGCATCTGGCTTTTGGATTGAAAATGGAGAAATCACCTATCCCGTGAGTGAAGTAACAATAGCCGGTAACTTAAAAGAAATGTTTGGGTGTCTTACGCCGGCAAACGACCTGCAATTTCGATATGGAATTGACGCTCCAACGATCCGCATAGATGGCCTGACCGTCGCCGGGAAATAAACCAACATTATCTTAGCAAGAAGTTTTTAAATATATTGTTTGCTAACTTACAGGTTATAAACTCAGCGGTATGTTAAACGTTATCATTAACAAGGATTTAGGAGTACCCTGGGTGCTTGAGGAATTCCGTGGATAGAAAGCTTCTGCACGAAAACACCACCTACGCGCTGGTTAAACGGCTCTTAAAGGAGAGTGTTCGGCCATATTTGAAATGGATCGGTTTTGCACTAGTTGGCATGGTCTTCGTCGCTGGCGCAACCGCAGCAATGGCTTGGCTAATGAAACCTGTCATCAACGATGTCTTCGTCGCCAAAAACAAAGAATTCCTTCTTCCCATCAGCATCGCCGTTCTAGTGACTTTTGCGATCAAAGGCTTCGCAAATTATGCCCAGTCCGTAATAATGCATTATGTAGGGCAGCGAATAATTACTGATACCCAGCACCGACTTTATGGGCATTTAACCCGAATGGATCTTAGCTTTTTTCATCAAACACCAACCGGCAGCCTAATTTCCCGTTTCACCGTTGACATAAATATGATGCGGGCTGCTGTTTCCAACGCCCTAACAGGTATCGGAAAGGATTTCTTGACACTGATATTCTTGGTAGGCGTCATGTTTATTCAAGATCGGTATTTAGCCGTCATTGCCTTTGTTGTCTTTCCCGTTGCAATTTTACCCATCGTCAAACTTGGACAACGTATCCGGAAGGTTACTGTCAGTACCCAGGAAGAGATAGGCCAATTTACAACACTGCTGGAACAAACCATTCAAGGCGCGCGGGTGGTAAAGGCTTATCGGATGGAGGAGTACGAGAAAGGCCGCTTCCGTAAGATTGCTGAACGGGTTTTCCAATTAGTATTTAAATCCGCGCGCATCCGCTCCATGGCCAGTCCCATCATGGAAACGCTGGGAGGGGTTGCGGTCGCGTTGGTAATTTTTTATGGAGGGTTTCGGGTGATTGAGGAGTCTATGAACCCGGGGGCATTTTTCTCATTCATTACAGCGCTCTTGCTCGCCTATGAACCAATGAAACGTCTAGCTAATTTGAACGCATCTCTCCAAGAAGGTTTGGCCAGTGCCCAGCGCCTATTCGGCCTCTTGGACACCAAACCCAACATTATAGATAAACCCGATGCAGCAACACTCAAGATTAAAGGCGGCAACATTGTTTTGAACCAGGTAAACTTCTCTTATATCCCCAAACATCCGGTAATTAATGGAGTTTCCTTGTCGGTGCCAGCAGGCAAATTAGTAGCTCTTGTAGGACCGTCTGGTGCGGGAAAATCGACTATATTAAACTTAATTCCGCGCTTTTACGAGGTGGATTCTGGGTTCATAAAAATAGACGGCATTGATGTACAGGACGCAACCCTTGACTCCCTCAGACGCAACATCGCTTTGGTTAGCCAGGAGATCATCCTTTTTGATGATACAGTACGCGCAAATATCGCGTACGGACGTCCTGATGCATCAGAAAAAGAAATCACCCAAGCGGCAAAAAATGCTGCAGCGCATGATTTCATCGAAGCAATGTCGAACGGATACGACACGTACGTCGGTGAGCGTGGAACCAAAGTGTCTGGAGGCCAACGGCAGCGGCTCGCTATCGCTCGTGCAATGCTGAAAAATGCCCCTATCCTGCTACTTGATGAAGCCACTTCATCATTGGACGCTGAATCAGAACGCGAAGTGCAAGCGGCTCTTATGGAACTTATGAAAGGCCGCACAACTCTAGTAATAGCCCACCGGCTATCCACGGTCATTGAGGCAGATCTCATTCATGTAATTGATAACGGTAAATTGGTTGAATCGGGCAATCATCCCGAACTTTTATCCAAAAATGGCACCTATGCTCGGCTCTATGCACTTCAATTCAAGGAACAGCAATTGGAAGTCGAAGTGGGTGCAAAGACGGCCAGAGAATAATTCAAGACAATGACTACCCCAGCGATGATTAAGAAGCTGTCTAGAAATATCGTTGCCCGGTCCATAGCATGCTGGTTAGGTGCACAGTATATCCGAATTGTCGATATGACTAGTTTTTGGAAATTTGATGGAGAATTTGGCCCCGAACAATCTCTAAAGGGAGACATTCCCTTTATCGCCTGCTTTTGGCATGGGCGACTCATGATGATGGGCTCCAACTGGTCTCGGCGGAGCGCCCTTTATATGCTGGTTTCCGGACATCCGGACGGGAAACTTATTGCCTGCATTATTCAACGACTTGGCTTCAAAACCGTAGAGGCGTTATCAAAAAATAGTGGGAACGCGGCCATGCGGTCTATGCTTCGAATCTTAAAAAAGGGAAGTAGCATCGGCTTTACACCTGACGGTCCAAGAGGTCCACGTATGCGAGCTAAATTAGGTGCCATTGTTCTTGCCCGATTGAGCGGGGCACCCATCCTACCTACCGCCTTTAGTTCAACACGCCGAAAATTGTTTAACAGTTGGGATCAGTTTTTGCTTGCCCGCATGTTTGGTCAAGGTGTTTTTCTTTGGGGAGACCCAATCTGGGTTCCTAAGGATGCAGATGATGCTGAAATGGAGCGTCTGCGCCAAGTCCTAGAAAACAGTCTCAATAACCTGACAAAACAGGCAGATAACAATTGTGGTCATTCTACAATAGATCCGGCACCGGTGGAGATAGTGGAATGATGCTATCTCTCTACCGCACCGCCATACATTTAGGTGCCCCATTCATTCGGATATATCTCAAACACCGTATTGCTGAAGGTAAGGAAGATCATTTACGTTTTGCAGAGCGAAAGGGCAAAAGCATTACCCCGAGACCAGTCGGACGTCTCATTTGGGTCCATGGAGCCAGCGTTGGAGAGGCATTATCTGTACTTCCTCTAATTGAGTCCCTACTGAAAATGGACGAGTTACTCCATGTTTTGTTAACCACTGGAACCGTTAGTTCCGCGGAATTAATGGCAGATAGGCTCCCAAATCGGGCATTCCACCAATATGTACCGGTAGACCGGATCAACTATGTACGCCGTTTTCTGGGTCATTGGAAACCGGATATGGCGCTCTGGGTTGAGAGTGAGTTTTGGCCTAACCTTATTTTAGAAACACAAAAGCGCGGCACGCCGATGATACTAGTTAATGGTCGTATCTCGCCAAAATCGTTCGCCGGATGGAAACGTGCACGAACTATCATTTCTCGACTTCTTCAAAATTTTGAACTTTGTCTTGGGCAAACTAGGGAGGACGCAGAACGCCTGAGACAACTTGGAGCTAAATCGTACAAATGCGTTGGTAATCTTAAATTCTCTGTTCCACCACTTCCAGCTCAAACGGAAGAACTTATCCGGCTGCAACAGGATATCAACGACCGCCCACGCTGGCTTGCTGCCAGTACCCACGACGGTGAAGAAGAACTTGCTGCATACGTTCACAAGGAGCTAAAAAAAACTTATAAATCATTCTTGAGCATATTAGTGCCTAGACATCCGACGAGAGGTCATGAAATTGCCGCAATGCTGAAGGAAGAAAAAGGATTGAAAATAGCCCTGCGATCACAAGGGGATCCGCTTACACCTGAAACAGATATTTATTTAGTGGACACTATGGGGGAGCTAGGCCTCTTCTTCCGCCTCTCAGATATCGTTTTTATGGGAAAATCCCTAGTTCCGCTCGGAGGTCAAAACCCCCTAGAAGCACTTAGGCTCGAATGCGCCGTAGTTCATGGACCTCATATGACTAATTTCCAAAGCATCGTTTCTGAAATGTCAGATTTCAATTGCGCCATTTCGGTACCAAATGGAGAGGCCCTAGCTCGAGCAATCAATCATTTAATATCAAATGAAGATATACGCACCTCGATGATTGCTAATGGCTTAGCTTATTTACAGTCCCAATCTGAAGTGGCTGAAAATGTGAAAAATGAAATTATGGTAATCCTGCAAAATAGAGTTAGAAAAACGAAAACAGATGCTACAACCTGATTTCTGGTATAGATCGAAGAATAGTATCATTCCCTATCTGCTTTGGCCTGCTGGGCAAGCCTATTTATTAGCTTGCAAAATTCGGCGTAATTACAGCAAAACATGGCGCGCAAGCGTACCAGTAATCTGTGTTGGTAACTTGGTAGTTGGTGGTGCCGGTAAAACACCAACAGCAATAGCAATTGGCAAGTTTTTTAAAAAAAAGGGTTTGAACATCCACTTTCTGTCACGAGGCTATGGTAAAAGACTTATTGGCCCCATCCGGGTTAATCCCGCTGGACACTCTGCAAACGACGTTGGTGACGAACCGCTTCTCCTTGCACAAATTGCACCTACCTGGGTTTCTGCTGATAGGCGTGCTGCCGCTGAACTTGCTATTAAGACAGGAGCAAAGATTTTAGTGATGGATGACGGTTTTCAAAATCCGGGGATTCACAAAGATGTATCGATATTAGTCGTCGACGGGGAGGTTGGGTTTGGAAACGGCCAATTAATACCTGCAGGTCCTCTTAGAGAAGGTGTAAACAGGGGTGTAAGTAGGGCGAATGCAGTTTTGATAATTGGTGATGACGAACACGGATTAAATACTACCTTGAAAAGCCAGCCAAATATGGATATCAAAATTCTTCGTGGGCAATTATTGCCTGAGCAGGCGGTTTTAAATTTAAAACAAAAAAAAGTGTTTGCCTTTTCTGGTATAGGGCGACCTAAAAAATTTTTTAATACACTGAAGGCAATGGGGTGCTCAATAAGTGGAACTGCTGAATTTAATGATCACCATGTTTATACCACTAAAGAAATTAATTCTCTCGTCCAAGAAGCATCTGACATGAATGCAATCCTAGTTACAACATCCAAGGACCGGGTTAGGCTAGATGAGGCAGGAGCAAGCAAAGTGCTAGAGATACCAGTTTCTCTCAATTGGGAAGACTGTGCAGAGTTAGAATTTTTGTTTAAGCCCGTACTTGCAGATCTAAGTTAAAGTGAAGATCAAATACATGTTTCGCGCTGCTGGTCATGCTGGTGAAGCCGCTGCTGCGTGGTTTCTATACGTATGCTTTTCAATACTTCCCGTCGACGCAGCCTCGGCCCTTGGCGGCTGGATAGGTAGAACCTTCGGTTCAAGA
This sequence comes from Alphaproteobacteria bacterium MarineAlpha3_Bin6, assembly GCA_002938035.1. Lineage (GTDB taxonomy): Bacteria > Pseudomonadota > Alphaproteobacteria > Rhodospirillales > UBA2165. The sequence goes on from PTLH01000012.1 coordinate 9,417, forward strand.
TTAAGCGTCTCAAACAATGCCCGACGCAACCTTAAATCTACCTATCCAGATTGGAGTGATCATCAGGTTGAAACAATCGTTATTTCTATGTGGAACAATCTCGGACGAACGGCTGGCGAGCACCCCCATCTTTCCCAGTTTAATCCCTACCAAAAAAATAGTCGTGTTGAAGTGGTTGGTTTTGAGAATTGTGAAAAATTTTTAAGGGCAAATACGCCCTGCCTTTTTTTTTCTGGTCATATCGCGAACTGGGAAATAGCACCTCTTGCCGCGAAAGGCCTCGGACTAATAATGCATTTAGTTTACCGTCGCGCTAATAATCCTTTTTTTGATAAACTGGTGCAAAAGGGTCGTAATGTCTTGGAAGGTGATTTTTATCCTAAGGGTTCGGATGGCGCCAAAGGTTTACTCAGAGCTCTGAAAAGAGGGGCCAACGTCGCCATGTTGGTAGATCAAAAAATGAATGACGGTATATCAGTACCGTTTCTCGGACGAAACGCAATGACCGCTCCGGCGTTAGCTGAATTCGCGTTGCGTTATAAATGCCCAATTGTCCCCGCGCGAGTTGAACGCTTGCAAGGCGCCCATTTTCGTTTGACTTTGTTACCCCCTTTGCAAATACAAAATAGCGGAAACAAGGGGGCAGACATATTAAAGATAATGACAGAAGTTAATGTACTTTTAGGCGACTGGATTAGCGAAAAACCGGAGCAATGGCTATGGGTTCATAACCGCTGGCCAGATTAACTTAGTTATGGCTCAGTGAATAACTCTGCGCCTAAGCGCCTAAATTATTACAGGTTTTTATCCACCAAAACATTATTCTGCCCTTATGCCAAGAATAGCCCCTTAAACTTCCCTAAATAAGTTTTCCTTGAGCATCTTTATCTACATTCCTACTCGGTTTCTTTAAATTTAAAGAACTCTTCGAGGCCATTTTCGCACCGATACCACTTTTTACCTCAACATGGATATCCCCGTCAAAAAACCGGATACCTAATTTTGTACCTGACGATACATCGACGGCCGACACTGTCTTTCCACTTTGATCCGTTACTAAAGCGAAGCCGCTTTCAAGTATTCTTTGGTATGAAGCCCCTTCCAAAATTAGACTAGCTTTATCAAGTTCATTTAATTTTTGTTTTATGACACTTTCCAAACTTCGGTGCCAAGCGCGGGCAGTGGCCATCAATTTGCCATTATTATACAAAAGTTGTTGCTTAGGGTTCACCAAACCTCGCGAAACCTCGCGAATTAGGGCCTTTAACTCATTAAATAAATTAGTTTTTGTAATTTCCAAACGGTCGGCACGGTCATCTAAACGCTGTACTTCGGCTTCTACCCATCTAAGTGGTAGCGGAATGGCACGCCCCAATCCCTCAATCTCTTTACCAAAAAAATCTAACTGTCTTTGGATAGCAGGTAAAAGGCGGGCGCCCATGTTTCCTGATTTTTCTGTGAGTTCGGCACGAACTGGCACTGCAATTTCGGCAGCTGCGGTTGGCGTTGAAGCACGTCGATCGGAGGCAAAATCTATTAGCGTAACATCAGTTTCATGGCCTACAGCAGAGATAATCGGAATTTTGCTTGCTGCCGTTGCTCTAACCACTAACTCCTCATTAAATGCCCAAAGATCCTCAAGACTACCTCCGCCTCGTGCCACAATTATCAAGTCTGGTTTAAGCAACTCGCCATCAGACACTAATTTATTAAAACCGTCGATTGCCGAAGCTATCTGCTCCGCCGCGCCTTCGCCCTGAACATTCGTAGGCCAAACGAGAACACGCCGAGGAAATCGTTCCCGTAAACGATTCAGGATGTCACGGATTGCCGCCCCCGTCGGCGATGTTACCACACCGATTACTTCTGGAATATAAGGCAGAGGTTGCTTGCGTCCCTCATCAAACAAGCCCTCTGCCAATAGCTTTCTCCTACGATCCTCTAGCAATTTCAGAAGAGCACCTTCACCAGCTACTTCCATTTGTTCTATTACAATTTGGTAACTGGATCGACCGGAATAAGTGGATAATCGTCCAGTTGCAATCACCTCTAATCCGTCTTCCGGCGATATGCTCAATCGGCTAACTGTTCCCCTCCAGCAGACACCATCCAGGACCGCATTCTCATCTTTTAGGGTCAGGTACATATGGCCAGACCGTGCCAAAGTAAGCCTAGAAATCTCGCCTCGCACACGAACCTGAGAGAAGGCTTCCTCTACCGCCAGCTTTAACGCTTGGGAAAGCTCACTTACAGTAAATTCAGGTTTATTGTCTTTATAATCTGAATTGAGAGGCATATCGGTCATAACACTGATAAGTTTTATGATACAAAGGTGCTTGAGTATATAATAATAGTTTGAATAATGAGGATAAAATCTCAATGATAATTTTAGTAGTGGGCTCCGGCGGGAGGGAACACGCGCTCTGCTGGGCAATCGCAAAATCTCCTAAATGCAACAAACTTTTTTGCGCTCCAGGAAACGCAGGGATTTCGCAAGTTGCTGACTGCATTGACATAGCAGCAGAAGATTTAACTAGAATAGTCACATTTTCCAAGAAAGAGAACGTAGATCTGGTAGTAATCGGCCCTGAGGGAGCACTAGTAGATGGCCTAGCGGACGAACTAATTGCCAACGGTATCAAAGCTTTCGGTCCTTCTAAAATAGCGGCCCATTTAGAGGGTTCAAAAGCATTCATGAAAGACTTTTTCACAAAATATAATATTCCCACGGCGGCCTATGGTCGATTCACGGATCATGAGAAGGCTACTGCCTACGTCAAAAAGAATGGTACCCCAATTGTTATAAAAGCGAGTGGGCTAGCAGGGGGTAAAGGCGTCATTTTGTGTGATAATGACGAACAGGCCATCCAAGCACTTCAAGATATAATGAAGGATCGCGTGTTTGGCGATGCAGGCGAAGAAGTAGTGATTGAAGAATTTCTCAAGGGAGAGGAGGTAAGCTTCTTTGCTCTTGTGGATGGCATAACAGTAGCTCCATTGGCTTCTGCGCAGGATCACAAGGCAGTTCATGACGGCGACAAGGGGCCTAATACCGGTGGCATGGGGGCTTATTCACCAGCTCCGGTGGTGACAGATCTTCTCGCTAAGGAAATCATGGTTAAGATTATCGAGCCGACAATGAAAGGTATGATTTCCGAAGGGCGCCCTTACACAGGCGTACTCTTCGCGGGTTTGATGATCACCGAAGACGGCCCAAAGGTGTTAGAATATAACGTTCGGTTCGGTGACCCAGAATGTCAGGTGTTGATGGCCCGATTAAACTCGGATGTGGTGGATGCATTTGACGCTGTCGCATGTGGCCAGTTAAATAATGTTAAGCTTTCATGGCTCAAACAGGCCGCCCTCATTGTTGTCATGGCATCCAAGGGTTATCCCGGCCCCTTTGAAAAAGGCACAAAAATTAGAAACTTATCACAAGTGGATGCTATAGATGATGTAACGGTTTTTCATGCTGGAACTAAGTCGTTAGACAATCAATTAGTAGCTAACGGCGGCCGCGTACTCGGCGTAACAGCTTTAGGAAATACCATCCAAGAAGCACAATCCAGGGCCTATAAGGCGGTGGATAAGATTGATTGGCCAAATGGGTTTTGCAGACGAGATATTGGCTGGCGAGCAATTACTAGAGAACCTAATTAAAATCCATTACCGTATTCCACTCTTTTCCATACATTAGGGCCCCAAATTCTGTAAGAAAACTCAACCGCCGCCTTTAATATTTCGGGTATAGATTTCACCGACTTCCTAAGGCCGCTTATCTTATTTCCTACGCGAGAATTCGTTACAGCTTCAAATACTAGTATTCTTTTATCAAGGTTATAAAGACTAATAACAGACACTATCTCCCCATCGTCACCCACTACCCCAGGGAGATCCAAATTTACTTGAAATATATTTTTTCTTCTCTCTTTGTAAGGCAACTCCGTGATAAACATTGTCGCCGAAAACTTAACCTTTTTACCCTTAATAATACATGAGAGCGTAACGGAATAGTCAGACGTTATCTGCGGATCTCCGCTCACTTTATGTTTAGCATCAAAATTAATAGTGTAATTGCAGGTTGGCTTACCATCGGATTCCAATACTCCAGAAATAGATGAGTTTAGTTTACCATCTAAAACTGCCGTTAAAGCTGTGCCATAAATAAAGCCAAACTCTTTGCCATTCTTTTTAATTCCAATCCATTTGGTTCCTTTAGCCCTCCCTACTGCGACGAGCCTTACACCCTTACGAACAATACCAACCTTGGCCGACTTAGTGAATGGTGCCTTACGAACATTAACATCCTTCAACGTGATATAGACGCCAGCGGAATCACCTAACGTGTGTCCTAAGAATTTTTTGTCTAAACCATTATTCTCCATCAATTGAGCGTTTAACTGCAATGGCAACATCAAATTAGTACAAGCCATCAAAGCTATTACTCTTAATGTCCAAGTCCCTCTCATACCTTTATTTATCTTCATCACTCATTCAATGAATAAAAATCCATTAAAACACATCGTCTTATAGAATTGAAAGAATTACCAAGTGTGACCAGAGCACCCACTATATTCCGCTTCAGAGGTTTTCTGCTCTAGTTCAACAAGCTTTAATTCAAAATATAGTAGGTTATGTTGTCATAACCACCTAAATCTGGTATTCTTGGATGAATGTTACTATTACAGCTTGGCAGATGGGGACGAATGGGTATTTCTAAAACAGTTTATCCTCATTTTGTTCTGGTTAAATAAATCAATCAATTTGAGGTTTTCTAAATGAATATGCCGCCTAATCACCAATGGACAGCTGAACGAGTAGAAGAATTAACCAAATTATGGGCAACAGGATTGTCTGCTAGTGAGATCGGCCGACGCTTGGGTATCACAAAGAATGCAGTCGTTGGCAAAGTGAGAAGGCTTGATTTAGCGATGCGGCGAGCTCCCGCCCCCCCCAAAAGAAAACCCAATATTGTCACTCTCGACAGGCTGAAATCAAACCAATGTTCTTGGCCAGAAGGTGACCCGGGTGAGCCTGATTTTCGTTTTTGTGGTATACCTGCAATAATTGGTAAGCCATATTGTGAAAAACATTGTATTATTGCTTATGTCCCCTCCAAAAGGAAACAGGCAACAGCGGCATAGAGTGCAAGTTCGATCGTATTTTACAAAGTTCTACTTTAAGTAGCCCTATCTGTTTTATCTGGGGAACGCCTTCCTGAGGGCCCGATGACATGCCCTTAATATCCATTACACAGTATTTATAAAAAATTTTCCATCGTGTTTACGGGAAGATTTTTTTGAGACTACATGTTCCCCTCTATCTGCTTATGAAGACCAGATTTGATCAAGCTTTATTTGGATTTTACCCATTTAGATTGGGGTATATATAAGAACCTTGAAAATTTTGTCAGAGTGTTCCACTGAATGTACTCTGAAGACAATCTCTAATGGCATTCGATGGCCATAATTTGTAAGCTAGAACCAACTCTGATGAACTACATTGAACACGTTTATAAATGCAACCGCCACGATCTCATGGCATTTCGGCCTTTTATCTTGGAAAATATAAAGTTAGGCAACATTCGCCACGAATTTGTAAATAAGCTCTTAGCGTTTAAAGATGTTTTCAAAGAAATGGGAACGGCTATTACTCTTTCAAAAAATCTAAAAAGTTTTTCCACCCGAAACCACGCGATTAGTGAAGTGGTTAACGAATTAATTCTCCAGGGGCACTTGCCAAAATTACGCAACGAGTTTTATCCCGTCACAACTAGTTTTTATAAACCTCCATTTTTCCAGTTGGACCGAGCCGCCGTACCATATTTTGGTGTACGCGCATTTGGTGTACACCTCAATGGTTTCACTAAGAATTCTAACGGCTCGCTAGATTTATGGATTGCACGTCGGGCAAAAGATCGACTGTTTTGTCCTGGTATGCTTGATAATATAGTTGGCGGAGGCCAGCCCATTGGGCTAGGAATTATGGAAAACTTAATCAAAGAGTGTACCGAAGAGGCCTCCATAACGAAGGATCTCTCAACCACCGCCATTCCTGTTGGAGCTATTTCATATATGATGGAAACCGAAGCTGGACTGAGACTCGACACACTTTTTTGTTTTGATCTTAAATTATCTGATGATTTTGTACCCAAGAACAGGGATGGCGAAATATCTAACTTTTATCGTTGGCCAATCCAGCGAGTAGCCCAGATTGTAAATGATGGTTTTGAATTCAAATTCAATTGTAACCTAGTACTGATTGATTTCTTAATCCGGCATGGCTTTATCACGCCTGATCATCCACATTACACAAAACTCATAAAGGGCTTGCGATTCTGAACTATGCTTGGCAAAAAATATTATACTATTATTACCACATATACTGTTAGGAGATTCATATGGTCCAGGAAAATTGGCGAATTTACCTTTCTGGCGAAATACATTCAGACTGGCGTGAGCATATTAAAAACGGTTGTTTAGCAAGAGGTCTGCCGGTTGATATTGTAACACCCATCACCAACCACGAAGCCAGCGACGATTGCGGTGTAGAAATATTGGGTCACGAAAATAATGAATTTTGGAAAGACCATAAAGGCGCGCAGATGAATGCCATTCGAACGCGCACATTGATTGAAAAGTCAGACGTGGTAGTGGTGAAGTTTGGTGATAAATTTCGCCAGTGGAATGCCGCTTTTGATGCAGGGTTCGCAGCCGCACTGGGGAAACCGATGATTATCCTTCATGATGAAGATCTAACTCATGCCCTTAAGGAAGTTGATGCCGCGGCCCTTGCGGTAGCAAAATCCCCAGATCAGGTGGTGCGGGTACTCGACTATGCAATTAACGGTAATCTCTAAGCTACAAGACACCAGACAAACTCGATCTTGAAAATGCTTTTGTCGCTAGTTAGGAGCCTTACCCATCCTTTTACTGAATTGCACTAGTTTCTGAATGTCTAAATGCTAGCATGATCCCGTTGATTACTTCCCGTTTCCATTTTCGGGGTTCTAATAAAATTTGACCATTTCTCGGATATTTGTAGGTGTGTGGCCTGATTCCCTCAGCGTTCTCAAAGTAACGGAATTGTTACGTTTTGAATATTGCCTTCCATCTTTGCCAGACAAGAGTGAGTGAAATCGATATTTGGGTACATGGTAACCCAACAATTCCTGTAACAAGCGATGTATATGCGTCGCGAGACGTAGGTCCTCGCCGCGGGTAACTAATGCTATTTTCTGTAAATTGTCGTCAACGGTCACAGACAGGTGATAGCTGGTTGGGATGGCCTTCCTCGCAAGCACAACATCACCAAAGATTTCAGGTTTTGCTGCAACCGTACCCCGGTCATTATCTATCCAGTGAATGTCGTTCACCAGTGACAGCGCTCGCACGACATCAATCCTAAGGGCGTATGTAGTTCCCGTTGCCAGTTGAGATTGCCTCTCATCAACAGAAATATTACGGCAAGTTCCGGGATAAATTGGACCGAAGGGGCCTGAAATGGTTTGGTGCGATGCTCTATTCGCCTGAGAAATTTCTGCTACAATATCTTTACGGGTACAAAAACAGGGATAAAGCACGTGCATTTTCTGGAGTGCATTTAAAGCTGTTTGATAATTTCCAAGGTGATCAGATTGTCGGTGAACTGGTTTTTCCCATTTAAGACCCAGCCAATCGAGATCTTCTTTAATAGATTCCTCAAACTCTGGACGACAACGTTGCCTATCAATATCCTCTATCCTGAGAAAGAACTGGCCATTTTCTTCTCGAGCTGCACGTTCTGCAAACATAGCCGAGTAGGCGTTCCCCAAGTGAAGATAACCGCTTGGAGAAGGGGCAAAACGGGTATTAAACTTATTATATGACACTCATACGCCCCGCAAGTAGTATTGAGAATTCGTGTCCAATACCACTAAGTTTGCGTTAATCTAAAGCAAATAAAAAAAAGGCAAATACATGACGAATGATCTACCCACCTTGTCCGGCCCCGAGTTTGGTCCTGCCAGCGGCGGCAAACCCAAACAACTGGTCATTCTCTGCCATGGCCTGGGAGCAGATGGTAATGACTTAATCGGGCTAGCGCCCCATTACGCAAAAGTTCTACCCAATGCTATATTTGTGTCCCCTAATGCTCCTTTTCAATGCGACATGTCGCCATTCGGATATCAATGGTTTAGTTTACAAGAACGCACCGAAGAAGCAATGTTAGCTGGAGCGCAAAAGGCACAGCCAATCCTAGATGCTTTTATAGACCAACAACTCGCCAAATATAAGCTCACGGAAAGGAACTTGGCCTTGGTAGGATTTTCTCAAGGTACCATGGTATCGATCTTCACCGTTCCACGGAGAAAAATACCAGTCGCCGGTGTGGTTGCCTACTCTGGACGTCTAATTGGAAAGGATCTGATGGCTCAAGAGATCCGCTGCAACCCCCCCATGGTAATGATAAATGGGGATCAGGATGAATTAGTTCCAGTTACATTACAACCGGCAGCAGTCGATACACTGCGAGCTTTGGGTGTGAAAATAGAGGGTCATATCCGACCGGGGTTAGGCCATTCTATTGACGATGTTGGAATTAAGATCGCCCAAGATTTTTTAAGTGCACTTTTTTAACTAGAATTAGTATTAAGGATGGCAACAATATACGATGCTTCCAACATGACCTGCAGAGATTGCGCAAAATTAACTCTCAAGGTTTCTAGTGAGTTATTTTCTGCCAAAGAAATCTTTTCAAGCATCAGGGTTCCATATCTTTCGTCTATAGCAATAAATTTATATCTACAAAGATTGCGAAATATTGTTTTGAGCAGATGTCCTATACATTGTTAATAAAACACAAACTATTGGCAGCCGCAAATGACCAACGGCTGTTGAAATAATAAATTGCACCGTTATGCTGTTACCCGAGGGAGATATGCATGACCGTGTCAACCACACTAAATAGTTGTCCTGCCTTAGTATTAAACGCTGATTTTCGGCCACTTAATTATTTTCCTTTATCCCTTTGGTCATGGCAGAACACCGTTAAATCTGTCTTCTTAAACCGCGTAAATGTGATTTCTGAATACGACCGTACGGTCCACTCTCCAAGTTGGGCAATAACCCTACCAAGTGTCATCGCCCTAAGAGAATATGTCCATCTCACTCGGCGTCCGGCATTCACACGTTTTCATGTGTTTCTTCGCGACCAATTTACATGTCAGTATTGTGACGGGATATTTCCAACAAATATACTGACCTTTGACCACGTTGTACCGCGCTCTAGGGGAGGGCGAACCGAATGGACTAATGTCGTAGCGGCGTGTTCTAATTGTAACTTGAAAAAGGCTAATAAGCTGCTCCACGAGGCCGGTATGAAAATTAGACGGAAGCCCGTTCAGCCGTCGAACTACCAACTTCAGAAAATAGGTAAAGGGTTTCCGCCCAACTATCTTCACGAAAGTTGGCGAGACTTTCTCTATTGGGATGCTGAATTAGACCCAATCTAAAAATATCAAATTCTAGATGGTTAGAATGGTTGCGTGGTTGACAGCCGGGCCCAAACACCTATAGTTCCGCCCTTAATTTCCGAGAATATGGGCATAAAGAAGAAATGCCCTGTCCTGATGATGGTCAGGAACTATCGGGACAAGAACAACCGGAAAACGTGTGAATGAGAGAAAAAAATGAGCAACCGCACTCGCGCCAAATATAAAATTGATCGAAGGCTTCGTGTCAATCTTTGGGGTAGACCCAAGTCCCCCTTTAATACCAGAGAATACGGTCCAGGTCTGCATGGACAACGAAGAAGGAAGCAATCTGACTATGGCTTACAACTTCAGGCAAAGCAAAAACTAAAAGGGTATTACGGAAATATCAGTGAAAGACAATTTCGTCGCTATTATATTGAGGCAAATTTGCGTAAGGGAGACACTTCCGAGAACTTGCTTGCTTTGCTCGAACGACGTCTAGATGCTGTTGTTTACCGTATGAAAATAGTTCCAACCGTATTTGCATCACGGCAATTCATTAACCATGGACACATCCTTGTTAACAGTAAGCGGGTCAATATTCCCTCTTACAAGGTCAAAGACGGGGATGTCATCGAGGTAAAAGAAAAATCTCGCGATTTACCCCTGGTGCTTGAAGCGGCAGGTTCGCCTGAACGCGATGTTCCAGATTATGTAGAAGTCGATCACGGTAAAATGAGGGGAACCTTTCTCCGCCAACCAGGATTAGCTGATATTCCTTACCCCGCTCTGATGAAACCCAATTTAGTGATTGAATACTACTCCAGGTGATCATCAGTTAGCATTCGCTGGGCAATTTCCTCAACAGTTTTATATCCGGTTTTCGACTGAGCAAATCAAATGCCCCTCTTTGGTTATAAATTGGCTTCCAAATCCGTTAAATTTTAAACTCAAAAGCAACGTAATGATTATCCACAGCCCTAAATTCGTGTACAAATGAACTAGGTGGTTTGATCTGATGGAATGTTCAATATGACCCAAAATAAAAAACCGAACTTTCTACTAATCATTACAGATCAGCATAGAGCGGATCACGTAGGTTGCTATGGTCATCCAGTTATAAAAACGCCCCATATAGACACCATTGCAGCTCGGGGCCGCATGTTTGAGAAGTTCTACGTTGCTTGTGCTATTTGCCAACCAAATCGCTCTACACTCATGACAGGTCGAATGCCGTCTTTACACGGGGTCAAGCATAACGGTGTCCCGTTAGATCGCCGCTTCAATACCTTTGTAGACTTGATGAGGGTCCAAGGTTATAAAACAGCGCTGATTGGTAAAAGCCATCTAATGAATATGACATCCAACCAGGCGCGTTACGGAAAACCAGAACCGGAAAATACCAAGAAACCTGTGCCAAGCAATTTCCAATTGGCTGTACCAGTAGATCACGAAAATTCTTATTACGACCAAGAACACCCCAAGAACTGGGGTGAGAAATCAAACTTTGAGGTCGAGCTTCCATTTTATGGATTTAATCATGTTGATTTACAAACCGGCCATGCGGACGGTGTTGGGGGTGACTATAACAGGTGGTTGGAGACGAAGTATCCTAATTCACAATCGTTAAAAGGACCCGAAAATACGTTAACCCACGACTACACCGCAGCACAGGCGTGGCGCACAGCCATCCCTGAAGAACTTTATCCAACGAGTTATATTACAGAAAAATCCATAGAGTACTTAGAGGGGCATGTAAAAGAAGGGGAAGGCAAACCCTTTTTCATGATGATGTCTTACCCTGACCCCCATCATCCGTTTACTCCGCCAGGCAAGTATTGGAATATGTATAAACCGGAAGAGATGTCACTACCTGACTCATTTTTCACCAACACAGCTCCCCCTCTCAATGTTGCCTGGGCCCATCAGCGGCGCGAGGATGGTAACCAAATTACTAATAGCCAAGGGCTCTTCGCTGCTGCAGATGAACAGGAGGTGCGCGAAGTGATGGCGCTTACCTGTGGTATGATCACCATGATTGACGACTCTATCGGAAAGGTTGTCAAAAAACTGGAAGAATTCGGAATCTCCGAAAATACTGTCATCATATTCACTAGCGACCACGGCGACCTTCTCGGAGATCACCAGCTCATTCTAAAAGGTCCTATCCACTATAACGGTTTGATCAGGGTTCCATTTATTTGGGCTGACACACCAGATCGGGCAGAGCCAGGAACTAGTGACGCACTTTCCGGTACCATCGATATAGCACAGACAATTTTAGACCGTGCCAACTTCGAACCATATTACGGCATACAGGGACGAAGCTTACTTCCGGAAATTAACGGATCCGAAGATCAAGGGCCTGGCAGCGTTCTCATCGAACAGGAAGACCAGCGGGAATATTTTGGTCTAAAGGCTCCTATCCGACTACGCACTTTGGTAACTAATCGTTATCGCCTAACCATTTACCATGGTAATGATTGGGGAGAACTATATGACCTCCAGTCGGACCCATCTGAAATAAATAATCTATGGGATGATCCCCAATACACGCTAACTAAGCTGGAACTTTTGGAAACTCTCTCCCGGCAACAAATGGCACTTACCGATTTTGGCCCACTGCCAACAAAGTTGGCATGACAAAGCAAGTTGAAAGTTTCGATTATATAGTCGTTGGGGCAGGTTCTGCGGGATGTGTGATGGGTGCCCGCCTGTCAGAAAACTCAGAAAACAGGGTTTTGGTCTTAGAAGCGGGGGGAAAAGATTGGATGCCCCTCTATAAGGTGCCACTTTTGGCGGGAACTCTCTTCCGGCACCAATATAATAATTGGTGGTATGAAACAGATCCAGAGCCAGGTCTCAACGGCCGGAAAGTGCGTTGGCCGAGAGGGAAAGTGCTCGGCGGATCAAATCAAATAAACGGCATGGTTTATACCCGAGGCCATCGGCTGGATTATGACATTTGGCGTCAATTGGGCAATAAAGGATGGGGGTATGAAGATGTTCTTCCATATTTTAAAAAATCGGAAGATTTTCAAGGTCCCGATGCCACCCATCACGGCAAGGGTGGCCCCTTAACGGTCAGCCCGTATGGTATTGAAAATGTATTGTATGATTCCTTGATTGAGTCTGGCCAAGCTGCTGGATTCCCAACTACACAAGATTTTAACGAGCCTGAGCGGGAGGGGTTCGGGCGTTACCATTTTACCATTAAAAATGGGCAGCGATGGCCGACAGCTCGGGCCTTTTTAGTGCCGGCTATGTCACGCACCAATCTATCAGTCCGAACTAAATGCCATACTACCCGTATCCTTCTAAAAGATGGTCGTGCCGTGGGATTAGAATATGTCCAGGAGGGACAAACCAAAACGGTTCGAGTTGAACGTGAAATTGTACTCTCAGGTGGAGCAATCAATTCACCACAGCTTCTATTGCTATCGGGTATAGGGCCAGCTGATCACCTGAGAGATGTGAATATTAGGGTAGAACACGACCTTCCGGGGGTTGGAAAAAACCTTCATGACCATCTTGTTGCACGTCTTCAATACGCCGTAATCAACAACGTAGACCTTTATGACGAATTTAGGCTCGATAAGGCTGCATTACATGTGATTAAAGCTCTTTTGTTCCGGAAAGGCCTTGGAACCTCATTTCCGCTAGAGGGAGGGTGCTTTATTAAAACCCATTCCGAACTAGCGTCACCTGATATTCAATGCAATTTTGTACCCGCCCTAATTCCAACAACCCACCTTCCTTTCGCCAAATCACCTCTTGGTTATAAACATGGTTTTTATCATGGTATCCATCAGACACAACCGGAGAGCCGAGGTTGGCTTAAACTAGTATCAAGTAATCCATTTTGTCCCCCTAAAATGATCGCAAACTACCTCGCGACCACAAATGACCGCCGCACTATGCGAGATGGTGTAAAAATCATGCGCAACGTATTTAGGGAGAAACCCATGGCCAAACATATTTCAGTCGAATTACGACCTGGTGCAGATATTAAGACGGACGCCGAAATTGATGCATGGATCAGGGCTTCTGGGGATACAGTTTTCCATCCCGTAGGCACTTGTAAGATGGGTGTAGACGGAATGGCTGTTGTCGACCCTCAACTGCGGGTCCATGGATTGAAAAACCTCCGAGTGGCAGATGCATCAATAATGCCAATCATAAACGGCTCCAACACCAATGCTCCTACAATCATGATTGCAGAAAAATGCGCTGATATGATGATGAGTTAAAGATATGGTAAGTTGGCAAACTCCAATTATCGATCTTTAAAACATATATTTATTCAGCCGACACATCCTCCATTTTAACACTTTTTTCCTTAAACATTTGCTGAAGTTCGCCACTTTCAAACATTTCCCTGACGATGTCACAGCCGCCGATAAACTCACCTTTTACATAGAGTTGGGGAATAGTTGGCCAGTTTGAGAATTGTTTGATGCCGTCGCGAATTTCCATGTCTTGCAGAACATCAACGCTGCCAAACTTGACCCCCGACATAGAAAGGGCCTGAATGGTTGCCGAAGAGAAACCACACTGAGGGAACATTGGCGACCCTTTCATAAAAAGCATAACATCTTGGCTGTCGATTTCTGATTGAATGCGTTCGTTAGCAGTTTTATCACTCATATCGGTACCTTTAGTTAAAGTGTTTATTTTATAATTTACCAACCCAGAAGGATACTTAAAACCTTAACTCTAACGTTTTAGTTAGCCACTCCCAGGAACCCCTGTTTGTAAGGCTAACGCATGAAGATCTGTACCCATTTTGCCTTGAAGGGCCTCATAGACAAGCTGGTGCTGCTTTACTCGATTAAGCCCCTCAAAAGCAGCAGAAGTAACATGTGCTGCATAATGATCACCGTCACCGCGCAAATCTTCGATATGGACCTGAGCATCCGGAATCCCTTCCTTAATTAGGCGTTCTATCTCAGTAACATCCATTGCCATACAAATTAAACCTTCCCAATAGTTACTATTTATATAGGCTCGTTAATCCTAGCTTCAACTAGACGTATATAAACCATAATTTTTATAATAGGGTCCACAAATTATGTGTGGGTATATATTTGATAATTTAGGGCTGCGCCTAATAGAATTTTTTTAAGGCTGTTATTTAGACATCAAATTAGGGAACCAGCTTTCATGAACTTCTTTTAACTCCAAGAGTGATATACTTTCTCCCCCAATATCGATTGTGTTTCCGCCAGTTTGACCAATAATTTTTACGGGCACCCCAACCTCCTTTAGTGAGAGCAAAAAACTGCCAGGGTCTTTGCATGTAACAAGATAACGACCTTGTTCTTCTCCAAAAAGGTGGGCATGTGCGGGTATACTATTATCTAGATCTGCAAAAACAATTCCAATCATTGAGGCAAGTGCCATTTCTGCACACGCAATAAGGAGGCCACCATCTGAAATGTCGTGACAAGCAGAAATAACATCTTTTTGAATTTGTGCTCGGACCAAATCACCTATGACCCGTTCCGCTGCAAGATCGACTTGCGGCGGCATTCCCTCTTCTCGACCTTCAACCTCTCTTAAATAAAGTGATTGCCCTAGATGACCTTTACTTTCGCCAAGCAGATAGATCGTCTCACCTGCGCTGGGGAAACCTATTCCGACGGACTTTGTGTGGTCGGCAAGAAGGCCCACCCCCCCGATCGTAGGCGTCGGTAAAATAGCACCCCCGTTTGTTTCGTTGTAAAGTGAGACATTCCCCGAGACCACAGGAAAATTTAAGACTGTACAGGCTTCACGAATGCCTTCAATGGCGCCAACGAACTGGCCCATAATTTCTGGCCTTTCCGGATTTCCAAAGTTTAAATTATCCGTTATTGCTAGCGGTTGCGCACCAACAGCCGTCAAATTCCGCCATGCCTCTGCCACGGCTTGTTTACCACCCTCTACTGGGTCCGCCATACAATAACGAGGCGTGCAATCGGTTGTCATTGCTATAGCCTTTTTGGTATTTTGAATGCGAACCACAGCTGCATCACCACCCGGCCGTTGCAGTGTATCTCCCATAACCAAATAGTCATATTGCTCCCAAATCCAACGCTTTGAACAAAGGTCCGGTGAACCCATTAGGACTTTTAGGGTTTGGATCAGGCTCTTAGGTTGAGGCACTTCATCTGGCGTAATGACAGACTGGATCTTGGTTTTCACCCAAGGTCTGTCATACTCCGGAGATGCCTGCGCTAGGGGGTCAATAGGCAGATCTACGACGACTTCACCCTTCTCCCGGATTACCATGCGACCAGTGTCTGTAAGGCAACCAATCACGGAAAAATCTAACTCCCATTTATTAAAAATGTTCTGGGCAACTTTTTCCTGTCCTGTCCTTAAAATCATCAGCATACGTTCCTGGCTCTCGCTTAAAAGAAACTCATATGGGGTCATGCCTGTTTCGCGAGCCGGCACGTTGTCAAGGTTTAGCTCGACACCCAAGCCCCCTTTAGAAGCCATTTCAAATGACGATGAGGTAAGCCCTGCCGCGCCCATGTCCTGGATAGCAATGATGGTATTCGTCGCCATAAGTTCCAAACATGCCTCAATCAGAAGCTTTTCAGTAAATGGGTCTCCTACCTGGACAGTTGGACGCTTTCCTTCCGCGTCGCTGTTGAACTCGTTGGATGCCATTGTCGCGCCATGGATCCCATCTCTACCGGTTTTAGAACCAACATAGACCACAGGATTTCCAACGCCTTTAGCTACAGAATAAAATATTTTGTCAGTTTGGGCCAAACCAACTGTCATCGCATTAACTAGGACGTTGCCGTCGTAGGACGGATGAAAGTTACATTCGCCACCAACCGTAGGCACACCCACACAATTGCCATAGCTCCCAATACCTTCCACTACGCCAGACACCAAATGCTTTGTTTTTGGATGATTGGGGTTACCAAAGCGAAGTGCATTTAAATTGGAGATGGGTCGCGCGCCCATGGTGAATACATCTCTAAGGATTCCACCCACACCTGTAGCCGCCCCTTGGTAAGGATCTATGTAAGAGGGGTGATTGTGGCTTTCCATTTTAAAGACTACTGCTTGGCCATCGCCGATATCCACAACACCGGCGTTCTCGCCTGGACCACAAATCACCCACGGAGCTTCAGTCGGCAAAGTTTTGAGCCATTTCTTGGAAGATTTATAAGAGCAATGTTCAGACCACATTACGGAGAAAACGCCAAGCTCCGTAAGATTTGGTTCTCGTCCTAATATCTCGATTATTGTTTTATACTCGTCATCGGTAATTCCATGCTCCGCGACGAGTGTAGCCGTAATAGCGGTCATGCTACTTTCCTAGAGCAGACGACAAACCCTCGAATAACGGTTTTCCCCCCAACCCACCTAAATAGCTTTCCACCGCATCTTCTGGATGGGGCATCATTCCAAGAATATTTCCCCGTTTGTTAAAGATAGCGGCAATATTACGTCGGGAACCATTGGGGTTGTGCTTCGGGTTCACGTCACCATCTGACCCGCAGTAGCGCAACGCAATACGACCATCGTCTTCCAGTTCATCAAGCGTAGTTTCGTCAGCAAAGTAATTACCATCACGGTGCGCAATTGGCACTCGCACGACCTGGAAAAGATCGTATTTATTAAAAAACGGGTTTTTGTTTTGTTCAACCTTTAGGTGCACATCTTTACAAATAAACTTGAGATTGGAATTTCGCATCAGCACACCCGGCAACATGTCCGCCTCAGTTAGAATCTGAAAGCCGTTGCAGACCCCCAATACGTGCACACCCTTTTCCGCGTGGGTCCTTACCTCACGGATAATAGGTGAATGGGCGGCCATACTGCCGGCGCGCAGGTAATCGCCGTAGGAAAATCCCCCGGGAATAACAATTAAGTCAACCTCAGGTAACTCTGTGTCGCCATGCCAAACTTGAAAAGGTGCACGTCCTACGGCAGTTTCTAAAGCCATAACCATGTCACGGTCGCGATTGGATCCAGGAAAAACAATAATGGCGGATTTCATAAATTATTTAACTTACGCTTCTATCTCGACGTCATAATTTTCAACGACCGTATTTGCCAGTAACTTGTCGCACATTTCCTCAGCATAATGTCGTGCAGTGCTCTCGGTCATATCTTTAAGATCAATTTCAATATATTTACCCTGACGCACCTCCCCAAACTCATCAAACCCCAAAGCTCGGAGTGCATGCCCAACAGCCTTACCTTGCGGGTCGAGCACACCTTTTTTGAGGGTGACGTGAATTTTAGCTTTCAAACTTTACCCCAGTTTCACTCTACTAGATGAGGACCGACTGCTTCCCTCAAATGCGCCGCCTCTGGGAGTATACCTAAACGTCGTGCCACTTCTTGATAAGCCTCCTCAACCCCCTCCATGTCCCGTCGAAAACGATCCTTATCCAATTTCTCATTGGTCTTTACATCCCAAAGCCGACAGCTATCTGGGCTTATTTCATCAGCAAGTATAACTCTTAATTGATCATCCTCCCACAACCGGCCAAACTCGACTTTAAAATCAACCAAGCGGATACCAATGCCACGAAAAAGACCCGACATAAAATCATTGATCCTAAGAGCTAAACTCATGATTTCATCCAACTCTGTATGGTTGGCCCAACCAAACGCCGTGATGTGCTCTTCAAGGATCATGGGGTCATTCAACTCATCATTCTTATAATAGAACTCGACAATTGAACGTGGTAGCGCCGAACCCTCTTCCAAACCGAATCGTTTGGCCAAAGACCCAGCCACAACATTGCGGACCACAACTTCGACAGGGATAATCTCAACTTTACGAAGGAGTTGCTCCCTCATATTTAAACGCCTAATGAAATGGGTGGGAACACCTATTTCAGACAAGCGCATCATTAGAAACTCAGAGATGCTATTATTAATTACACCTTTTCCAGTGATTGTACCCTTTTTTTGATTGTTGAAGGCAGTAGCATCATCCTTAAAATATGCCACAACCGTATCAGGTTCGGGGCCCTCAAAAATGACTTTGGCTTTACCTTCGTATAATTGTCTGCGGCGAACCATGTTTATTTTTTCCCAATAAAATGACCTTGATTTTCTAAAACCCGCGTCGTTATTCAGTCGGCTTAGTTCGAGAGTCTATATCAGGTGCCCCCTCCAAAAACAATTATGAACGGCTGCGATTTTTCAGCTCAAATCTACGGGCATAAATTTCGTTTGATTGGGTCTCCCTGTAGCAAACAAGAATATTGGTCTAACCCCTTGATTCTTTTGGGAGGGTAACGCCACGAGAGAGGAACAAACAGTACCAAAGCCAGACTCTGAAACAATAAACATTGCACCCTCTACCCCTCCGTCGGAATCATAAATCTGACTAGACATCAACGAAGTCCACCCAGACCAATCACCCAATTCGGGGTCAGGCTCGGAGGCAAGTTCAAACTGCGGCAAATATGTGCGGATACGCGAAGAATTTTTATCATTCCGGTCGCTGGCGGTAATCATAGATAAGCCAGTCGGCAAAGGTTTTACCTCCACATTAATCCCCCAGTGGGTTTCGGCGAGGCGGATCCAAAATGCCTCCCTACTGTCCGCCACCACCATATTGAATGGGCGATAGGATGCCGGGTTAATATTTGCAAGCGCTTCAGCCGCCGTTGCGGACTCCGCATGATCCAAAGCCTCTAAGGGTAACTCACCCCGGCTCCTATATCCTTCCTTGGGACCCAAAGAACCGCGGCGGTTCAATATTGCCGCAACAACGCCATAATCATTAATACCTAGCCAAGTGCCACCGGCAACTTGATCACGCCCCGCAACGACGTCCAGCCTATCTTGCCAATGTCGTCCTGGAAGTTGCCAAGGCCGATCGAGAAGTTCATCACGGTTAGCACAAATAAGTACGGGCCAATTGTGTTCGGGTCGCCGCAGAATAACGAAGGTGCACATACTATTTATGTAACCGTTTCCGCTAATTTTGAATAAATATTTTCCATCACAATTGCTAAGGTGCAAATATCACTTTAAATTACAACCCCACTGTTACTTTATACCCATTAATTTGACGAGAATTAATAATATGGTAGAAGTTTTTAACGAACGAAAAAAAGGATTTGAAGCCAAGTTTAAAATGGACGAGGAGATGGAATTCAAAGTCTCCGCTCGTCGTAACAAGTTACTTGGGCTTTGGCTGGCCGAAAAACTTGGATTATCCGAATCTGAACATGATGCATACGCAACCGAGGTGGTTTTAAGTGACCTGGAGGAGCCAGGTATAGAGGATATTATACGCAAGGTTATGAACGATATAGAAAACCATGGTGCCAACTTAAGTGAATCAGAAGTTCGCCTGAAATTGGATGAGTTCTTCGGCATCGCAGCAAAGGAAATAGCTAGCAAATAAATAATGAATAAGATCGGCATAAGTAGGTTCGCAAAAAACATTTCCCTTTAATTGAATGGAAGACTAGAGGTTCCTTGGCAAATCAAGTTTGCAGCCTTTTTATTGGGTTAAAATTTTTTCCGAAGATGTATTAAAGCTAAATTTTTGTGGGTTATATAGAGAAAAGCGTCTCCTTGCGCTGTAACCTTGGATCTAGGTATCATGACCTCCAAACACCTTGTTTACCTAGGAGAAACAATCTCTAGGAAAATAATTTGAGTAACATGACCATAACTGATGAGCTTATACAATTTTGGTTTGGAACCTTAAACACGACCGCCGAGGTCGACAAACGAGAGGTATGGTTTAAGGCAACACCAGAGTTTGATGCATCCATTGCCTACAAGTTTACTGACGCCTATGAACAGGCTGCCAATAGTAAACTTGATTACTTAGCGAATGACCAGTTTGGTTGCCTAACCTTAATTATACTCCTAGATCAGATTCCACGGAATTTATTCCGACATTCCGGCAAAGCCTATGCAACAGATGACAAGGCATTATCTGTTGCTCGTGGTGGCCTTGAAAACGGATACGATAGAAACATGTCATCTTGGCACAAGGTTTTTTTCTATTTGCCGTTCGAACACAGTGAAAAAATTAAAGATCAAAAATTTAGCGTCCAACTCTTTAAGAGATTGGAATTCGAAAGCGCAATCGAAGCTGCTATTGATCATCAGAAAATTATAAAAAAATTTGGACGTTTTCCTTATAGAAATGTGGCACTCGGACGAACTTCAACTCCAGAGGAAAAAGAATTTCTTAAAACTCCTCCTCCCTGGGGCAAAACAAAGGCTGAATTTGACGAATTAGTGCGTCAAAAAGCGGGTTAACTTCGTGAACCACACAACCAACCTATCACGGTGTATCCCTTGCTATCGGAGATAGTATCTAAACCATTTTAACTTGGCTAGCTGACAAATACTCGCTTAAAAATGATATCCACATTCTTTGTGTGGTAACCAATATCAAATAATTTTACCAGTTCGTCTTCCTTCATGTAGTCCATAACTTGCGGATCATGCTTAAGTTCCATAAGAAAATCCGCTCCTTCTTCCCATACTTTCAGGGCATTCCGTTGGACAATATCATAGGACACTTCTCTGCTTAATCCAGCCTGGGTAAGCGCTATGAGGACGCGTTGCGAAAATATCAAACCACCGAGTTGGTTAAGGTTTTTCTCCAATGATTTTGGCGATACTACAAGGTTTTCGACCACACCTGCTAAACGATTAAGAGCAAAATTCAACGTAACTGTGGTATCTGGACCAATCATCCTCTCAACCGAAGAGTGAGAAATATCTCGTTCATGCCAGAGAACTACGTTTTCCATTGCTGGGATTACTGCGGACCGCACCATTCTCGCAAGACCAGTAAGGTTTTCCGTCAATACTGGATTACGCTTATGAGGCATGGCCGAGGATCCTTTTTGGCCTGCCGAAAATAATTCTTCTGCTTCTCCAACTTCTGTTCTCTGTAAATGGCGAATTTCGACCGCCAGACGTTCTACTGAGCTCGCAATTACCCCTAACACAGAAAAAAACATGGCATGTCGATCTCGTGGAATAACTTGTGTAGACACTGGTTCGGGGCTCAGTTTAAATTTTTCCGCGACATATTTTTCCACTGCCGGATCAATACTAGCAAATGTACCTACCGCTCCAGAAATGGCGCACGTGGAAATTTCAGCCCGCGCTTGCAGCAAACGTTCTCTATTGCGGGCAAATTCCGCGTAATGCCCGGCTAATTTTAATCCCAGTGTCGTGGGTTCAGCATGGATGCCGTGGCTTCGTCCCACACTTGGCGTATATTTGAACTCATACGCCCTCTTTTTAAGCGATTCTAAAACCAGATTAATATCAGCCAACAGGATATCTGATGCCTGAGCTAGCTGAATTGAAAAACATGTGTCGAGCACGTCAGAAGATGTCATTCCTTGGTGAACAAATCTTGCTTCGTCACCAATGTTTTCTGCAAGATTGGTCAAAAAGGCGATTACATCATGTTTTGTTTCTTTTTCGATTTCGTCAATCCGCTCAATCTGAAACGCGCCGCGCTCCCATATAGCTTTTGCAGCCTCTTTGGGTATCACACCAAGCGCAGCCTGGGCATCGCTAGCATGTGCCTCAATTTCAAACCAAATACGAAACTTATTTTCTGCAGCCCAAATTGCTGTCATTTCGGGGCGACTGTACCGTGGGATCATAGGAAAGCCTCTAAACCTTAGCCTATTTCATCAGCAACTAAGAAATTTTATACAGTGCTATAGCAATTCCAGTCCTCAAGTTAAAGGTGAAGCCCTATGGATTAGCATTTATTATTAGGAGACCAGCCAACATAAATGTAGCGGCTGACCCAAAACCATATAAGTCCTAAAAGTTGCAGTATTAAGATCACCGCAAATGCAGTAAAGTACCCGGTTATCGCAAAAGCACCTTCATCTGTGTTCGGAAATAAATTGATAATCACGCCCACTAGCCATTGCATCAAGAATGCACATAAAA
>PTLH01000120.1 GCA_002938035.1 Alphaproteobacteria bacterium MarineAlpha3_Bin6
TTTTCACTAATTAAATACCATTAATATTTTATTGGAAGCAACGAGTTTTACACAACATTAAATTTTTTACAATTTAGAACTAATTCTGTAAATTTATCTATAATATTGCTCTAATTCTCTTAAAAGACATTAAAATCAATAGGTTATTTTGTATCAAGTAACTAATTAATAGATAAATTAGGGAAATGTGGTTTTAAGCTTTTGGAGTTTCCAAGTTATCAACAAGTTTATCCACAGGTGGATTTGGTGGTTCGAGAAGGATTTATTTTGAGTATTAAAATTTATTGTTTGCTCCATGCATATCCCGTTTATTTGTAGACTTAATGTCACGAGCATATAGAAACTTATTCACCATTATCAACATCTTGGTGATTTATCCTGGGCAAAATAATACAAATTTTTTCGAAGCGAGGAGACGGTTTTAGTGCTTATTTAGCACATCCGTTGGCGCGTAAATGTCCCGCTATCGTCCTGTTGAGTGACCTAGTTGTTTTAGACCCTTGGATCAAAAAGACAGCTGATATTTTTGCTAAAAATGGTTATCTAGCCTGCGCTCCAGATTTGTATTGGCATTCCCGATCCGCCTTTGTTGCCGACAAAACCAAAGAGGTGGGTTACTTGCAGGGCGTAAACTCCTATTCCAAACTAGATCAAGATACTACTCTCGGGGATATCGAGTGTGTATTCAATACAATTAAAAGCCATTCTGGTTGTAATGGTAAGATTGCAATTCTAGGCTTTTCTGAGGGCGGCACACTTAGTTTTCTGACAGCAGCGCGTTTGAATCCCGACGCAGCGATTGCTTACTACGCAACCCACATCCACGATCATCTTCAAGAAGGAAAACACATAAATTGCCAGACAATTTTGCATATGGGTAAAAACGACCATTACATAACGAAAGAAAACACCCAAAAAATTCATGCAGCATTGATCGGAAAATTTAATATTGCAATTTACCAATATCAGGCAGGCCACGGCTTTGCCAATTCCAAAAATTTAGAAATATTTAATCCCGAGGCAAGAGCACTCTCATTTCAGAGAAC
Organism: Alphaproteobacteria bacterium MarineAlpha3_Bin6; assembly: GCA_002938035.1. GTDB lineage: Bacteria > Pseudomonadota > Alphaproteobacteria > Rhodospirillales > UBA2165. The sequence goes on from PTLH01000120.1 coordinate 1,047, forward strand.
ATTTGATTTGCTAGACAGTCTTAAATAAGACAATCGGGTTTACTGGTCAGTAACATCCATTGAAATGTAGTTTATCGGCTCCATACCAAACATTCCGCTCATATGTCCGCCCGCATCCTCAAAACTCTTGTTGGGATTAATAGAGCTATCTAAAGATGACAATACATAACTGCGAGAATGCGGTGTAATTTAATTTCGACAAAGAGTTATAATCTATTTGATTATTTTTTTGATTTGGGTTTCTCTGGTTGCTTGAGTACATCCTCAAGTTTACGGCTCATATAACGAAACTTATGAGCTGGCAGTTCATAGACCCATTTGGAAACTGTCGAATTAATAAGAGAGGTTTCTTTTCTTATTTCCTTGCTTGCGCCCAAATCCGCGGTTGCTTTGAAACGACCCCAAAATTTATTCGCCTCATCTTCAAATATTTCAGCACCTAAGATTAACCCATCATACATGCGATAGGTCGTCTTGATAGTACGGTCATTGGGGTATTTAATTTTTCCAGCCTGACGAACATCTTCGAGTTCCAGTTTATCGATACCGTCAGCCATATTGTCTACGTCGGATTGATATTCAATTTCTCGATCAGGTGGCAGGTTTTCGACGCGAAACGTTTTACCCGCTTGGTTCATCCGCAAAACATTCATCACCTGACCATCCGGATGCAACACACTGACCGCTTTGACCCGCTTATTAGCAATATTCAAAAACTGGGGCGATACCCATTTTTTTACATTGTTGGGTAGTGCCAGTCTTCCTTCCGCTAACCACGAACGAGCCTGACCAGGTTTACGAATATAGCGACCCACATCAGATGCTCCAGCAACTTCAGATGTTTCTCTACCCACGATCAGCGTCGCTAAGACTTCACCGTTTTTATCATTGATCGTGAGAAGCGTAGATTTTGCACCGGGTTCTGAAACATCTCTGACTGCAAGGCGAGAATAGAGATTTTCCCGTTCTGTTTTAGGCTCTTTTAGCCGCAGTTCAGCTACGCCAACGAGGATATTTCTAACCGCCTCCGACGATGCCCGATAATCACTACGTCCTACCATCAACCAATTTTCCCCCGATCTTTTCACCTTGATCGTCTTGTCTTTATCCTGGACTATAATCTCATCAACATTGGAAAATTTCTTCGAAAATCCCTCGAAAACACGCTCTTCAAGAAAGCCACTGGTCGTCGCGTTGTATCTTGATGCAATGGAAATTCCGGCCGCGATTACAACTACTGTTGTAAATATCAAAAATATTAGAAATGATTTTGAATTCATATGACTTTGGTTTCTTTAATAATTAATGTTAATGTTTCTTATCCCTGCAATTGAGGTTGGTTATAACGTCTACGTCGAATAATAGCCAAAATACCAGCTAGGACTGTCACAATTACCGGTACAGTCCATATATTCAAAATTTTCAGCGTGGTATCTAAATTCTCAATATCTTTACGAAGATTATGCTGAACCTCCCGTAATTTTTTTCGCACTCCCAGCATCTCGATACGGAAAGTTTGGAATGCCTTACTCTGCTCTGATGTTAAAACAATGTTTGTATCAGCCTTGTCACCTGTATTCAGACCACTGATTTTTTTCTGCAAGTCCTTGAGTTTGGCTGACAACGTCTGCTCTGTAGATCGGTATTTTTCTTCCGCGGCGGTAGCCAAATCTTTAATTCGATAAAATGGCCGAATAGAAAGGCCACGGCTCCTTAAACTAATCAATGCCTGGCTGCCGGAGAGATTTTCTAAGGAATTAACCAAAAAATCTGCATTATTGGAAACTGGTACTTGTATTCGCTGCCCAAAAAAGTCTTGCTCGCGAACCCAAAACCGTGACGTTAACAGGTCTGTATCTGCTAACACGATCATGTTCAAATCTTTGTTAGATTCATTCAGGTGTGGCGGCAAAGGCTTTTTACTCTTGTCATCAGAACCCTTGTCACTTTTCTCAAGTGGTGGGGGGCCTTCAGGAAAAGTACTTTTCACCTGGCCTGAGAACCTTGCAGCAATTGTAAATGAACGGTTGTCTGATTTGTACTGATTAAGAATCTTTTGCGGATCAATCTCCCCCCGCACTAACTCGGCATCGATGTGCTGAGATTGGGTGCTTGTCGTAAGCAGTGGCGTCATGGTGAGTTTAGAATCTTTTTTCAAAGCTAGATGACCGGCGCTTGCTAGTTGGATGGTATTCAACTGCGCAGTGGTGACATCTTCTTGGTTTAAACTTCGGTTTTGAAATACATTATAGGAAAGATAATCAGCGATAACGTCTTGCCCTCCAACTTTGGCACTGACCCGAACTGCAGCTGTTCGATCACCTACAAATTTATCAGGATCAAATTCTATCCCCCAGGTATCGAATAATTTTTTAAGATCGGAGGACCCCGCCCCCGGTGGAGTTTGCGGAGACATGCGTGCAGTTTCATTCTGAGGATCAAGAAAGGCCAAAATCCTTCCACCTCTCATGGCAAATTGGTCAATTGCGTATCTAAATGCTTCGCTATTCACCCTCGGATGAATTAATAAAAGCAACTCGATATCTTCAGGTATTACCTTGGTGGAACTGTCTATACTTTGGATTTCAAAGAATTGAGTAATTTGTTCGATGATCGGCCAAGGCTTGTATTGCAGCAGAGGATCGGCCTCCAAAAGTAGACCCGTAATCAAACCAATCTTCTTTTTCTTAGGCGACGCTAACTCAAAAACAATACGCGTTAGATCATATTCAAGGAACTGTTCCCGCTGAGGGTTAAAGAAGGGGATAGATTTTCTGTCATCCGTACTGTTATTTGCCGCTAAACCGAAGTATCCCATCTCTGCGGATTGATCTAATGGTACTCCCTGGATTCCCATTTTTACGGCCTCGTCCTCTTCGACAGAGAATGGATCAGGATGGATCACCTTGAGTTGAATTTTTCCGTTAGAAATTAGTTCCAACTGCTCAAGAAATTCTTGTACCCGCTTAGCGTAATTTCCGTGCACAGGACTAATCTCACCAAATTTATTTGAATAGTAAAATCGGAAAGTCAATGGTTCGTCGATAGCTTTAACCACTTCCTTCGTCCCTTGGGATAAGGTGAAGAGTTTATTTTCTGTCAGATCGAGCTGAGCCGTTCTAATCTCTCCGGTAGCAAGAATGTTCAAGAAAAACAAAAATATTGCGGCGACGCATAGGCTAACCACTGCCATCTGTTTTCTATCCAAATTATGCAGTTTATTCATAGTATAAAATTTATCATCCTCTAGTTAGATCAATCACAGCAGAATTTGCATAAAGGAAAACACCAATGATTGAGCCAAAATATATGACATCTCGCAAGTCAATCACCCCCCGGATTATACCATTAAAGTGTATCAAGAAGCTCATTGACTGAATGGCATCCAAGACAAAGACGGGCGCCCAAGGCTGAAAAAATGCCTGAACAAGCTCCACACCACTCATCAAAAACAAAAAGCACAAAACTGCCGCTAAAATAAAAGCAATAACCTGGTTCTTAGTGGCCGCCGAAATACAGGAACCAATCGCCAAGTAGCTGCCAGCCATGACCAAGCTCCCAATATAACTTGCTATGACCACGCCATTATCAGGCTCTCCCAGCCAATTGACGGTAATCCACAGTGGGAATGTAAGGAAAAGCGCAATTGCAATGAAAATCCATGCAGCAAAGAATTTTCCAATAACTATCTGCCATGTAGGCATCGGGAATGTAAGTAATAATTCTATTGTCCCACTTTTGCGTTCCTCAGCCCACAAACGCATAGACACTGCTGGTATCAGGAACAGATAAAGCCAGGGATGGAAAGAGAAAAAAGAATTCATATCAGCCTGGCCACGCTCAAAAAACGCACCCATAAAGAACGTTAATGCACCAGAAAGAGACAGAAATATAACAATAAACACATAGGCGAGAGGAGTAGAAAAATACGCAGCCAGTTCGCGCTTAATGATTACCCACGTACTTCCCATTAAGACTTAACTCCCTACAAAATAATCAGTTAGCAATGGTAAGGTCGCGGAATACTTCGTCTAAGTGTCCGCGTTCAACAAATATTTCGTCCACCTTGAAACCTTTATCCCGCATCAATAGGCTAACTTTTTCAACAATAACCGCTCCGTCCTTTGGAATAAGTCTTAAGACGCCAGTTTCGTTTATCGTTTCGATGCGGTGGACGTCCTCCATACTTTCAATTTCATTACCGACCCTATCCAAATCTTCCCCAGTTAGTCGGATCGTGACCGCATTATGGATCGAGGAACGCGCAGCAAAATCCTCGGGTGTTCCGTCGAATACAATTTTACCCTCTGAGATAATAATGGCCCGGGAACAAACGGCCGCAACTTCCTCTAACAAATGTGTGGATATAATGATGGCCTTATCGGGAGCCATGTCTTTAATAAGGCCCCTAACTTGATGTTTTTGGTTTGGATCCAGACCGTCTGTAGGTTCATCAAGAATGAGAACATCTGGATCGTGAAGAATGGACTGTGCCAAACCAAGGCGACGTTTAAAACCTTTTGAAAGTGTCTCTATAGGCTTATTTATTACGCTTTCAAGTTCTAGCCGTTCGATGGCTAAGTTTACTTTATCTTTAACCTGAGCCCCGCGATATCCCCGGATTTCTGCAACAAAATTGAGGAATAATAGACATGACATATCTCCATAGAGCGGAGAACCCTCAGGTAAATAACCAATTTTTTCCCTCGCTTTAATTGCATCACTGACAACATCAAAACCACATACGGATGCTCTGCCTGATGTGATCGGCAAGTAGCCCGTTAGCATTTTCATGGTGGTGGATTTACCAGCGCCGTTAGGGCCCAAAAAGCCTAATACTTCACCACGCCCCACAGACAAAGAAATATTATCTACCGCAGTGAGTGAGCCAAAACGCTTGGTTAACCCCTCAATAGTAATCATCTGTCCCATCGTTCAACTAAACTCACAATCAAGGTCTTGAATCAGTCTACTAATACTCACCAAATTAAGCAGACCAATCAAAAATCAACTACATGGGTTGATCTAAATTTATGAGACGACCCGCTTACCCAATTCAAAGCGGGCCCTCGCATACTAGCCGAGCAGCTTACATCATACCGCCCATACCGCCCATACCGCCGCCCATGTCTGGCGGCATAGCTGGCGCAGCAGGTCTATCCTCCGGCTTTTCAGCAACCATGGCCTC
>PTLH01000121.1 GCA_002938035.1 Alphaproteobacteria bacterium MarineAlpha3_Bin6
TCAGTTACCATTGGCAAGCGTCGTTACAATTATCTTTGGTATTACCCAACTACAGAAGAAAACCTCAAAGAACTTTTGACTGATAACGAGGGATACTTACATGAAAATGGAATTCCGCCACCTCTTATACAAAGGAACCACATTGACGAGCTAAAAATGAACGCTCAAAGACTTATGCCAGAAAACTTTCTGGAGGCGGTATTCAAAGCTGACACAACAATGTTTCAGCCAATCTACGATGTTAATTCCGATCGCATCGTTTTTAATAATGTAGCATTGATCGGGGATGCAGCCTTCGTCGCCCGACCGCATGTAGGGGTGGGTGTCCTTAAAGCCGCACAGGATGCTATTTCACTGGCGACCTCTTTGTCAGAATGCCACACAATTTCTGAAGCTCTTACGCGATACGAAAATGAACGTTTCCAAGCAGGAAAACGTGCAGTTACCCACGGCCGGAATTTAGGCGCTTTTATTGAGCGCGGATTGGATAAACCCGAGGACGACCCAACCCTTAACCTTCCGCCAGAACGCATAATACGGGTGAGTGGCCGACCTTATGAGCATGTTCTTGAACAAAATCTCTAACCGGCAATAGAGCGAGCCTCAAATACCTTTTATGGATAATTGCATTGAGGTTAATTTAGTAATTAAAAAATTCCATAAGGTGTTTAGCTATCCGTTATTGGTTCTGGACCGGCAAGCTTGCGCGTCAAATCCAGGCTAAACACATGTTTCATAGCAATATCCATACTAGGATTACGATTTAATAAACTCGTTAAATTCTCTTTTGGCCAGTGGACGTATCGGCATGCTCGCGTCGACAAAACGGTCGCCGTCGCCGCTCCACCCTGAATAAAAGACATTTCACCAATCATTGAACCGTCACGTCCATGGCCCAGTTCTTTGTCATCTCGTGTAATAATTACCTCACCGTTGAAAAGAAGATTTAAACCGTCAATGACTTTTCCCTGTTCTGCGAATTGGTGTCCACTTTCAACTGAACGCCACTCTGAAATGCGCATTAACTTCATAAATTCAAGAGACGTAAAGTTCTGAAATACCGTTTCATGTAATTCCATTTCTTCTTCGTTAAAACTGATAGATCGACGTTCAAGGATAATTCCAATTATGCGGTAGCCATTTATGCATATGAAGACTGAGAGCCAAAATATAACAAGCCAAAGTGGGGGCTCAAAGTTAAAGAAGTTATAGACAATACCTACAATACAGCTGACGATTGCCAAGGACCGCAGGAATATCATGTCACGCACATAGAACGACAGTGCCGTGAGAATAAAAGACGTGTGTCCCACCAAATCTAAGGGAGCCTTAAAAATTAAATGAATCAAATCTGCAAAAAACTCCGTGTTCATGGTTTGGTTCTCCACTTTATTTAATGTGCATCGTTATAAATAATATAATAAAGAGGGTGCACTATTTCACCATCCCTATCTCCAAAAGCCCTCACGTCACATTTAAAAAACATATTCCATAAGCTTGTCACGCTTTAAATGATTAACGTCTTGTCTTGCGCTATAAGTGAGTATGGAGAAATGCGATAACATCAGTCCAATAGCTGCCCACGCAAAAAAACAGTGTATGGCCATCGTCACCGTATGCCGGATAAACAATGAGGGTCGTATCTTTATCCGCCTCTTTTAATGCCCGAAAGAGTTGTTGGGTCGTTTTTAACGTATTTCTGCCGCGGGTCCTTCGAGATCCAGTATCATTCTCCGAAACAAGAACCAACACCGGCGCTGAAACCGCACCGGCCTGACTTAAGTTCAAAGAAGGGTGTACGGCCGATGCCATAATGACAACAGCCCTAAAATCGCGCCGCTGGACTGCCACTTGGTAGGTAAGTAGACCTCCCCTCGAAAAGCCCATCACGCCTATCCGGGAGGACCGGACATACGGCAAATTTTTTACATAATCGACTGCGTCATTTACGTCATCCAGATGTCCGAATAACGGCCTATCGAGACGTCGGATTGGAGAAAATCCGACAAACCCCGCTTTCGCAAGCGCAGCACAAGTCTCTTCCGGTGCACCGCCGATGATTGGCCCAACACCACCGTGATTAAATACAACAGCTGGAAAGGGACCCCTACCCTGTGGTTTGCAGAGACTACCGCTGAGCGTAAAGTCGCCCTCACTATAAATAGATTTTTGGACGGAAGCTACACAACCTGAAAGCATGACGATTAAAGTAATAATAAAAGAACATTTTATCATTACTTTGATCCTTCCATCATACCATCCTATGGGCCTTTTTCCGACACCATAGGTAAATTCTGAGTAGACCTGAAATCCACTCTAATGCGGCAAAACGCTATCCTTTAGCCAAAGCTCATAAAGACTACCACCTGAAACCAATGGCAAACATTACTTAGCGCTCCGTTAAGGCGTTATCAACAGAGCTTAAGAACGGATCCATCAAGTACTGCATTACTGTTCGTTGCCCCGTATGGATTGATGCTATGACCTGCATACCAGGGAACAGTTGGTAACGGTCTCCCCCGCGCTTAAAGTAATCGCGCTCGGTTTCAATTCTGACGCGGTAAAAGGGCTGACCGTCTATCGAGGTTAATGTATCAGGACTAACAGTGATTACTTTACCCTCCAAATTGTCGAACCTCACAACGTCTGGGGACGCCAATTTGATCAGTACGCTTTGTCCTGCCTGAACAAAACCAATGTCCTGAGTTGGAAGACGTGCCTCTATCACAAGTTGGTCTTTCCCCGGAACGATATCTACGACAGCTTCTCCCGGAGCCACTACCCCGCCAATAGTGGCGACGTAAACCGTCTTTATGACACCACTGACCGGTGATCTAAGAACGGTTCGTTGCAAATTATCTTGGAATTTGGTCAGACGCGGCAATAACTCGTCGAGTTGACGTCGCGCCCCCTCAAGGGTCATTCTGGTTTCTTCGTCGTATTTATCTTGAATGCGCTTGAGATTAACCCGAGCCTGCTTTAACGCCATCTTCGATCGCTCGATGGCGGCTTCACCCTCCTCCACAGTACCTTTAAGAGAAGAGGCCTCCTTGAGCAAATTTAGATGGGTGTAACGATTGCTGAGATCTTCTTTAAGGAGTTGCTCGGAAATCGAAATTTGCTCGTTTAGCAGCTTTAGTGACTGGCGGGCATTGCGTACCCTCGCTATTATTTCACGGTTTTCTTCTTTGCGCTGGGAGATAAATAGAGTCTGACTGGTCCGTTCATTTCTCAGTCTTTTACGCCGGCTATAAAACAGGCCTTCCTCTTCCCGCGCAAATTCCGGATTTGCCTGGATTAGGGACTTAGCAAATTTCAGGGTAGCAGCTCCTCTAGCCTCCGCCGCCAGCCGGGCTATTTCTATCTTGAGCCCATTTATCCGGGCCACAAGTTCGGTGACATCAGCTCCACTTGTTGTGGATTCCAGAACCACGAGTGGCTGGTCCTCGATAACTTGGTCACCTTCCTTCACAGCTATCTCTCTTACGATACCTCCTTCAAGGTGTTGGACCGTCTTGACCTGGCTTGCCGGGATTACTTCACCCGGAGAAATACTGACTACGGCCAGAACTCCCACGAAAGCCCACATGATAAATGCCGTTACCCCGGCAACACAAAGGTAAAGGAGGCGACGTGCAGACTGGGTCTTTTTCTTTGCTTCGGGCCCGGCATTCATGACGCTGCCTCCGAGGCGGTCGTTGGTCCATTCGGGGAGGTGTTTTTCTCCGGCCGTGAATTCTGCACAATCTCTGGAATGGGCTTGCTATTGAGGTCTACAAGTATATCGGCACCCTTAAATGCAACGCGATCATGGGAGAACGCAATAATGGTGCAACCTTTTCGATGAAGTTCACTAACGACGGTGCCCATGATTTCTCTTCCATCCTTGTCAAAGCTTTCTGTCGGTTCATCAAGAATAACCAGCGAACCATTCGTCGCCAAGGCACGTGCAAGAGCTATCCGGCGGCGTATTCCGACCGCGAGTGACCGACCGTTGTCTTGAACCATCGTCCTGATACCATCGGCACTCTCATCAACAAATCCACGCAAACCGACGCGGTCGATAAGGGACTGAACGCCTCTTTCATCGAGACTGTGGTTGTTCACCCCAATATTTTCTTCGATACTGGCTGTCAAGAGAACGGGTTCCTGTGGAAGGAATACAATCTGTCTCCGCCACCATTCCGGCGCAATCTGGAGAAGGTTTATGCCATCAGCGAGTATTTCGCCACGACCAGGTTCAATGAGTCCAGCAATCAGTCGAGCAAGTGTTGATTTACCCGTTCCATTTGCACCAATGACCAGCATCGTTCGGCCTGGCTCAATTGCAAGGGAGAATCTCTCAAAGAGCGGAACCTTTGATCCGGGGTAGGCAAAAGCGACATCTTTAAATTCAAGGCTTCCCGTGTAGTTCCTTTTTGCGGAACCCTCGGTGCCTTCTCGAGGAAGTAGCGTAATCTGGCCAAGGGTCTCGACAGCCTGCTGGGCAGTCACAAAGCTCTCCACCAACTGGGTAAATCGGAAAACGGGCTGAAGCGCACGAGCGGCCAGGATGTTCGCACCGATCAATGCTCCAACATCCAATTCCCCACGGACAACTAATGCACCCCCAACAGCAATTATAGATACACCCGTAACTCCCGCCGACGCCTGAACAAAGGATTGGATTAATCCCTGGCGGTTTACAATCACTTGCCTGAGGCCATTAAACTTACTCTGGTGCAGAGACCATGCATTTCCCAGGAATGATGCGGCATTAAAGGCACGAACCATATCCAGCTCACGGCTGGCCGTTCCTATGAGCGGGGCAATATTACCGGCTGCATCCGCCGATTGCCGAGTTGGACGACGCATTGAGGTCATGGTGACAGTCCCTGCAATGAAAGCTAACACCACAAAAACCGTCGCGATTATTCCAAGGAGTGGACTAAGCAAATACAAGACTAGCAAAAACAACATCGAAAAGGGCACATCAAGGAGTGAACTAATATTGACTGCATTGTAAGCGGCATAGATGCTGTTAATCCCGGCTATTGCCTGTTGGCGTTTTCCCAAATGAACAGTCTCCAGGGCGGCTGGTTTAGAGTAAAGAAGCGATTTAAATCCGGCGTCGGAGAGGTCGAGATCAGCCTTTTCGCTAAGTCCGCCGGCTAACCTGAGTCTGATTTGCCGGAATGCAAATTCAAAGACGACTGCTATTAGTGCGCCGAAAGTCAAGGTAGCCAGTGTGACGTCTACCCCATGGGCAACGTATCTATTGAGAACTTGTATAACGAAGATTGGCATGGCCAAAGCGAGTACGCTTGCGAAGAAGGATGCAATCAAAAGCTCGACTGTTAGGCGCGGATTGGCACTGAACCTCCGTAACAGCTCATTCATTTCTGATAGGCCGTTGGTGATGCGTACCCTTTATACTTGGTACCAAATGGTAGTGACTTCATGAAAAGGCTCACGTTCTTCGAATTGAAATTCATTTAGGGCAATAATCATAATCTAATTCTTAACCCCTTGGATTAGACAATTCTTAACCGGGGTTAATATTCTTTTTTTCGATAAGAACTGCAATAGGCTGACAAACAGAAAACATGTGAACAATTAAGCTATACCGTCAAGTCATGCACCGCCAAGCCTGAATGTCAAAGATAAGAGAAGGGCATCGATTTACAATACCTGCCGATCAAATAGGATCCGGGAAGGTTCCACCATGCTAGGATGATGCTGGTGTAAATAGAAAATCGGAGTCAGTTAGCGTTACACTTCCGGTCAATGCAATTTTCATATTGGCAGAACCGTTATCACTAGTGTCGATTTCCAGGTCTCCTGAGCCGTCCTGACGTGCCTCTACTTTATTGTTACTTGAACCTGTAAAGGCTGTGGTTCCAATGAAGTCGAATGTTTTCCCGTTCGTGCCGCTAATCTGAAACAAATCGATTTTGTCAACACCTGGCTGGAAGTCCGCGATGGTGTCAAAGCCACTAGTTGGCGAATCACCTGCACTGGTAAATTTAAAAATATCCGCGCCACCATTGCCTCTAAATGTATCTGCTCCCGCTCCGGCGTTGAAAACGTCACTATTAGGACCGCCGGTAAAGTTATCGTTCCCTGACGTTGAATTAAATATAGAACCAGTCACATTGTTACCGCTCTGGACCACTGGAGGGGGTAAGTTGTCTTCTGGCCCAACGAAGGCTGCCTGCGCCGCAGCTCCCGCTACTTCCGCAGCAGCC